>JBKBWT010000105.1:0-17163 GCA_046314415.1 Saprospiraceae bacterium
GGAACCCCTTATATTCTCACGGCTTTTCATTGTCAGGATGGCTTTACGCCAAAATATGATTTTTGGCGTTTTGATTTTAATTATGAATCGCCAACCTGTAATAATCCTGGTTTGGAGCCGGCTCATCAATCCGTTTTGGGCAGTACACTGCGCGCCAGTCGCCGCCAGAATGACTTCCTGTTGTTAGAAACTGATACCATTCCTGAAACTTATAATGTGTATTATAATGGCTGGAATCGGAATAATGCCGCTCCAACAAGTTCTTTCAGCATCCACCATCCCAAAGGGGATATCAAAAAAATCGCCGCTGATAATCAGACCGCTCAGATTTATACGACTATTTACCAATGGTCGCGCGGCGATGGGCAAATTCTTTACACGACCCCTGCCAACCACCTGTTGCGGGTACAATTTGATGCGAGCACGGTAGAAGTAGGTTCATCCGGTGCAGCGCTTTTTGATGGCAATGGTCGGATTGTTGGGCAATTACATGGTGGCAATGATTTGGGTAGTTGTACTACCAATGCTGCTTTTTACGATCGGTTCACGCTATCGTGGGAAGGTGGTGGCACTAAGGAGACCCGCCTGAAAGACTGGCTTGATCCGGATAATACCAATGCTAACACCTTGGACGGAATAGAGCGAATAAGTGCAAGTATGTTTTCGCTGTCCGGCTTTGTGCGCACACGCAAAGGCGAAGGCATTGCCGGGGTGACCATCAGCCTAGATGGTCCGGTAAAAGCCAGTACGGTTACGGATACTGCCGGAGCTTATCGCTTTCAAAATCTGACGCCATCTGAGTTTTATACAGTTGCCTTGGGCAAAGACGGCAATGACAAAAATGGCGTAAATGTGCTGGATATCTCTTTGAGTTCCAAGCACATACTCGGTGTTCAACCTTTCGATGATCCATTAAAACGACTGGCTGCGGATGTAAATAATTCTAAAAATATTACCGTACTTGATAATGTTACCTTACGCAAGCTGATTCTGGGCGTTGATGCGGAGTTTACGGCGCTGCCTTCCTGGCGATTTATTCCCGCAAATTTTGAATTCACGGACGCCGACAATCCCTGGGATGAATTTATACCTGCTAAATTTACGGTGCCAAAATTGGAGAGTGTGATCCAGAATTTTAATTTCTTGGGCTATAAAACCGGCGATGTTGATTTTTCTGCCAATCCGAAGAACTAATTGCTAATAAATAAATTAAGTGCAGCATATTTTTATTATATGATATGCTGCACTTTTTATTTTATATTTTTACTGCTTTTATTACTTCACGCATAGCTCCATCAGCGCTTATTACTTCCAACCAATAAACGCCGGCGGCTAAGGGTTCATTTAAAATAATAGATTGGTTATCAATATTATTCACCGGAATAATTTTTATAAGCTGTCCAACGGTATTCAATAAGCGAACACTACCTGTGAATGTCCCATTTAACATTTTTAAATGGATAGTTAATTGATTTTCAAAGGGATTAGGATAGACTTTTATTTGCAGCGACTCCAGCACAGGCTCCTCTACCGGTGTGGTATTTTTTTCTTCTACCGCAAAACCATCCACTGCCGCTTCTACAATATTTGATTCTGGACCAATATCACTGGTATAAAATAATACTTTCATATTATTTGTAAGCTGAAGGTAATTGCGCAGTTCAATACTCGAGGCGCGGCGCCATTCACTTTTTGAATCCCGCAGTTTTTCTACCGTCACCGTGTCTCGCCCATTCGTTACGCGCACCACCAGGCTATCACTGGATTCTAAAATGGCTCCAGCCCCATTAAAAAACCAGAGATTATAATGTAAAATCGGATTATTATATTTTGTTAAATCCATGCGGGGCGAGATCAAAACAACCGGACCGCCATCCACATCATCATTATTAGCATTACCTCCATCATTCCCAGTTACATAGCAAAATTCGCCTATATCATTTGGTAAATCCTTGGTCGGATTCGCTGCGGCACCATTGGAAAACGTACCCACGGGCACCGAGCGCTCCCATACGCCGCCAGTCGCATCTATTTCAATAGTCTGCCAGCCTAAATCCAGCGAAAAATTATCTTCATAACCCGAGGCCAGACTCAATGTAATAGTTTTATTGGCATCAATATTTACATTCGCCTCTTTCTGATAACGATAGCCCCAGGCACCCACATAAATATCATAGTTACCGGCAATAATTTGATTAAAATTAAAATTACCCGCAGAATCAGCCGTTCCGATGTAATGATTTAAGTTATTCACCAGCATAATATCTGCTCCGGCAATGCCTGCATTCTGATTTTGAACCACCACTTTACCGGAAATATTATAACTGATTAATGGCGCAAGCTTCACATTTAGTGTAGTCAGGCTGCCATTTACCAGATTCACTTGCATTTGTTTAGGATAATAGCCAGTTTTAGTAAATAAAACTGTAAAATTACCAGCTAATGCTTGCCCGGTTTTATAAGTACCTGTAATATTGGTAAATGCCTGGTTTTGCTGGTTGGATTGAATTTTTACCTCAACATTGCTGATCGCTCTGCCGGTCAGCGAATCGGTAACGATGCCTTCCAAACGACTTGCCAATACATATTTAGGTTTCAAAACATACAAACCATTCTGAATATCAGACACTACAATCGTTCCTGAAGGAAAATAAGGATACACGCCCCAGGCACCATTAAAGCCGCCATCGGCACCGGGATAAGTATCATAATGCCCCACTTCAATCAGATTGCTGGGGTCAGTAGCATCGATAATATTGACACCATCGGTATAATAAGAGGTAACTAAATAATTATTCTTTACATGCACATTATGTGGTACGACCCCTCGATTTAAAGTTTCAACCCGCCGGAATTGATCGAGTTCTTTAATATCGTTTAAATTACTTATATCATAAGCTCCGATGGGTGCATTTTCTACTTCATCTGTGGTAAAAAGATATTTATTATCATCTGATAACCAGGTATTATGCGTAAAGCGTCCCGGTGTTTGTTGGGCTGTCAGCAATTTTACATTGGCTTTATTGCTTACATCATAGATTGCTACTCTTCCTGCATAAATTTCACCCGCATACAAAATGTTATTACGTGCGTAACCATCATGTACATAAGTGGCATCTCCTTTACCCAGGTAAATCGGCGCTTTTGGATTAGTCGCCACATCTACCAAAAGAGGTCCACCTCGGTTCAAATTACTGCCGAATAAATAACATACGCCATTTTCATCAATAAATAACGCGTGTGATCTGCTCAGCGTTCCTACGCCTTCAATGGTCGGTCGCCAGTTGACATAACTCACGGAATCTGGAAGTTTTGCAAGATCAATTATCAATAAGCCGTCATTTGTACCTGACTGATCTGTAACAACATATGCATGATTATTCCAGGTTTTTATCTCGCGCCAGATGGAGGTTCCACCCGGTACTAAAGCGACTTCCCGAGGGTTACGCGGATCGCGCAAACTTACAATCGAAACGCCCTGCTGCGTGCCCACCAATGCATATTCAGTGCCGTCGGGCGCTGTCCAGCCCCAGATATTACTCAGGCGTACATTGCCATAAGAGCGCTTCGCCAACAACTCAATATTTAATTGTGCGTAAGCGCTTATAATAATACATGTAATAAAAAGAAGCGTACTAAATGTTTTTTTCATAGCGATTTTTGGTTTGAAACGCTAAAAGTACAAGCTTTTTAGCCTCGTGGTACAATGGCAATTGTTAAACGGCTGACACAAATCAATTTTCCGGCTTCGTCGGTAATCTCAATGCCCCAGACGTGCAAATTGCGCCCAATGCGAAAGGGGCGTACCATGCCATACACATAATCTTTTATTGCTGAGCGTAAGTGATTGGCATTCAGTTCTACTCCGACGGGCATAGACTGATTGGTATCATCCAGGCATAAAACGGATGCCACGCTGCCTAGGGTTTCTGCCAAAGCTGCACTCGCACCACCGTGCAGTAAACGCATGGGCTGAACTGTGCGATCATCTACCGGCATCTTCGCCACCAGAAAATCATCGCCAAAATCAGTAAATTCAATGCCTAAATTTTCTACCAGCGTACGCTGAGAAATCGAGTTGAGGGTTTCAATTGTAAAAGATTGTTTCCAGATTTTGCTCATTGTGATAATATTGTGTGTTTTGGTGTTAGGGTGTTTTGGTGCTATAGTGTTATGGTGCTGTGCAGTTGAATTTATAATATTTAAAATAATACCCATATTATATTAATGCGGCGCTGCGACTTTTGATTTACGACGCAGTAAACCAATAATTGATACGATGCACCAGGTGGATTCTAATATAATAAAAGGAATAGAACCAAGTAAATAAGAACCATAAGCAGCTAAGGCTGAGCCAATTATGTTCATTATTAAATAAATTTGGCTATTGGATTTGATATAATCAAAAGTTTGCAGAAAAAAAGCCAATAAAATTAAAAAAACGCCGGTACCGGATATAATATCGTCAAAAATCATGTTTGTAATGCTTTCATTTTTAATTCAATCCATTGAATCGCTGCTTCAACCTGATCCGGTGCAAATTCTTGCCAGAAGCCATCCCGCCGCCACCAGGTAAGCTGGCGCTTGGCATAGTTGCGCGAGTTTTGCTTGATCTTGTCCACGGCTTCCTCCAGGGTCCATGCGCCTTCCAGGTAGTTAAATAATTCCTGATAACCAACCGTCTGCAAGGCAGTAAGGTTGCGCTGCGGGTATAATTTTTTTACTTCGTCGAGCAAACCATTTTCCATCATCCTATCTACCCGTTTGTTAATCCGATCATATAATACCTCGCGCGGAAGCTGCATTTCGATGTAAATAGGTGTAAAAAAACGCTCTTTCATTACATTTTGGCGAAAGCTCGAAAAAGGCTGACCGCTCCCCCAACTCACCTCCAATGCCCGGATCAAACGATGCGGATTTTGCCGATCCACTTGCGTAAAGTACACCGGATCAACCGCTTGTACAGCTTTCTGCAAACCTTCCAGTCCTTGGTCAGCGTACAATTGCCGCACCTGATGCCGTACTTCCTCCGAGATATCCGGAAATTTATCCAAGCCTTCGCATAATGCCTTGATATACAAGCCTGAACCGCCTACGGCTACGACTATATCACATTTATGAAATAAATCATATAATAATTCCAGCGCTTCTTTTTCAAAATCCCCGACACTATAATGTTCAGTGATGCTCCGATGCCCGATAAAATGATGCGGAATACCCTGCATTTCCTCAGTCGTTGGCTTGGCAGTACCGATACTCATTTCTTTATAAAATTGCCGACTATCGCAGGATATAATTTCGGTATTAAAATGCTGTGCCACCTGCACCGCAAAAGTCGTCTTACCACTGGCTGTAGGTCCACCGATTACAATTAAAAATTTATGTTGATGCATGCTGCAAAAATAACATTTTAATATTTGAGAATTCAAGTGTCTGGAAGTTCTCTCATCTCGCTTCTCATTTTACACCTTAATATTAGACTTTGCCCAAAAATAAACTACCTTTGCGCCAACGCTATTGCAGACGAAGACATGTTGTATTCACTGGTTAAACCCTTGGCAACCATTGCCTTATGGTTGTTTTATCGCAGAATTTATATTTCCAACGCGCAGCATATTCCGCGCAACAAACCTGTGGTGCTGGCTGCCAACCACCCAACCGGCTTTGTAGAGCCGTGCATTCTGGCGTGTTACCTGCCGGAACCCTTGCATTTTCTGGCGCGGGGCGATTTGTTTAAACAGCCATTTTACATTCGCCTCATGCGAAGCTTGAACTTGTTGCCCCTTTACCGGGCGAAAGACCGCGGACTGGCTTTTGTCAAAACCAATTACGAAACGTTTGATTATTGTTTTCAGGCTTTGGCAGAAAATAAAATGGTGCTTATTCTGGCGGAAGGCAGCGCCGAGCACGAAAAACGCCTGCGTCCGCTGAAGAAAGGTACCGGTCGCCTGGCATTCGGCACATTGGAACGATATAATAATTTGGAGGACGTGTATATCATACCTGTAGGCGTTAATTATACCTACGCCGATCAGCCGCGTTCGGATGTAATGATTGACTTTGGTAAACCGATACTGGCGCGCGATTATTTTAGTAAATATCAACAAAATCCTAATCAGGCAATTGCCGATCTGACAGAGGATTTACGCGAGCAAATGGCAGAACGCATTGTCGTTATTGACAAGAAGGAAGATGAGGCATTGGCAGAATATTTATTACAATTGGATCGTACGGAGCGACCACGTCGTTTCCCTAAAGATTCCAAACAGCCCTTATTATACGAAAAAGCAATTACGGATAAAGTTAATTGTTTACAAACAGCTATAAAACAGCAATTAATACATTTAGCTAAACCTTATTTTACAAGATTACAACAATTAAAAATTTCTGACGCTGCTTTATTACAAAAAACTGCGGTTATTCCCGCGGCATTGCTGCTATTATTGGGTTTGCCTTTATTTATCCTCGGTTATTTACTCAATGCTGCCCCGGTTTTACTGGCAAAAAACATTGCCGATACCCGGGTAAAACGCATTGAATTTTACAGCTCGGTATGGACAGCGGTTAATATCGGCGCTTACTTATTATATTGGTTGCTTGGATTAATATTTTTACTCATTTTTGCACCTAAAGGCTGGCTTTTGGCGCTCGTAGTGGTGCCATTACTAGGAGTATTCAGCATTTATTACATGGATTATTACAAAAAAAGCCGGATTATGATACGGGTAAGCCGTTTAACTAAATCCGAAAAAGAAGAATTATTACAAAAACGTCAGGCGATTTTGGATTACCTTCATTCCCAACAATGAAAAAGCAAGATTTTCACACACACATTATTTTGATAATCAGCGCTTTGCTCTTTTCAGTGTCCGCATCGGCACAAGCGAAAGCGCCAACCATTCCGCCGCACGCGCAAAAGGTTTATACCGGCATTTATGTAATGAATGTGTATAATCTGGATATAAATGAATTTTCATTTTATGCCGATTTTTATATCTGGTTTCGCTGGAAAGGCGACCGCGACCCCACGAATATTGAGTTTGTGAATGCCATTGAAAAATGGGGTTTCACCAAAGAAATGTTTCACGACACCACGCAGGTATTGCCGGATGGCTACAATTATAATGGCATGCGCGTAGAAGGGCGTTTTTATCATTCTTTTTTACTGGATAATTTTCCACTCGACCGCCATCCACTGGATATTCGCATTGAGAATGTAATATTTCCGCTCGATTCCATGATTTATTTACCCGATACGAGTAAAAATTTATTACGTCAGGATTTTATTATCCCCGGCTGGGAAATACGAAAAGCAACGCTCAATTCTCAACATCATTATTATAATACCAATTTTGGAGAACCCGGTCGCACCGGCTCAAGGTTTAGTGATTTTTATTTTGAAATATTAATTGCTCGTCCAGCCAGTTATTTTTTAATGAAATTAATGCTGCCTTTATTAATTGTAATGTTGGCGAGCCTCGGCGGATTACTGATCCATCCATTATATATTGATGCGCGCATTTCCCTGCCCATCGGGGGCTTGTTGAGTTGTGTATTTTTACAACAATCGTACAGCGACGCCCTGCCCGATGTCGGCGACATGGTGCTAATGGATAAAATTTATTTACTTGCTTATTTTTTAATTGCCGCTATTATGTGGCGTATCATAACGGTAGCCCGAACCATTGCCGCCCAGGGCAAAGAATTGGCACATACACAACATCGGGTTGACCGCTGGCGGGCTTTCTGGTATTTACTCGCGTTTTTGGTAGGAAATGGCATTTTAATTCTTTTACATTGACAAAATAAGCCTCAGACTGTCATTTTGACATTTATAACAATTCTTATACGTGCCAAAAATTAAATTTCCCGGCTTGGCATTACAATTGCTCCTGGCGAAGTGATAAAAGTTTCTACCTTTGCAATCCTTTCCAAATTAAAATAATAATCATAATGAGCACAATAACGATGAAACCAATTAGTGATCGGGTGGTGATCAAACCGGCAGCGGCAGAAGAAACCACGAAAGGTGGTATCATTATTCCCGACACCGCCAAAGAAAAACCGCAAAAAGGCGAAGTAGTAGCGGTGGGTCCGGGTAAAGACGGCAATCTGATGACGGTGCATACCGGCGACACAGTATTATATGGTAAGTATGCGGGTCAGAAAATTGAACTCAACGGCGAGGAATACCTCATCATGCGTGAAGATGAAATTTTAGTTATTCTATAGATTATGATACTGTAATATTAAAATATTATTTTTTCTTAAGCAAAACAGTATCAGGAGTAAACAATTCAATCTTAACATTCAAAATCAATCCAAATGGCTGCAAAAGACATCACTTTTGATAGTAATGCCCAGGAAAAATTAAAAAAGGGTATTGATAAATTGGCGAATGCGGTGAAGGTAACCTTGGGTCCGAAAGGACGTAATGTGGTGATTCAGAAGAGTTTCGGAGCACCACAAATTACGAAAGACGGCGTGACGGTTGCGAAAGAAATCGAACTCGAAGACCCCATTGAAAATATGGGTGCCCAAATGCTCAAGCAAGTAGCCTCGAAAACCGCGGATATTGCCGGTGACGGCACCACAACAGCGACCGTGCTGGCACAGGCGATTGTGACCGATGGCTTGAAAAACCTGGTTGCCGGCGCCAATCCAATGGATTTGAAGCGTGGAATTGACAAGGCAGTGAAAGTAGTGGTGAACCACCTCAAGGAACAAGCGGAAATCGTAAGCGGCGATTTTAATAAAATTGAACAAGTGGCGAGTGTTTCCTCCAATAATGACGAGGAAATCGGTAAGCTCATTGCCGACGCCATGAAGCGCGTGACGGTAGATGGTGTCATTACGGTAGAAGAAGCCAAAGGCACTGAAACCTACGTGGAAGAAGTAAGCGGGATGCAGTTTGATCGCGGTTACTTGTCGCCGTATTTTGTGACGGATGCCGAGCGAATGCTGGTTGAATACGAAGCACCGTTGATTTTGCTCACGGATCAGAAAATTTCTAACCTTCAGGACATCCTGCCAGTGTTGGAAAAGGTGGTTAGCACCAATCGTCCCTTATTGATTATTGCAGAAGATGTTGAATCTCAGGCACTTGGCACTTTGGTTGTCAATCGTTTGCGCGGTGCGCTGAAAGTAGTAGCCGTGAAGGCACCAGGTTTTGGTGATCGGCGCAAAGCGATGTTGGAAGATATTGCCATTTTGACCGGCGGCACGGTGATCAGTGAGGAAAAAGGCTATAAATTGGAGAATGCCAGCCTGAATGACTTGGGTCAAGCCGAAAAAGTGACCATTGATAAAGATAACACGACGATTGTGAGTGGCATGGGTGAAGAAGAGCAAATCAAGGCGCGGATCAACCAGATTAAGGCACAGATTGAAACGACAACTTCGAGCTACGACAAGGAAAAATTGCAGGAGCGCTTGGCAAAATTGTCAGGCGGGGTGGCTATTCTATACGTTGGCGCTGCTACGGAAGTGGAAATGAAAGAAAAGAAAGACCGCGTGAATGATGCCCTGAGCGCTACCCGTGCCGCAGTGGAAGAAGGTATTGTGACCGGCGGCGGCGTGGCATTGGTGCGCACGATTGCACCGCTGCGTAATCTGAAAGGTGCCAACGAAGATGAAAACATTGGCATCGAAATCATCAAAAAAGCGCTGGAATCGCCGCTGCGAAACATTGCCATTAATGCAGGTATGGAAGGCTCCGTGATTCTGCGTAAAGTACTCGACGGCAAAGGCAGCTTCGGCTACAATGCCCGTACCGACAAATACGAAGACCTGAAAGCCGCCGGTATCATTGATCCGGCAAAAGTTACCCGCATTGCACTGGAAAATGCAGCTTCAATAGCGAGCATGATTCTCACCACTGAAGTAACCATTAACGACAAACCGAAAAAAGACGCCGGTGCACCAAGTATGCCAGGCGGAGCAGGTATGTACGACGATGATTATTAAAATATCGACCGGCAGACACAACAGTCGCGGTTATAAATTATGCCAAAAAAAGATGGCTCCTTGCGAGGGGTCATCTTTTAATTTTTTAGGAAAAGCAGCACCGAACAAATATTCATTTTTTAAATTTTAATCTTATCTTTGTCCAAACAGAAAATTTGTTAGAATTCTAAAAATAAGCGTAACTTCTTTAACGTTTGGACGTTAATTTTTAGGAATAAAATCTCATAACATATCACAAAATATATCAAG
Organism: Saprospiraceae bacterium; assembly: GCA_046314415.1. GTDB lineage: Bacteria > Bacteroidota > Bacteroidia > Chitinophagales > Saprospiraceae > JADJNW01. Next base: position 10,216 of record JBKBWT010000105.1, read on the forward strand.
CGATGAAAAACAAAGCCCTCGCAAGTAAATCGGCAAAAACTATTGCAGCAATCGCAGCATTGGTCTTTTTCTCCTCCTGCAATCGTGGCTACGGCTGCCCTACTAATTTCTCTATTGATTTTGTAGATGTATTGAAAGCAGCAGTGGAAATTTTCTTTTAGTAAGGCTGTACCCGCAACAAGTTTTAGAAAGTATTGTTTCTGATTAAATCTTGAGTATTCAAGATTTAGGTACTCACTTATTGAATGTCGGATATGATTCACTGGAAAATGCTGACGCACCCGCGCCAGATTGATGAAGTAATAACATTATCAAAGCAAAAGCCCTGTGTTATTTTTAAGCATAGCACCCGTTGTTCGGTCAGTGCGGTTGCTAAGTATCGCTTAGACAGTGATTGGAATTTCGCAGAGCGTGAAGTAGATGTATTTTTGGTCGATGTGATCGCGCACCGCGACTTGTCACAACAGATAGCGAGTAAATTGGGGGTATATCATGAATCGCCACAATTACTACTTATTCGCGATGGCGAATGTGTATATGACGCTTCTCACCTCGATATCTCAGTAGCCGATTTGCGCGAATGCCGCGAGTGTTTTGAATTTTTAACGCAATAGCAAGAAATCGTGGAGCCGGATGAAATTTTTGAAACCCAGGATGGATCTCATTCTATTCAATCCAAACGCTTTGGCGTAAGTTACCATTCTAAATATGGTGCCATTCAGGAATCCCGTCACGTTTTCATCGAAGCAGGTTTATATTATAAGGCTTTGCAGCAAAAAGACATTGCCATTCTCGAATTAGGGTTTGGCACAGGCTTGAATACATTGCTGACGTACCAGGAAGCTGAGCGCCATGGCTGGACTATTTTTTACGAAACCATTGAAGCTTACCCGATTACCTTAGCTCAGGCAAATCAACTCAACTATCCAGCATTACTCGGAGCAACTTCTTTGCAAGCAGTGTTTCAAACGCTACATACCTCCACTTGGTCGGAAAAACATATAATTAGTCCACATTTTACCTTTCAGAAGCAAAAAAAGGCTTTCCAAGATATTGATTATCAAGCTCAATTCGACTTAATTTACTTTGATGCATTTGCGCCCGGTGCGCAGCCAGAATTATGGGAAGTGCCTTTACTCCAAAAATTATATAATGCGCTTCGATTGAATGGAATATTAGTGACCTATTGCGCCAAAGGCAGCGTCAAACGCAACTTCCGGGAAGTAGGCTTTAAGGTAGAAGCCCTCCCTGGTCCACCAGGTAAAAGAGAGATGACCCGCTGCATCAAGCCAGCAGTTAACGAATTATAAAAAAGCACTAACCATTTTAAGTTTATATCTATCAGAAGTGTTAGCTGAGGTAGTAAGTTTTACAGGAGTTGTGTAAATCCGGGCAGTTACCTTATTTCAAATTTCGTCGCCTTCTGTTTCCAGGCTCTTTTTAGGCTTAATAACATTGATTTTTCCGTCATCGCCGTACAATTCACGCGATTTTTTATTGTAAGCCAGTGCAGCTTCTTCGGCAGTAGCAAACATACCGATGTGAATGGATTTACGATTAACCGAAATGACAGCACGGTAGCGGTTATTTTCTTTGTAAACCCCCGTATAACCCGCGCGGCTACTGGTTTTGCGCTTCCGACTGGCAACAGAGCGGGAGCGATACACTAAATTTTCCAGCCGGCAATCGAGTTTATTGCCGTTTTTAGCACCCACCAGATTGGTGTCGGTGGATTTGCTGGTGTTTAAAAACTTTTCCGCCACAAGTTTGTGGAGGTAAATCGTTTCCGTTTTGTAACCGCCATCTGCTTTTTTCCAGGTCTTCTGAAAAACTGCACAACCGCTGGAGTGGCGCCGCAAATTGTTGAGAAAGTCTACTTGTACCAGATAGGGATCTGATGTGAGGTACTCATACACCTTGTCATCCAACAAAACGACATCGTCGGAATTCTTGAGTTTAACTTTGTACAACACGCTCTCTGAGTTTTAGTTGTTTACGAATATCTTACCTTCTTAATACAAGTTAAAATACCCGTATTGAAAAGGGCTCTAGGCACAACAAAAGGTAGGTTCTTCGGAATTAATGCGAAATATAAACATTTTAGTTAAAATTTAGAATTTACCTTTGGCACAAAAATTTTGCATCCGTTTATAGTAATGCTTTTACGTAATCTTCACTCAAATTGCAGCTTTGTTAAGCCAACGTTTTTGCAGAAAATGCCAAAGATTGCTCAAACCATTTAATTTTTTTTTACAAAGGCGCAACACTTATTTAAATTTCCCCTATTTTGCCTCTCTAAAAGAATATTTGTTCATATAGAGGCGACTATAACGTATGAAATTTCTACCTAACCAATTTATTTTAAATTTTGTTCTAATTCTTTTCCTCCCAATTGGATTGTTAGCACAACGAACCATCCGAGGAGAAGTAACCGATGCTGCCACTGGTGAGCCCCTCATTAGCGCGAGTGTATTGGTGAAAGGCACCGGAACCGGTACGATCACCGATTTTGATGGCTCCTTCACGTTGAAAATTACAGAATCGCTCCCCGTTACACTTGAAATCAGCTATACGGGTTATACCGCTAAAGAAGTACAGGTAAGCGACGATAAGGAACGAGTGAAAGTGCAACTCGAAGAGAATGCGGTCATGATTTCTGCCATTGAAGTAAAAGGTCGACGTATCTCCGAGAAGCAACAACAGTCAGCCCTTACGATGGAAACGCTTGATAACATTGGTATTCGGGAAACGCCGGCAGCAAATTTTTACGATGGTTTGGGTTCACTGAAAGATGTGGATCTGACGGCTGCCAGTTTGGGATTTAAAATTATCAATACACGTGGTTTCAACAGTACCAGCCCGGTACGCTCGCTGCAAATCATAGATGGTGTTGACAATCAATCACCTGGCTTGAATTTCTCACTGGGCAACTTCCTGGGTTCTTCCGAACTGGATGTCAATCGGGTGAATTTGATTGTAGGTGCAAGCTCGGCATTTTATGGTCCCAATGCTTTTAACGGTGTAATCAGCATGGAAACCAAGAATCCATTCTTGCATAAAGGCTTGAGTGCCATGGTAAAAGCGGGCGAACGCAACCTGGTCGAAACCGGGCTGCGATGGGCAGATGCATTTAAGAATGCGGAAGGTCAAGATGTAGTCAGCTACAAACTAAATTTTGCTTTCTTCCGTGCGGATGACTGGGTTGCGGATAATTATGACCCTGTTTACGACACTCAAACGGGTATTAATAATCCAGGTGGTTATGACGCTGTCAATGTTTATGGCGACGAGTACCAGACCGCCAACGACTTCTCCAATTCGCTGGCAAATCCAGGGCTTGGCATCATTCATCGCCGCGGCTATCGGGAAATTGATCTGGTGGATTATGATTCGGAAAACCTGAAAGCCGGTGCTGCAATTCATTGGCGGCTGAATCCGGCGCAAAATATCACATCACCAGAGCTGATTTTTTCTTCCAATTTTAGCACCGGTACCACGGTTTACCAGGGTGACAACCGCTATAGCTTACGCGATATTAAATTTTATCAGCACCGGATTGAGTTAAACAAGTATGACAAATACTTTTTCCGCGTGTACGCCACACATGAAGATGCTGGCAACTCCTACGATCCGTATTTTACGGCTCTGGTATTGCAAAGAAATGCGAAACCTGGCAATCAATGGCGTTCCGATTATATCAATTACTGGCAAGTGAATGTACTGCCACGCCTACGTATGCAGGAAGGGTATCCTAATCCATTAAATTACATTGGCAGACCGGCAGAGTTCCGTGCGGCAGTAAATACATTTTTGCAGAATCCTAAAACCCAGGAAGCACTCACTACCTGGCATTCAGAAGCCCAGCAAGCAGCGAATACGGGCAATCCCATTGATGGAACACTTGATTTTTTTGAACCAGGTACCCAACGATTCCAGGATCAATTTAATGATATTACTTCCCGCGTTTCATTTACTGAAGGTGGAACACGATTCTTCGATCGCTCTGCTCTAATGCACGCACACGGAGAATACAAATTCAATGACCTGGTACAAAAAGGCTCTATCACTGATCTCGACTTGTTAGTCGGTGCAAATGGACGAATCTATATGCCAAATTCTCAAGGTTCAATTTTGCTCGATACTTTTGGTCGCAATATTGATACTTACGAATATGGCGTGTATGGTGGCGGTACAATGGAATTTAATCGCAAGCTCAAGCTTAGCGCTTCGCTACGTATGGACAAGAATAAGAATTTTGATTATCTGTTCTCTCCGGCGGCTTCAATGGTGTACACACCTTCTCAAAACAATGTGCTACGCTTGTCTTTCTCCGCTGCTATTCGCAACCCAACTCTTGCAGACCAGTTCTTATTTTACAATGTTGGACGCGCTATTCTGATTGGAAACCTCGACGGTTTCAATGATCTAATTACAATTGAATCGCTCGAAAATTACTTGAGTACGCTCGACCGGAATCAGCTGGAATATTTTGATGTTGCACCTATTGAACCGGAGAAAGTTAGAACTGTTGAAGCTGGATATCGTACAACGTTGTTTGACCGGCTTTATTTAGATGCAACTTATTATTATAGCTTCTATCAGGATTTTATCGGATTCAACCTGGGTGTAAATGCTTCTTTTGAAGCAACAACCGGCTTACCGGTGAATGTACAAGCGTATCGCGTAGCTGCTAACGCTACTGACCGGGTAACTACGCAAGGGTTTTCGATGAGTATGAATTATTACTTTTGGAATTATTACGCTTTTACTGGTAACTACTCATGGAATAAATTGAATACCGAAACAGATGACCCGATCATTCCGGCGTTTAACACCCCGGAACATAAATTTAATGTCGGGATTGCCGGACGGGATATTCCGATCAAAATTGGTAGTGCGAAGCTGGACAACTTTGGGTTTAATATTAATTATAAATGGATTGATGATTTTCTGTTTGAAGGTTCACCCCAGTTTACCGGTATTATTCCGCAGTACGACTTACTCGATGCACAGGTTAACTGGCAAATCAAACGCCTTAATACCACAGTGAAAATCGGTGCTTCTAATGCACTGGACAATCGGCGTTTCCAGACCTATGGCGGTCCGAGAGTAGGAAGATTAGCCTATATTTCGTTGCTATACGATTTTAAGAAAAAATAAAAACCAAATTCTTCAATCATTATTAACAACAATTAATGGATATGAAAAAAATCAATACGCAATTATCTTTACTGGTAGTTTTAATGACATTTACCAGTGTACTTTCTGCTCAACGTTACACTAGTCAGATATTTACGGATGTATCCGTGCAAAGAAATGTGGTGTATGGTCGAAATATTTCAGTATTGACCGGTACCCCAGCTGCCATTGACCTGCTAATGGATGTCTATACACCTGTAGGGGATACTGAAACCAATCGTCCGGTTGTAATTTATCTACATACAGGTTCTTTTCTTCCGCCTATTATTAATGGTCAAGTAACTGGTTCTCGCAGTGATTCCAGCGTGGTAGAAATTTGCAGGCGGCTTGCCAGAATGGGTTATGTAGCAATTGCCGCTACCTATCGTTTAGGATGGAATCCAGTGGCAACTGGTCCAGCAGGTCAAAATACTAGAACAGGAACCCTTTTGAATGCTGTTTACCGTGGTATTCAGGATGTGCGTACTGCTATTCGTTTCTTGCGCAAGAGCGTGGCTGAGAACAATGATCCTTATGGCATTGACCCAGACAAAATTGTCGTGTGGGGACAAGGTACGGGTGGCTATATTTCTTTAGCGGCAGCATACTTGGACAGATATCAGGAGATTGTTTTGGATAAGTTTATTAATACTGAAACGCTTCAACCTTATGTTCTTGAAGCCGTGTCAGGAGATGTGTATGGATTGACCCAAGCTCCACTAAACATACCTAATCACGTAGGCTATAGCTCTGCCTTTAATATGGCAATCAATATGGGCGGCGCATTGGGTGATACTTCCTGGATTGAAGGCAAGCCCGACGAACCGGCAGTAGTGGCTTTTCACTTCCTGCGCGATCCTTTTGCACCCTTTGCTAATGGTCCGGTTATTGTACCAACAACCGGTGATTTTGTGGTAAACGTGTCTGGTAGCCGGGTAGTGGTAGCGGACGCTAACAACAAAGGCAGCAATGACATACTTGCTCCGGTCAATGCACTGAATACCGATCCTTTAACCTTACGAGTAAGAGCGCTCAGCCAGGTGCCGCTTGTTTATCAAGGGCAGAACATTACTTTAGCAACCGATAACTTTTACCCATTCCTCACCTCAGGAACCGATTTCCGTTCTGGTTTATGGGAGTGGTGGGATAAAGCAACGCTCAATTTGGTGGTAGCGGGTACAAATATGCAATTAGGCACGAACTACAACGCGGATACCCTCCACAATAATGGCTTAAGAACCAACCCAAATATGTCAAAGGCGTTGGCGCTGACGTACATTGATACAATTATTAATTACTTTGCACCACGCGCCTGCAATGCTTTAGGACTGGGTTGTGCTACTACTTCTACTATTGATGTACTGGATGCAAAATCGGTAGAGCTGAGAATGGCACCGAACCCGGCTACAGAAGCTGTTTATTTCCAAACAGGTAATGCGTTTCCGATTTTAGATCTTCAACTATTTGACATGAGCGGTAAGTTACTGCGTTCTAATGTCAATCTGAAAGATCATTCCTACATTCTACATCGGAATGGATTACCGCCGGGTGTTTATTTTGCCAAATTGAGATTCAAAGAAGGCATTGTTAACCAAAGATTAATTTTTCATTAATTAAATAATTTTTCATATAAAAAGGGGAAGAAGCTATTGTAGCTTCTTCCCCTTTTCGTTTTATATAAAAAATTATATTCATAGTTATTTTCAAAATCATTATAAACCAAAATGACTACCATGAAAAACTTAATCTTTTTGATTGCTACGACAATCT
>JBKBWT010000106.1:0-17076 GCA_046314415.1 Saprospiraceae bacterium
CATCGTCGGATGAACAGACATCCGAATCCAGCCGGGTTTATTCGATAAATCACCGTGATTGATCTGGTCGGTAATCAATTTGGAAAAGCCGGGCGTCACTTCCAGCAAATAATGCCCGTAAGTGCCGGCACAAGAACAACCGCCGCGCGTTTGTATGCCAAAACGATCGTTTAATAATTTCACTCCTAAATTATAATGCAAACCTTCTATATAAAACGATATGACACCTAATCTTTTACGAAGATGACTCGCCAGAATATGTAATTTTGGTAAATGATCGAGTCGTTGCCAGATGCGTTGTAATAATTCTTCTTCCCGATGTAACATATTTTCTATGCCCATTTCGGCTTTTAATTGAAAACACAACGCCACTTTGATCGTTTGTAAAAATGCCGGCGTACCGCCGTCTTCCCGTGCTTCGATCTCATCAATGTACTTATGACCGCCCCAGGGATTCGTCCAATCTACCGTACCGCCGCCGGGATTATCCGGAATCCGATTGGTATATAATTTCGGGTCAAACACCAGAATGCCCGTCGTTCCTGGTCCGCCGAGGAATTTATGCGGTGAGAAGTAAATAGCATCTAAATGTTGTAAGGGATTTTCCGGGCGCATATTAATGGCAATGTAAGGCGCCGAACAGGCAAAATCCACAAAACACAAGCCCTCGTGCCGATGCATGATTTCCGCAATTTCATGATATGGAGTAAAAACACCGGTTACATTGGAGCAGGAGGTGACTGCGGCAATCTTTATTTTGCGATTATGATATTTATTTAGTAAAGTTTGTAAATGATTTAAATCTACTAAACCTTGTGCATCCGGGCTGATAATTTCTACATCTGCCAGCGTTTCGAGCCAGGACGTTTGATTGGAATGGTGCTCCATGTGCGTGACAAACACGATGGGGCGCTCCGCTTCAGGCAATGAGACCAGATTGCGATGTTTTTCGTGCACTTTCAAACCCAAAATACGCTGGAATTTATTCACTACGCCCGTCATTCCTGAGTTGGAGGAAATCAACACGTCCTTGGGATGTGCGCCCAAATGGTGTTTTATAATGGCTTTCGCTTCATGATAAGCCTGCGTCATGGTGGAGCCCGTCACCGTTGTTTCAGTATGCGTATTGCCCACAAAAGGACCGATTTCATTCAGCAAACGCGCTTCAATCGGGTGATATAGGCGTCCGCTGGCAGTCCAATCGGCATATATAATGCGTTGCTTGCCGTAGGGCGATTCAAATTGCTGCTCAATGCCCACAATGTTGCAACGAAAGGCTTGGAAGTACGATTCTAAAGTTTGAATGCCTGGTTTTGGTTTGGTTAGTGCCGACATGCTTGATAATAATTTTATTATCAAAAATATATACATTTAAATAAAGTGCATTGCATCTGTCTTTAATTGCTCGACCAATGCAAGTGCATCTTGTTCAGAATTGCTTTCCGCGTACACGCGAATGATTGGCTCGGTATTGGATTTTCGCAAATGTACCCAGCCCTGTGAAAAATCAATTTTTAAACCGTCTATAATATTACAGTCTTCATTTTTATATTTTTCGTGTAAATTGCTTAATAACTGCTCCATATTTACATCCGGCGTTAAAGAAATTTTATCTTTCACCATCGCATAATTTGGATAATCCGCACGTAAAGCCGACATCGTTTTCCCTGTTTGTACCAAATGTGACAAGAATAAAGCCGTACCCGCGAGTGCATCGCGCCCGTAGTGCAAATCCGGTACAATTACGCCGCCATTGCCCTCACCACCGATCACGGCGTTCACCTCCTTCATTTTATGTACGACATTTACTTCGCCAACCGCCGCTGCATAATATTGGCAGCCATGCTTGCGCGTCACATCGCGCAGTGCGCGGGTAGAGGAAAGATTGGAAACAGTTGCACCTTTTTTATGATGCAAAATATAATCAGCTACAGCCACTAGCGTGTATTCTTCCCCAAATAGCTCTCCGTTTTCTGCAACAAACGCCAGGCGATCTACATCGGGATCGACGGCAATGCCTAGATCCGCTTTTTCACTTATCACGGTTTTCATCAAATCCTGCATGTGCGCGGGCAGCGGCTCCGGATTATGGGCAAATTGCCCGTTGATTTCACCATTCAAAATCACCACCTCGCAGCCCAATTCACGCAGCAAATGCGGCATTGCCATTGCACCCGTCGAGTTGATACAATCGACTACGACTTTGAATTTGCGCTGGCGAATAGCGCCTACGTCCACTAAATCCATTTGCAAAATGGCAGCTACATGCCGACCAATATAACCGTCTGCCGTACTGTAATTACCTAATTGTGAGACGCTTGCGTAGCGAATCTCCTTTTTTTCCAACAATTGTAAAAACGCCTCGCCATCTTGTTGCGAAATGAATTCCCCCTGGTGATTCAACAATTTAAGCGCATTCCATTCCATCGGATTGTGGCTGGCAGTCAGTATAATCCCTGCGCCTGCTTTTTCCCAAGGTACCGCCATCTCAACCGTTGGCGTAGTGGAGTATCCCAGATCCACCACATCAATGCCCAATGCCAATAATGTATTGGAAACCAAGCTACTAACTAATGCGCCCGATACCCTGCCGTCGCGCCCGATGACTACTTTGGGCGTATGCCCATTTTGTAAAATCCAGTAACCAAAAGCTGCTGTACAGGTTACAATATCTTCGGGCGTCAAATTATCCCCGGCATAACCGCCGATTGTTCCACGAATACCTGAAATAGATTTAATGAGTGCCAAAACATTGAATTTTGTTGATAAAGTAGCTCAGGCTTTAGCCTGAATTGATAATTCGTGTACAGCCCGAAGGCTATATTACGTTGGCGCAAAAATAAGAAAAATCCGCCCGGTGGCTTGGTTTCCAGCGCAGCAGAACAAATTAATTAATAAAATTTTGAAATTCAGCCTTTTAAAAACGCCTGTTTTAAACTCACCAATCTTTTTATCTTTGGGGCTTCAAATGCTCCGTTGAGCAAGTAGCGTGAACAGGAGGCTCATTTTATTGATAATCAACAAATTATGGAAAACTTACTCCAACTGGACGAGCAGTTATTCTATCTTATAAATAATGGCTGGCAAAATCCTTTTCTGGATGCAATCATGCCCATTTGGCGCGAAAAATCTACCTGGATTCCTTTGTATGTATTATTAGCCGGATTTATATTTTACCGATTCAGGATCAAAGGCTTGTTTCTGGTCATGGCACTGGGCTTGTTAGTTGGCATCTCTGACAATGTGAGCAGTCAACTTATTAAAAAAAATGTACGTCGTATTCGTCCTTGCAATGACGGAACCGTTGAAAATGTACATTTGATCATTTCCTGTGGCAGTGGCTATAGTTTTCCGTCCACGCACGCGGTTAATCATTTTGTAGTAGCTACTTTTTTAAGTGTAACGCTAGGACAATTTTATAAAAAAATCCGTTTACCGCTACTGCTTTGGGCGGCATCCATCGCGCTGGGGCAGGTATATGTAGGTGTCCATTATCCGCTCGATATTTTATGCGGAGCGCTGCTTGGCATCGTATTGGGATATATTGGCGCGAAATTATATTTGCAATGGGATAAGATCAGCATTGGAAAGCCGGTACCACAAGCGTAGCATTGAACCACAATCGCCTTTTAAACGTACTGTAAAAATTAATCAATTGTCAATCATCAATCATCCATTCTAAATGCAGCTTTGGCAATACGTATTGTTATTTGTGACGGTTCTGGCAGGTGGCGGCATTGCCCTGCGATTGAAGAAATACGATCCCGCCTATTTAAAATTAGTATTGTCGTTTAGCGGCGCTTATATACTAGGAATCAGCATTTTACACTTAATGCCAAGTGTTTATATAGATGCTGACACCAGTGTCGGCTTGTGGATTTTACTCGGATTTTTTTTACAATTGGTACTCGAACAACTCACGCGCGGCGTCGAGCATGGGCATGTACATGTACACGGCACTACCAAACATAATTTTGCTTTGCCCATCATGCTGGGTTTATGCCTGCACGCTTTCATTGAAGGGTTGCCACTCAATGATTATGCAGCTTTTCATCAATCGCACCACGGCGATGCGCATAATGACAATCATTTATTCTTCGGCATTATCATTCACAAAGCGCCGGCAGCCTTCGCGTTGGCAATATTATTACTGTGGTCAAAAACGAAGCAAAATATCATTTGGTTATATTTAATTATTTTCGCAAGTATGTCACCGCTGGGTGCTTTTACGGCTTCGCTTTTTTCGGTGAATGTGGAAACAGTCACCAAACTGGTGGCGCTGGTAATAGGCTCATTTTTACATATTTCTACTACTATTTTATTTGAAGCCGATGATGGGCATCAGCATAGCATTCCCTGGCGAAAAATGGCGGTGATTTTAGCAGGCTTAGGCATTTCCCTTTTAACGCTTTAGCTTTCAAAAAGTTACAAAATACGTTTTAAGCAAATATTATATGGTTATAAAATTAAATTTGTAATTTTTGCATGCAGCCGCACGAATATTATATGCAACGTTGTTTTGAGCTGGCTCGACTAGGTGCAGGTAGCGTATCACCTAATCCAATGGTAGGTGCGGTGCTGGTGTATCAAGATCGAATCATCGGCGAGGGCTGGCACCAACGTTACGGACAGGCGCATGCTGAAGTCAATGCAGTGAATAATGTCAAAACCGAAGATCGCGCATTCATTTCGCAGTCAACACTTTATGTATCGTTAGAACCTTGCAATATTTATGGTAAAACGCCACCATGTACCAATTTAATTTTACAAAATAAAATTCCGCGGGTGATAATTTCCTGTTTGGATCAAACGCCAGAGGTTGCCGGCAAAGGCGTGGAAATATTGCGGGCAAACGGTGTGGAAGTCATTACCGGCATTCTGGAGGATAAAGGCAAGGAAATCAGTCGCTTCCGCAATCATTTTGTCACGCACGAAAGACCTTATATAATATTAAAATTTGCTCAAACGCGTAATGGGCTGTTTGGCAAAGCTAACGAACAAGTCTGGATTAGCAATGAATATTCAAAACGGCTGGTACATAAGTGGCGCAGCGAAGTGGATGCAATTTTGGTAGGCACCAATACGGCACAGGTGGACAATCCTGCATTGACCAATCGGCTGTATTTTGGTAAATCTCCGTTGCGCATTGTAATTGATAAACATTTAAAACTTCCTGATAATCTGCATCTTTTTGAGCCGGAGCACCCTACTTTGGTCATTACGTCCGAAGTTAATCCACCACCTGCAACCTCGGCTGTAACGTATGTGTCTGTTCCTGATGATGCTAATTTTCTATCTGCGTTTTTAAAAATATTACATTCCAGAAAAATTGCTATTTTGCTGGTGGAAGGCGGAGCGAAATTGCTGGAGCAATTGCTACAAAATAATCTTTGGGATGAAGCCCGAGTATTGATTGGCGATGAAATTTTGACGGAGGGTATTGCTGCACCCTTGATTTTTGGCGAGTTGACAGCGCGCCACCAACTGGATAGTGACCAAATAATCTGTTATAGGAATGTTCACAGACGTTAAACTTCCATTAAAATGAGGGTTATTCATCATAAGCCCCTTTTTTATTTTGTTTCTTAGTTATTAATTTTGCTAAAAAAACAAAAACAGGATTCAGTGATGAAAAAAGGACTCGTTGCGCTTTTAACTCTCTTAGCTAGCACGTTGTTTTTAACCCAAACAATAAGCGCACAAGAAACTACACAAAAAGGTAAAGTAAACTGGCTCACCTGGGAACAGGCAATGGAGCTGTCGAAAAAAGAAAAACGCAAACTAGTGCTCGATGTCTATACCGACTGGTGTAAATGGTGTGAACGCATGGAGGAGGTGACGTTCAGCGAGCCGGGCATTGCAAAGTATTTAAATGAGAATTTTTATCCGGTGAAATTTAATGCGGAGCAGAAACAATCGCTGTGGTATAAAGATCAGGAATATAAATTTGTAAAAAGTGGTCCGAAGGGTTATCACGAATTGGCGGCCGAGTTGCTCAAAGGAAAGTTGAGTTATCCTTCTGTTGTATTTCTCGATGAAAATCAAGAACTTATACAAGCCATTCCGGGTTTTCGTTCGCCGGAAGAATTTGAACAGATTATCACTTACTTTGCGAAGAATTCTTATAAAAATACCCCCTGGTCTGCTTATTCCAAATCGTATAAGCCTTTTTTAATCAGCAATAAGCATTAAACAAAAAATATATAAATAAAAAATGCTGACAGCGCTTTTAGCACTGACAGCATTTTTTATTTTAAAACCAGCCCGTTTTCGACTTCCGACGGCGTGAAGTGCCACCAATGCCTAGTACACCTAATAAACCTCTGGTCAATTCCCGGGCAATGGTATTACCAATTTGCCGGGTGGTCGGGCTATCAATGATTTCCTCAAAGGTACTTTTTTCTCGTCTCCGATTGCGGGGCACTACCTCTTCCGCTTGCCGGCGCTGGTTTTTGCGTTCTTGCTGTTGTTCTTCTTCCGCTGCTTCCTGCATTTTTTCCGTCAATACTTCGTGCGCACTCTCCCGATTTATCACTTCATTATATTTTCGCACGAGGCTGGAACGGGATATAATATTATCAATTTCCATATCTGTAAGCACATCCATCCGTGACTGCGGTGCGCGGAGCATCACGTGCGCAAGCGGGGTTGGGATACCTTTCTCATTCAATACGGTTACCAGGGCTTCACCAATACCCAACTGTGTAATAATATCTTCTACATTATAAAAATCTGATATAGGGTAATTTTCAGCCGCGAGTTTGATGGCTTTGCGATCCTTGGCGGTAAATGCACGCAGCGCATGCTGAATTTTCAAACCCAGCTGCCCCAATACCGCATCGGGAATATCCGCCGGATTTTGGGTTACAAAGAAAATCCCAATACCTTTGGAGCGGATCAGGCGAATGATGGCTTCAATCTGGTCGAGCAAAGCGCTCGATGCCTCGTCAAACACCAGGTGCGCTTCATCAATAAAAATTGCCAGTTTGGGCTTGTCCAAATCGCCCGCTTCGGGGAAGGTTGAATAAATTTCTGCCAGCATTTGCAGCATAAAAGTCGAAAACAACTTCGGACGATCCTGAATATCTGTAAGCCGCACAATAGAAATCATGCCGCGTCCTTGACTATCAAGCCGTATCAGGTCTTCTACTGCAAACGAACGCTCGCCAAAAAACAAATCGGCACGCTGCTGCTCCAATTCTACAATCTTGCGCATAATCGTCCCCACCGAATCCGTCGAAATACGCCCATATAATTTTTCAATATCGGCTTTACCTTCATTCGTCAAATATTGCAATACGCTCCTAATATCCTGTAAATCAAGCAGTGGCAATTGATTATCGTCACAATATTTAAATACGACCGACATAATGCTCGACTGCGTATCATTTAAACCCAAAATGCGCGAGAACAACACCGGACCAAATTCGGTCACCGTCGCGCGCAGGCGAGCACCTTTTTCATTGGATAAAGTCAAAAACTCCACCGAATTGCCCGCCGGTGTAAATGGAATAGCAATTTTCGCATGACGTTCTTCAATCTTCGCATTGCTCGCACCTGGCATCGCGATACCACTCAAGTCACCTTTGATATCCATCAGCAAGGATGGAATGCCATTTTCCGAAAAATGCTCAGCAAGGATTTGCAAGGTTTTAGTCTTACCCCCCCCGGTAGCTCCCGCAATCAAACCATGTCGGTTCATCGTTTTTAAGGGCAATTTTACCAGCGCGCCGGGCACCGTTTCGCCATCAAGCATAGCCGCCCCTAAATCAATAGAAGCACCTTTGAAAGTGTATCCTTGCTGGATGGTTTGGAGAAGTTGTTCTTGCTTCGACATGTTTATAAAAATTATCAATTATTTATTACTGTCTATCTTTCAATTACTTGTAAAAAATATTATATGATTCTACAAAGAATAACAATATTATAATATTAAAACTATTCTTTATTCCATTTATTAACCCGCAATTCGTATTTCTTTTTGCTGAATTCCCAAAAGTCGAGGTTAAACGTCTGTTCAAGTGGCTCGGCATCAAAATTCGGAAAAAAATCCAATCCTGTCCGTTTTTCTACTTCGTCAATCGGAACTGCAAATTTATGCAATGGTTCAAAACTTACCTCATTTGGAATGATAAAAGCAATGCCTTTTTGCTGCGGCGCTGTCATATCCAATAAAATTTTAAAATAAGCCGCCGGTACGGATACTTTATTTGTGCCAATGGTTCCTTTCACCGTTTCAGTTAAAACCGGACCCGTTATGACGTACAATGCCTCGTTATCTCTCGCCCAGTTACGGGTCAATTCTTCCAGTTCGCGCCAAATGCCTTTATTAAAATTTTTTGCCTGTGGGCTAATATTACTTAATAAAAAAGAATAATTCATAGCTTCCTCATTAAAAGCCATATCTGCCGCCGGTGCGAGGTGTCCGCGATCGTAGCCCGAGCCACGATAATCTTCCAAGGATGCCGAACCTTGTTTCACCCGATCATCCGGTCTAAATTCATCCGCCCGTCTCACGCGAGGTTGATTGAGCTGCTCCGCGGTCAATTCGTAAGCCACCCATTCGGCTTGTTCGTGTTTTTCATTATAAGCTAGTGTAAAATAAGGATTATATAATAATTGCCCTTTCGATCCAACCGGCAGGAAATCAAAGGATTTTACATCTACATTTTCTTCATTGGATGTAATATTGGTATTAATATCTTCGGCAAAGCGATTAAAATATAAGATCAGCGCCGTTAAAATAGTGGCAAAAATCCCCACACGTACAATGGTACCACCGCCGCCACCCCGCGAATGATTGGTTCTGAATGTTGCCATAGTTTAAAACTTAAACGTTCAATCATCAAACGATTTGGTAAAAGTAGTAATTTTTGCGTAATTTGGCCGGTCAATTGAGAAACTTCGAGTCGCAAATTAAACCTTCTAACACCTTGAAAATCAAAAAGATAGGCATCACCGGCGGTATTGGCAGCGGCAAAACGACGGTTTGTAAAATTTTTGAGACATTGGGCATCCCGGTATATTACGCCGATGAACGCGCCAAATGGCTGATGACGCATGATGCAGCATTGAAAAACGGCATTCAACAATTGTTCGGCGAAGCGGCTTACACAAAAGAGGGTGCCTTGAACCGCCCGTATATCGCGCAGCTTGCCTTCAACAATCCTGAAAAACTGCAACAACTGAATGCGCTGGTGCATCCGGCGGTATTCCGCGACCAGGAACAATGGCATGAATCGCAACTAAATGTACCTTACACGCTCAAGGAAGCGGCGTTGATTTATGAAAGCGGCAGCGATAAAGATTTGGATAAGGTGATTGTGGTAACGGCACCCGTTGACCTGCGAGTGCAAAGGGTGATGGAGCGCGACGGCATTACCCGCGAAGCAATAGAAGCCCGACTGAAACAACAAATGCCGGAAGAAGAAAAATTAAAACGTGCTGATTTTGTTATTCACAACGATATGGAGTGGTCATTAATTCCGCAAGTGTTAGCCATTCACAATCAGCTCCTTGCGGTATAATTATTAAAAATTAAAATATTTATATAATCCCCTCAATATTTAGTTTTTATTCACTTTTCTGGTTTCTTCGTGTAAGATCTGCCCTTTGGAAACCCGCTCCAGGTATTCTTTTTTGCGTTTTTCCTGGTAATGCTCAATTTGCTCCTTGATTTTCAACTCTTTACGATTCAAACTGCGATGGTAAGATACGATAATAAATTGCGCCATGTCTTCTGGGTGAGCGATGCCCATCTCGCGTAAGTAATGCGACAAGCGCGAGCCGCCGTAGAAGCCCCAGTTTTCAATAATCCAGCGCCCCAGGCTGAAGTACAATTTGTGCACCGCTTCGTCTTCCGAGACGGACTTAAACTTGGCTTTGGATTCGGCGTCAATCCTTTTGCTGAGTTCCACAAAAGCGTCATTCAAATCTTTGGGAATGTATTGCCCGTACAATACCTCTTGCCGGATACGCTGCTGATAGTTTTTTTCAAATTCTTCTTTGGTTTGCGCGGGTTCCTGCGCGTGCGCAGCAATGCCGGAGAGCAGCAAAAGTGCAGCCAAAAGCCATTTACAATTCTTCATTACACTCGTTTTCCTTTGCTATTCTAAACAGATATTCGCGCTATTTATTGCCAAAACAGTACACTGATTTTTATGCTTTTAACCTTATAATAAGTTTATTAAAACGATAAAAATCAGCGTACTGCATATAATATATAATTTCTTATTAATATTTAAAATCTTTATTATCAATAATATATTTATTTTTCTTACATTTAATTATTTAGTTGTATTACCAACGAATCAATGCCGAACCCCAGGTAAACCCACTGCCGAAAGCCGCCAGACATACCAGATCACCTGCTTTGATGGCGCCCGCCTCCCAGGCTTCACACAGCGCAATAGGAATAGAAGCCGCAGTGGTATTGCCATAGCGTTGGATGTTGTTCCAAACCTGGTCGTCGCGTAAACCCAATTTGTGCTGTACAAACTGACTGATGCGCAGATTAGCCTGATGCGGTATAAACATATCAATATCAGTCGTTTGCAAACCCGTTTTATGCAGAGCTTCCATGATCACCTCCGGGAATTTCTGCACCGCGAGCTTAAATACAAACTGCCCCTCCATATGCGGAAAGATTTGTCCGGTTTGCACCATATGCTCATTGATGAACATCTCGCCGTATTTTGCTTCGGAGTATCCATAATCCACCGGCTCTTCCAAATGCTTGGCGTGATAACCACCATGCGCTCCGGGATTTATAAATGATAGTTTTTCTGCATAAGTACCATCCGAATGCAAATGCGTTGTGAGAATCCCGGTATTTTCATCTTCGGTAGGCTGCACCACCACGGCACCCGCGCCATCACCAAAGATAACCGTCACATTGCGCCCACGGGTACTGTAATCCAAACCCATTGAGTGCATTTCTGCGCCTACCAGCAAAACGTTTTTATACATGCCGGTTTTTACAAATTGGTCGGCAATAGACAAGCCGTAAATAAAACCCGAACACTGATTGCGAATATCGAGCGCCCCAATTTCGGTTTTAGTAATGCCCATTTCGCGCTGCAACAGCACCCCGCAACCCGGAAAGTAATAATCCGGACTAAGAGTAGCGAATATAATAAAGTCCACTTCTTCCTTGCTG
Source organism: Saprospiraceae bacterium (assembly GCA_046314415.1). Taxonomy (GTDB): domain Bacteria; phylum Bacteroidota; class Bacteroidia; order Chitinophagales; family Saprospiraceae; genus JADJNW01. Next base: position 11,159 of record JBKBWT010000106.1, read on the forward strand.
ATACCCGCGCGCTGGATGGCAATTTCCGCCGCCCGCACGCCCATGGTAGTGGTTGTTTCCTGGTGTTTGATGCCGTAGCGTCGTTCCTGGATACCAGTGCGTTCCTGAATCCATTCGTCAGAGGTTTCCATTACTTCCTGCAAATCATGATTGGTCACCACTGTTTCGGGAACATAATAGCCAATGCCGCCAATTTTAGAATGTAACATGGATGGAATAATTTTATAAACGATTTGTAAATAAATGTTTCCTATGTATGTAAATTGCTAATAAAACACCCAATTTATTAAAATAAAATGCAATGTTTTGTCAGCTATTTTCATTTGATTTTATTTTTGCAATGCTTTCCTTTGGAAAAAGCCCCGTAAAGATATATCTTTGTTTGTATTCAATGTATGGAATTCTAAAAACACGCTGATATTCCTTTGCCTAAATTCCTGATCCCTATTTCCATCAAATTTTTACCTATGCCCACTGACCGATTTCGCATAAAACCGAATTTCTAAACGTTTTATGAAATAATTATTTAGGTGAATATTATGAACCAGATTCAGCTTGGCATTGTAGAAGATGAACCTTTGGTGATGGAAACGCTTGAAACGTTTATGAACAAGCAGCCAGACATCCAGGTTGCCATAACCGCTTCTTCCATGGAGGTTTTCCTGAAAGGACTCCAACGACAGATGCCTTTGGATATGGTGCTGCTCGATATTGGTTTGCCCGGCATGTCTGGTTTAGAGGGTATTCGCTACATCAAAGAGCAACGCCCGGATGTAGATATTTTAATTCTGACTGCTTCGGACGATTCAGAGAAAGTATTTAAGGCCTTGTGCGCAGGCGCCGTTTCTTACATTTCCAAAAGAACCGACCTGAATACGATTAAAGATGCCGTTTTGACCGTGAATCGCGGCGGCGCTTACATGTCGCCCGCCATTGCCCGCCGCGTAGTGGAGTATTTTGCGCCAAAAAAATCACTGCAAGATGATCCGCTGACGCCCCGACAACTACAAATTGCCCAGGGCTTGATCGATGGTTTAAGTTATAAAATGATTGCCGACCGACTAAATATCTCGGTAGAAACCGTGCGCGACCATATCAAGAAAATTTATAAAAAGCTGGAAATCAACAGCAAAGCAGAGTTAATAAAGAAGAAGCTGGATGATGAATTTTAGTCAATAAATTAATTTTTTGCGCTTTTTCCTGTAATCATCATAAGTTAAAAGAATTTGCCAAAATTCCAATCCGTATGCATCGGGCACTTGGTTACTATATTTACTTTCTTATAATTTTCAATGTATTTTTCCTTGATAATCTGCTGAGTCAGGAGCAACCGCTCACGATTCCTACAAAATATTATTCCCTGAATGAAGGCTTGTCAGAGCGCTTGGTCACGGATATCGCCCAAAGTTCGGATGGTCATTTATGGATTGCCACGAACAATGGCTTGAATAAATTCGATGGTTATGAATTTGTCATTTTCAACAACAGCCCGGATAATCCGAATCGCCTGTCAGAGTTTTCCATTGAAAAATTACAGCTTACAAAAGATGATAAAATTGCAATAATTTACCGGAATAATTTATTTTTCTTCGATCTGCTCGACGCGAAAACGCATAAAATTACCAAAATCAACATGCTGCCCGAAAATGGGATTATGGGCATTGTACGACAGGTGACGGTGGACAATCAAGGTAATATTTTGGTATTGACGGTGGGCAAGGATGACACCTATCTGTTTCGGTATTTAGGACAGGGGCAGTTTCAGTTGGTGTTTCAAATCAAAGAAAGCCGTACCAAACGCAGCGCTGAAGCACAAATTCTTCATTTAAAAAACGGTAATTATTTACTAAATGACAGCGAAAAAGGATTACGTTTACTAAATAAAAAAGGCAGCATATTACACACACATGATACAAGTGATTTCTCTGTAAATGTCCCTCCCCAGCTTTTTCCCAGCCCCATCAACTTTCTGCACCAGGATAAGCAAGGCAAAGTTTGGATTGCTTTTCAAGAAATTCCGGGAGTTTTCAACTGGTCGGAAAGTAATTTTCAAATAGACTTACACGCGGGTATTCCTAACAGACTAAATTATAGCTACCTCTGGGAGGATAAAACCGGTAATCTACTTTTTGCCGAAACCAATGGACATAGCCCGTTTCCCACTACCCAATCTTTATATTGCCTTAAAAAAAATGGCAATATTATTAATTTTTCTTATTTAGTGAACTTGGGTCCACGTATTCAAAGTATCCACAGTGACGATTTTTTTAAAACCATGATATTTGGTATTGATACGGGACTAAAAATTGTACAAAATAACTATTCCCGCATTAAAACGCTGCTTTCCCGCTCGTTGACCTCCGACCAACGTGGTGCCGTTATCCGCGGTATTTCCGGCAACGCTGCAACCGTTTATTTTGCTGAGGAAGATGGGCACTGGTTCGCCTTAAACCTGGAGAAGGACAGTCTATATGAATTATCCCTTTTTGATCAGTCAACGGGAACGCCTATTGCGCTGAGTTGTACGCAGGATTTGCATCTGGATAGCCAAAATAACCTTTGGGGTATTGCTTGTAATAACATTGGCGAAGGTCTGTTTCTCAAAGCAGATCCAATGACCGGCGCTACCCAGATATACCGTTATGCTCATGTTTTCAGAGCTTTTACAGCTGCCAGCGACGGTACGTACTGGCTTTTGGCAGAACCGACCGGTGGAGATAAAAGTAAACTCGTCCATTTTAATCCGCGTACGACGCGATTTGACGAATATGCTGATAATGAATTAAATAATCCGCTCAAAAGTGCGGCATCTTCCTTTGTTTTAGAAAGCGGGGATGGTATGTTGTGGGTAGGCACGCGCAGCGGATTAGTGCGCATTGACCCGCAGCGCAAGTTTTCGCGCACTTACCAGATGGAGTCCGAAACCCATGGTAAAGGATTGAAAAGCAACACCATATACATTGTACATGAAGACAATAAAAAGCAATTGTGGCTTGGCACCAACAATGGACTAAGCGTACTGAATCCGGAGAATAATAAAATCGTGACCTATGATCGCAAGAATAATGGTTTGACCAACAATACGATTTGTGGGATCGTACCGGACGAAAAAGGGAATTTTTGGATCAGTACGTATAATGGTTTATCTTATTTTGATAAAAAAACTAAACAATTTCATAATTTTTATCAAACCGATGGATTAAGCCATGATGAATTCAACCGTTTTTCTTATTACCGCGATGTGAACGGGCGCTTTTATTTTGGTGGCGTCAATGGGTTGAATATTTTTAAAGGCAATGATTTGCTGGTGAATGAAGCGACGCCGCCGGTAGTTTTTACTAAACTTGTAAGATTTAATAATAAATTAGACAGTTTGATAACTTGTCACAATTGCCTGAATACCAATGAAAAACTAATTATATCTACCGACGATATTTATTTTCAGGTGCATTTTATGCTGCCGCATTTTGCCAATCCGGCTAAAAATCAATTTCAGGTAAAGCTGGAAGGATACGAAAGCAAGTGGACGTATTTAGGAAATACTTCATTTATACGTTATACGAGTTTACCGCCCGGCGATTACACCCTGCTGGTCAAAGGTGCCGATCCCAATGGCAACTGGAATCAAGAAGCGTTGCGATTGCGCATTCATGTAGAAAAGACTTTTCTTCAAACGGTCTGGTTTTACTTACTGTGTATTGCACTGGCAGTTGCGATTTCGTACGCAGCCTTTCGGTATCAACTGGAACAAAAACTACAGGTAGAACGCTTCCGCATCAAGCTCTCCAGTGATTTACACGACGAACTTAGCGGGCTGCTGTCAGGCATTGCCATGCAGACCGATATGTTGCAGATGAGTTCCAAGGATGAAACCATCAATACCCGACTTAAACACATCGGCGAGGTGAGTCGCAAAGCCATGTCAAAAATGAGCGATGTAATCTGGTCCATTGACTCGCGCAAGGATAAAATTGAAAATCTTATTAAGCGCATGTATGAGCATGCAGATGATATTTTATTACCAATCAATATACATTATACCTTTAATATCAGAAGGATAGACCCACAACATCGAATCCCACCCACGACGCGCCAGGAACTTTATCTTATCTTCAAAGAAGCGATTAATAATATTGCGAAACATTCTAATGCGAGTAGCGTAGCAATCGATATTTCCAATACCGACGGGGTTTTCCAATTAGAAATCAAAGATAACGGCAGGGGTGAACTGCGTCAGTACAATGGACATAATTTTAGCTCCGGGCAGGGACTTTCCAATATTAAAATGCGGGCGCAGCGTATCAATGCCAAAGTAGAGATTCTTAAAGAAGATGGCTACACCATTAGACTCCGCATGCGGCGCTTTGCGTAAAAATTGGTAGGCAATCCAACTGAAGTATAATCCGGTTCGGGTAAAGCAGAAAATATAACATATGTTAAATACTAAATCATTAATTAGTAATAATAAGCATTTAATAAATAAAGTTAATTTATAAATTAAAACAAAGCTTCAAATTTGCATCATAAAACAGGAAAAACTTTAAAATAACACCCCACCCCATGAAGATGGGGTTTCGCAGTATGAAACCTTATTGTATATTTGTGTTGTGAAAGTTGAAAACAGCTAAACGACCCAATAAAGAATTCCTTCCTATTCACCTATCAACAAGAAGCGTGTTTACTAAGCGGGGCTTCCTGCTCTCTCGAGGAAGTCCCTCCTTTTTTAAAGGGAATAGGAATAAAGCGCATCAAAAATTCCCGGTTCACACTTTTTTGCTAGCGCAGAAAAACTAATCTCCTTGGGCTCCCTCGAAATCAATTTACTGCCCGGAAATCGAGTGTGAGCCCATTTTTTTTTAGACAAATGAATTGCGCTTATTTTTCCAGTAAGGATATATAATTTGGATAATCTGTGATAATTCCATCCACGCCAAGTCGAATAAGCTTTTGCATACTCGCTGTATCGTTTACCGTCCACGGAATCAGGCGCATCTTTTGTTGGTGTACAGCTGCGACCAAATTTGAATCAACCAATTGATAATAAGGGCTATAAATAGTAGGGATAAAACTTAATTGAGCCATGTTTTTTTCAAAACCATCTTCATTTTCAATCAAAAAAGCAGTTGTCAGATTGGGATCGAGCTGCCGCACTGCCTGCAAGGCGCGTACATCAAAGGATTGAATGCAAACTCGCTCTTGAATGCCCGCGGCTTTGATCTGGTCTATTAACAATTTGGCAAATATTTCAACTTGCGGCGTATAAATTTGATCCCAATCCGGGCGACTTTTGATTTCAATATTATAGAAAGGTAAAATGCGACCTGTTTTTCTGCAATGGGCTTCAACCGTGTCAATCACATTGATTAGCAATGGTTTAGACACTTTCATCGGCTGTTGTTCTGCAAAACGAGGGTTGCCGCGGCTGCCACAATCGTATTGTATTATTTCTTTATAAGTAAGTTGAAAAATATTCAGTTTTTGCTCTTGTTGTTCGGTCACCGGCGAGCCATCGGGATTGCTGCAAATATGATGCGACAACCAGGGTTCGTGCGATACCACAAGTTGGCTGTCTCGCGTAACAGCAATATCCAATTCCAAGGTTTTAATTGGATATTCCAATGCTTTTAAAAAAGCAGGAATGGTATTTTCCGGTAGCAAACCTCGGGCACCTCGGTGCCCCTGCCAGTCGAAGTTTTCGGGAATGGTCATGCTGGAATCGACAGATTTTAGTCGAGATTGACAACTAATTATTAAAATATTTAAAATAATAATCAGTAAAAGACGCATTTACGTACATTATTTACTTCCGACTAAATAATCAATCGCCATATTACACAATAATTTCACCCCCAGCTTCATACCGCTTTCATCAATGTAAAAATCCGGAGTATGATGCGGCGGAGCCGTTTTGGGGTTTT
>JBKBWT010000107.1:0-17044 GCA_046314415.1 Saprospiraceae bacterium
ATACCATCACTGAAACCATCCACCTCAATTTGACCAGAGCACAATTGACCGGCACCCGGCATCGGAGCGAAGCCGCTACCATTAAAATTATTGAAATTTACCAACACCTGACAACTTTCGACATCTTCATTCAATTCGATTTCAAGGTCGGTACAATTTGCAAATGGAGTAAGTTGATTACTGCCCAGTGTGAGGAGCGTACTTTGGGCAATGTTAAAACGACCATTCAACGCCACCTTACCACCTTGGCTAGACTGCTGCTTCGTGGCATCAATCCATACAATTTCTCCGGCTGAAAGTCCTTTTGCAGGAACCGTGTAGGTAAGATAGCCTCGATGAGCAGAGGCGGATAAGGGAGCAGCAACATTGTTCTCAAAACTAATCGTCGAACCGCCTGATATATCTGCTATAACTATGAAAGCGAAACTGTTTTGCTTGGCATCAAAGCCCATTAATGTTACCTTATTAGCCCAAGCAGCCAAGGCAACGAGGCTCAACAAAACAGTGAATAGAAAGTTGTAAATTTTCTTCATGGTCGAATTATTTTCAGTAGAGTATGATTTTCTAAAGATTTATTAGCAACGTAACTGCTTGATTAATAAATGAAAACATTTACAAATTCAAGCAAATGTAAGACTTGGATGAAAGTCTTGATATAAATTACTGCAAATCAATAAACGGTCAGAGAAGACAGAACAGAAGAAAATTCAATAAGATAAAATCAAGTAAAGATTTCTCATGCCTGATTATGATTTGCAATTTTAAAAAATATCAGAAATGGTCGTCAAAGTATTGTTAAAAAATACAACTATAGTGTTTGGAAATACACTACAATTTACCAGGCTAAATATACTGCCAAAAAATCATATTTTAATGGTTTAACTCAAAAATATTATTGTTTTAAATTTTTATAACCAGGTAAGCATCATTGATACTCACCTGGTTATAGCTTTTATTGACCATTCCAAGGGAAATCGCCACAGTTCACGCGCAAAATGGTTAGTTTCACGGTTGCTTCAACTGCTTCGCAAGGACCTTCGGGATCATTGGAACGTAAAATCAAAGTAACAAAACCGCGTTCAATATCGGCTGCGCCAGGAACGAAAGAAACGGCTGTGCCAAATGTAGCATTGATCACATCATTAGCATCACGGAAGGAGCCATTGCTGTCGGCTTCGAGCACATCCCACACCCCAGTATAAGCTTGATCTTCCAGTGTAATGCTGGCTTGTAAAGTGGCTAAATTAAAGCGTTTGCTTGAACACACCACAGGTGTTTGATTGACGATGGTGACTACTGGCGGTTGATTGACCGTAACGGTTGCCGTACCATCGGTCGTAATATCATCGCAAGCTTCACCAATAAGTATGGTTTCGATCTGATAAGTGCCAGCTTGACTGATGTCATTTATCAAAATATTGGCAGATCCGTTGGCATCAGTCATACCAGCAAAGTTAATATCTACCGTGCCATTGGTAATATTGCCACTAACACTTTGATTCGCCGGTGCACCGCTGATCGTAAGCAGTAGCGTTGTGCTTTGACCTTCGCAAATGGTTACATCATCTGACAAAACTGCCGCTGGGCATAAAATTTCTACTTCCAGGGCGGAAGTAGAGACCTCGGCGGCACTGCAATTGCCTGGCAGTGGATTCACAATGCCTTTTACGTAGAAGGTACCACAATCGTCAATAGAAGTTTCTAAGGTGCTGATATTCAAGCTAGAAGGTGTCTCAATGTCATACGTGCAACTGGCTACAGCTGGAACAATCATATCGTTACTCGTCGTCCAGTTAGCAGCCGTATATATGCTAGCTGCAATTTCTGCTGCGGTTCCCGCTAGACTTCCTCCTGTGCAATTAAAACGACCATTATCTACTTCACTGCCCGGTGCGCCCGCTCCAATGGCAACAGCACTTTGCCCAACTGTTAGTCCTGGTGGTAACAGAGATTTTTGTGCTAAATCTGGACTTACAAAACTCGCATCCCAAACATTGCCATACGTATGTACACCCGCCAGGAAAGCAGACGGAGCGGCGGCTGTACCACAAAAAGCAATTACCTGATCACCATCGCCAGAAAGTGCAAAGTCGTTGGTGCCACCCGTTTCGGAATAAGTGGCGGTACCACTCGAAGCGACTACGTTTGCAGGTGTATCAGGGTCACCATTTATTGTAATCGTGATCGTTGTACCAGCTGAGGTACCACCCGCCGGAGCTGTCCAGGTGATAAAACCATTTTCTGCATTATAAAACGCAGCGCCTGTCCAACCGGCATCCGTAAAGTTGATTTCTACACCTGCGGCAAGGTCAACCAGTGTGACAAATGCGAAGACATCCGGATTATCTGACTGTACACTTACTAAGGCGATTTCACCGGCGGCAATATCGGAGCAGCTATTTTTAGGCTCAACTGCCATGCCTGCGGTCACCGTACTTGAACCTAAAAATGTACCTTCGATTCCCGGAGTGAAAGCAGAATTGCTGGAGTAGTACCAATCTATTTTGTCTCCATTTGCTAATCCAACACTGCTGCCGCCATCTGCCGTTAATGAGAATGCTTCCTCACTACAAACGGTAACAGGATTCGTACCGCCGTTGACCGTAGCGCCATTAAGATCAACATTGCATGGGCAATTATTAATAGTAGGACCCACTGCCGTTTGTACACAAGAAGTCAGATCACTGAACTCAATTTCAACTACAGTTTGCGTACCATCGGCTTTAAAGCGAACACCGGTAAAAGTATAAGGACTGGTAAGACCTGTGACGCTAACGGAGGTAGCACCGCCTCCTTCCAATTGGTCATTACCTGGTCCTGGTTCAAAACGCAAAGTCCCTGTGCTGGGTGCATTGACAAATGCAACCGTTACATCAGCTGTAAAGAAATCATCACCAGTATCGGCTGTACCATTATTATTACAAGCACTTACATTATCAAAAGAGATGGATGTAATGTCACATATCGGAGAACAACTATTGACCTCAGGAGCAGCTGCCGTTCTAACACAATTTTGTTGATCTGCACTAAACTGTGCTTCTACTGCATTTGCCATGCCATTGGCTTTGAGTCGTACATCCTGGAAAGTATGGCTATTGCCAACCAAGGAACCCACTGCAATACTTACCACGTCTATCACCGCACCACTTTGTTCTAATTCCAGAAAACCCGTACTCGGAGGGTTAGAAAAAGTAACCGTTATATCGGCAGTGTAATAATCATCCGTTTGATCCATTGTACCATTGTCGTTACAAGCACTCTGGTCGCTGAAAGTAACAGCAGTAATATTGCAAGGTGCAACGGTGCTTATATTCAAACACCAACCATTGGCGATGCTACCAACAGTAACGGTCGTATCATCGGTGGCATACAACTGCCAGGTACCATTTGGATTTAAGCCATTAAATACGCTGGCAAAAGTAGCAGTGCCCTGCGGTGCTGGCTTATTGTATGCACCTGCCGGCGCGGGCGCAGGGAAGATATTTCTGTCATCCGCTTCATAGCTGGCAGGTCGGTAAGTGCCACTCGAAATCCCAGCGATCTGGGGTAATGCACTTGCTCCGGCATCACTAAGCGTCAGGTTGGCATTACTAAAAGAACCGAACTGCCCTACACCTGTCATCAGAAGGAATGTCTGACCCGTAGGTGCTACCAGCAGCAAGTCAACATCACTGGCTTTGCCATGGTTCAAGCCTTTTATATCCACCGTCATGGAAGTGATAGTACCAGATAAACCCGACACAAAAATATTAGAAGGATAAGGCGTACCCGGTGTGCCAGTAATGCCGCCGGTATTCCCATCGGCGAGGGTGATACTACCTGTGTTGCAAAAAGAATTGCCATTGACCACCGTCATATTATTGACAACTTGTGTAACGGAACCCATACTGGTAGCAAAACCGGTCGTTCCATTGTAGGTGGCAGTGATAGGGTGACTTCCTTCGGTCAGCGTAGAAATGCTGAAGCTTGCTTGTCCGCTACCATTGAGTGTTACATTTGCGGCGAGTACGGTCGCGCCTTCCGAGAAGGTCACGGTTCCGGTGGTCACGGGATTGCCACCGCTTGTAACGGTGGCGGTGAAGGTGACGTTATCATTGGTAAAGGATGGATTTTGACTGGAAGTGACGGTGGTCATGGTAGGGGCGGTAGGACAAGCGGGGCAATTCGTACCCCCACAATCCACACCCGTTTCGTCGCCGTTTTGAATGCCATCGGTGCAGGTAGGTGAACAAGAATTGGGCGCTGTGCCTGCATTATTATTCGTAAAAGTACAAGTGTTATCGGCAGAGAAAGCAGCGGTGAGCGCAATGGCAGTACCATCAGCATTCATCGTCACGCCAGTGAAAGTATGGGAAGTAGAGGAATTTAGGTTACTAACTGCAACTGAGGCACTGCCGTCGCCAGAAAGCACAAGATTGCCAGAGGCTGGTGCGTTGCTGAAAGTGACAGTTACATTGGCAGTGAAAGTATCATCACTAGAATTGTGGGTGTTTTGACTATTGCAAGCAGAAAGATTTGCTGCACTTATAGCGGTCACAGAGCAAGGTAAGGGTTGCGCAGCATTATAAACTCTAATATCGTCAATGCAATATCTTGCCCCACCACTGATCTGATAAATTCTAAATGCGGTAGAAGATTGATTATCAACAATATTAATATCATTTGCTACCAAATTTTCATTGATATAGATATCCATTCTTCCTGCGGCTAAATCTTGGGTACCGGCATAGTCCGTTATTGCTGAGGCACTGCCATTGGCAACTATGTGAAAATTATAACAGGTATTGTTAGCGAAAGTAGGAGCAGGCGTAACCACGTTCCATTGAGAAGGAACAAGCGTTCGGAATTCCAAAGCGCCATTGTTCAACTGTAGCCCCCACAATAAATCATTTGTTGAAAAAGTACCATTGCCAGTAAAGGTCGTCCCAGTACCCATCCCAATAAATAAATCACCAGCACTCCAATCGGCTGAGCAAATAGTGAAAGACATCGTAGTGACATCCGAACTAGTCAGCCCACTTCTTCCTACACCGTTTAGAGAAGTAGTAGTCGTACCACCTATATTCATTGCCATACTACTAATACCGCAGTCATCATCCGCCTCAATACTTCCACCACCTGTGCCAACTCTCACATAGTTAAAATTTGTATTGGAAGTGGTTAATGTAGTTCCGTCGGTCAGCGTATTGAAATTTTCAGTAAAGACTTGTGCCTGAAGCTGATAAGAAATTGCCAACAGAGTGATAAGAAGACACAATTGAATAAAGAAATAATATGCTTTTGTTACTCTGCTTGTACAAAACAGAGCGTTTGGAAAAGCTTTGTAGATATTTTCCATGTTCGATTATGATTTGTTAGTATGTATATATTAAGGTCGTCTAAATACTTATGCGTGGTTTAAAAAGGGTACGCTTGCTATTCGGGCGCCACGGTGCTACTTGCTTCAGCAAAATAATCGGGAAAGTGTCCTTTTTACGCGGTAAATATAACGACTAAATACCATCATTGCAAGGTAAATTTTTTGTATTCATCATGCTGCCTGTTATTAATAAGCGCAGTTTCAAATATTTAGCCTATTCGAAAATACATTGTTGTAAAATATTTAATGATGGCTTAACATTTGGTCGTGTGCAACTTATTGCACTCGTCCAATGCCTGCTTTAGTTGTTTCCCTCCCAAGGGAATGCACCGCAGTTTACTTTTAGCACCTGAATGGTGATGCAATTGCTTAGCGCTTCACACGTAATCCCGTTTAACTCGGCAATTGCTCGCCGACGGAAGTAAGCGGTTTGCGATAATTCACTTTTGGCAACATCATATAGCTCTGTATTGGCGATGACGGTGAATCCATTGTCACAGTTGGTAAAGCTTCGTTCCCATTGATAGCGAATACTAGCACCTGCGGTAACGGTAGCTGGCGTAGCGGTAAAAGGCAAAGGGTCTTTGGTCATACAAATCGTCTGATTTCCATTGATCGTGCCGGCATTAAGTTCAATAACGGAAATAGTTATACAGGCGGTGTCGCGACACTGATCGGAATTTTCGACTATAACAACGTAGGTGGTAGTTGTATCAGGGCTTACGCTATAAGTGGACTCCATACTCAGCACAATTCCAGTAGGAATACAATCATTCGCTGCATCTGCCCGAAACCAACCTAAAATGCTTAGGTCATCGGTAGGCGAAAAATTTAAGTTAGCGCTTGATTCTTTACAAATGCCGGGCGTATCAGTGGCAGCAGTAATGTTGGGTTTAGTTGCAACGGTCAAGACAGCCGTGTCGCTAATTGTGCTGCAATCGTCAGCCGGGTTATCACTTGTATTATTATCATTATTTATAACTACCCGATATTGTCTATTATTTAGACCGTTGATATTACTGATCATTAAAGTCGTTGTAGTAACCCCGCTGTAAATTGCATTATTATTGAGATCAGTAAAGCCATTACCGCTATCCTCCTGCCATTGATAGGAAAGGTTGCCGGTGCCAGTTGCATTGACCGTGAAAGCAGCAGGAGCCCTCTCACAGAAAGTTGAACTTTGTGGTTGCGTATCAATAGTTGGATTGGCACAGCAGGTCTGAATGTCAACTTGCACGGCTATTACATCATAGCAATCGGCATAGTCCGTCAATTGCTTACGGATATAATACATACCTGCGCCAACTGCAGTGGCATCGTTTAGGAGATCGGTCGCATTATCAGTATTAGCGCCATCTTGTGTAATATGATAAGATAAAGTGCCTGGTGTATTATGATTATCTGAAATGGTTAACGCGGTTAAATCTATTGTTGTGGAAGGGCAAGTATTTATTTGGGTATTTACATCAGTCAGATTTGGTTGTAAATAAATATCTATATCTACTGGCGTTCTTTCGGGGTTAATACAGTTGGTGCTGGTGTTGCGCGTTTGCGCATAAACGGTGAAACGTTGCGGATAAGGTCCGGTCGGAATTACACTTTGTACATAACTAAGTGCGCCCATTTGTAATAAATTTCCGCCCGTAGCACCATCGTACCAATCAATGGTGACGCTTGGTGGCAAGGTTTCCGACGAAAATTCAAGATCAATCGTGCCTGTTCCACTGTAACATTCAGATTTGACTATTCCTACTGGCATCGGATCAGGTAATTCTAGCACATTTACAGTTGCTGAGCCATTCGCAGTGCCATTACAGCCATTGTTATCGGTTACTCCGGTAAGCACTATGGTATGATTGCCAGCCGAAAGCCCGGTAGTTGGCATGTTGAGCTGATCGGAAAGGACTTCAACCGTTTGGGGCGCTCCTGCGTCAATTGTATAGTTGATGGTAAAAGGTAGCGTACCCGTGTTAATTGTCAAAGGTAGCGACGAGATTAGCCCGGCGCAGATATCCGTCGTACCGGACACCGATACACTGGGCGCGGGATTGATTTCAAAAGTGATGGTACCGGAGGTAGTTACCGGACATGAATTGTCAATATTGATTATCTCAATCATATAATCTCCTGAGACATTGATTCCGGTGATATCAATAGTCGCGGTTCCATCGGCATCCGTCATCCCGGTAAAATTGAAATCATCTGTGCCGTTGGTGATGTTCCCCGTTACCATATTGCCATCGCCGCCATTCGTAATTTGAATGGTTGCTGTGCCGCTTCCCGGAGCACAAATAGTGCCGCCTCCACTTAGAACCGCAGTAGGGCATACCACATCGTAGCTTAGAGCTGGAATCGTAGGATTTTCGCAAGATGCATCTAAGGGTAGCATGCGCGGACGGATATGTAGCGTTGTATTGCAGGCATCTGCCGGAATAACATAATTGGCACAAGTGGGATTGAGCACGATTTCATTGGTTGGAATTTGATATGACAAATTCGGATTGTCAACTGTATAAGTGGTTCCATTCGCTGCTGCATTGTAGGAAACGGTTTGTACGATATCGCCATTCACTTGTAATTGAATCGTTCGGGGAAAGCTCGAATTTGCCAGAAAAGTTTGACTCGAATTGCCGGGGTTTGGACATGAATTGAAGGAATATGTTCCTCCCGGGGCTATACTGGTGCCGGCAGGAACCGTGTACATGGGGGTACCGCCGGAATTACCAATGATAACAAATCCACTGATATCAATAATGGCAGTGCCTGGATTTGTCAATACAATCGTCTCCTCCACGCCGGCAGCACAGTCCGTACCGGTAGGATTCGGGGTATAATTAGAAATGTAAACCGAGGCGGTAGTGGAAGTAAGGCTAGTAATGGCTTGTGTTGCAATCACCGTTCCACTAGTGTATGGATCGTCGTTTGCATTTTCCAACAGTACCCATTCAATACTGCCCCCATTGGGAAGATTTGTACCTGTTAGACTCAGTTGGATTTCCTCACCAGGACAAAAGCTTTCATTAAGGTTTGTACAGGACACGTCAGCCGCTACATTAGTAGGACAGACCGGCGCTTGCCGGCAGTTATTATCAATTTGCACGGTAATAGGGTTAGAACAATTGGAACCATCTTTTACTAATACCGTAATTGGTGCGTTTAAGTCAGTTGTAAGGCTGAAAATACCCGTGCTGTTAGAACCCTGCGAAACGCCGTTATCAAATAATTCAAACGTATTATTTAATCCTCCACTCGTTAATGAACCGAGGTTAATGATTCCAGCGGGGAAGTCAGTAGGGCAGGAAATATCCAGCTCACTTACGCTCAAATTTTGAATAACGGCTACCGGAACTTGTGATGCGACATAACAATCCGAAGGCGTTGAATTATTCACAACGGCTGTTGCTGATGATGAGCCGGTCGGAGTAGAGGCAAAACGCGAACTTTTGTCATCGTCCCAAACCAGACTCAAAGTTTGATTGCTGGAAGGTGTAAACGTGTAAGTCATAGTGGTAATACCGGTAACATTATCACGATTATACGTTGACCAGGGAATGGTACTAGCACCCGCATCGAAACTTACAAACGATCCAACTCCGCCCTTCGCATTTATTACGCCGGGCGTCACCGCCTGCCAGTTATAAACTTCCAGTGTAACAGTTACTTCCTCCGTAGCGCCTGCACATTGCATGGTTGGCGCGGAAAAATTAAACTGATAGGCAAGTGCATCATTGGGTAAGCCAGGATTCGGATGGTCAGTTTTGCTCCAGCTATTCGTGGTCGAATTATAAATAAAACTCGAATTACAACCTTGTAGCACCGAGTTGTTAAGGGCTTTTCCGCCAGGATTGGGCGCACCCGTCAAATCCTCATACACAACATCCGTAATCTCAGGCATGGTGTAGCTGACTACTGTTGCACAAGTGCCTCCGGTTTGCAGCGCTTTCGGCAATTGAGCAGAAGAGATGCCTGCGCCGCCGGTTCCGGGCGTGCCTAGCGTATAAGCACCCGTTTGAACCGCAGTGTTATCAGTTGGGGCAGTTGCGCCGCCACCCCATTTCACGGCTTGCTCGACGCTGCCATTTGCTGCAAACAGCACGATCTGATCGCCGTCATCATCTCCTTGATTGTCAATCGTAAACCCGGTCGCTGCCCAGTCCACATAATCGGCATTTGCCGGGTTGCAAACGTCAAAATCAATTGGCAAACCAGGAAAATCACAGGTCGCACAAGCCAAACCGCTTTCCGGGAATGGATTGGGATTAGTGCCACTGTTTTGTCCTTCGCTGCAAGCAATCAGGAAAACTTCGCCTGCCGGAATATTCGTTCCAGGGGGTAAAACGACCACCCATTCTCCATTGGTAATGACATAACAACTCGCATCAAATGGATCGGTACTGGTATTAATCAATTCGATAATACCATCGTTGGTGGCGTCATTGTTACCGGAGTCACCGGAAACTTCGTTGAAACGGAGTGTTTGCGCCGTGCTAATTTCCTTGCAAAAAAGGAGCATAAAGCCAATGACACAAAAACGCACATAGGGGAAAGAGTAGTTAAACGCTTTCATGAGATAATTATGATTTGTTAAGGGAAAAGAAAACCCAGTAACACCGGAATGGTGCTCGTTTTTGTGTCTAGAAGTTGTTTAGGTTAGCTTTTGTAAGCAGAATTATAATAAAGATTGATTCAAAGATAAATAATAACTAGGTATTTGTCAATAAATATTATAAGAAAAATAAAAAATAATATAAAATTCATTACAAAAGTATTAGCTTATTTTTGTTAAGTTGCTGATTTTTAAACATTTGTTGAGATTTTAATAGTAAATTGTCAGTAATTGAATATTAAATAACTTATGTAATAGAATGCCTTTTAGTTACAAGTCATTTATTTATAATGGATTATATAAAATTTAATCCCATTTTTAATTAAAAAGTAAATAAAAAAGAGGTACTTCAGTATCAACCGAAGTACCTCCTGGATACAATCTTTTTACAGATTACTCAGGCAAAACAACCATGCGTCCGGTAGCGCGGTGCTGCGGCGTTTCCAGGGTGTAAAGCAACAGCCCCTGCGCTCCCAAGGATTTTTGAGTCACAATTAATTGATTATAACCTTGTACAAAATCACTTTGCTGTTCCCAAAGTAACTTTCCGGTCAAATCATAAATGCGTACCGTGCCCGAGGTAGCTTGCGGCAGTTGGAAAGAAAGTACGGTTTCTTCCCGGAAAGGGTTGGGCGCATTGGGATACAAAGCAAAAACAGGTGCCTGCTGTGCATCGGTCCATTGCAAAACCAAACCGGTGTTGCTGCCATCTTTTTGCTGGGCGCTAGCGGGTATATCCGGCTCGCTCAAGCTAAATACCTCTCGAAGCTGCGCCGCTCGTTGGGCGCGGAATTGCAAAGTAAATAAAGTGTTGGTGGAGTAGGTTTGTAAATCAGGGTCCCATAAGACACGAATGCTGCCCTGCTGGGCATGCTGCATATTAATATTTTCTTTTTTTGCTATATTATATTGAATCCCGACTAGTTCTAAAACAGTGGGGTCAAAATTAAAATTAAACAACATGGCTTCCAAAGGATCCTTCACTCGAATGGGTATTTCTAAGTAAGCACCAGACGGAATAGCTTGATCCTGAATGAGTATATTGGCAACGTTTAGCCTGCTGCTGCTGGCGCTTTCCCGGTCGCTCATAATGCTGCCATCTACATCACCGATTTTAACCCCAATAAAATTGCCGTTACTGATTGCTTCGGTCATTTCCGGTACTTCAACATATTCGGGGAAGGGCGCTTCCCAAGGATTAACCGGATTAATAAAAACATGCTGGGCATTAATAAAGCGCCAACTGGTATTATACTCAAACTGAGTCGTAATGCCTAATAATAATTTACGCAATTCAATTAAATCCGCACCGGTTACGCTGTTAGAACGATCTATGTCGGCGGCAATCAAGCGATAAGGCGACTGAATAATTTCCGAATTTAGTAAATGTTTTTGCAAGGCGACAATATCGGCTAAGGTGATGCCTTCGGTCCAGTTTTCGTTGAACGAGGGAACCACCCGATAACGCTTATGCATTTGCAAGCTATCAAAATTATAAATGCCTTCGGTGTTGGTTCGCTGCATGGTGCTGTCGTCATTTACCAGTAATACCGGTATATTATTCAGATAGTGACCGTCCTCGGTTTTAATCGCGCCTGCCAACGAACCAAGGATTGCTGCTGCTCCGCCGCATAAATTGTTATTTTCCTGTACTAAAATGTAGGTTTGACAAACACCGCGATTGCGTCCGCCAATCTTACCATCCGGCTGCACCGCATAAGGATTGTTCGCGCGATCCCAGGCATAAATTTCCACCTGTAAGGTGCCTAAATCATCGCAGGTTAATACCAGATTGGTTTTATTGATATTAGGGGTTTCACCCACCCGATTAATCGAAAATCCTGCAATGCCGGAGCAATCGGTTACCTGGCTGATAATCAGGTCTTTAGCCGAGATTGTCATCGCTGCTTTATCAGGAATACTATCGCCATTTACATCGGTATTCGCCGGTGTAGGCATCAGCGTCACGGTAATGCCATTCACACAAATGGGTGCCGGTGCTTTGCAATCTACCACCTGGAACGAAGATTTGATAACGGTAGAATTACCGCAGCCATCACTGGCGTGGATTTCCACCTGATGCGTGCCGACTTTATAGGTGCCGGTTACAAAATATTCGCCGCCTTGTCGGAATTCTGCAACAATGACCCCATTTATAAAAATTTTACTTTTTATATCATTCGGGGTGCAGTCATCCCAGATAGTAAAGGAAATCTTTGTACTGGCATCACAATTATTATTATAACTACAGAACGGACTGGGCTGCTCTACGGTGACAACCGGTGCAATTTTATCATTGATTTTAATGTGTTGCGTGTATTCCCAATAGCCCGTCGATACTACCTTGCGCCAATAACCTTTGGGGTTTTTCGGCGCGCAGCCGCGTTCATTTAATTTTGGATTATTATTATATTCCTGATCGTCGCGGTCAATAAAAGCAAAGCCATCAGCGCGTCGCAGCACCCACACGTCTTCGTCACCGGCATTGCCATCGCAGTCTTCATCGCGCCCGATTACTACTTTATCTGAAATGCCGTCATATTCACACCAGTTAATAACTTTATACTTACGGAAAATTTTACCGCAGCCGCTACCCGAACTGCTAAAAGTTTGATCGGTAACGCTCACCGCCAGCAAGTCGCAAGCCGATTCACGTGTGAATAAGTCTTCAGCCGGGGGGGCTGCGCCGCAGGAAACTTCAAAATCCGCCGGAAAGCGAATATCATAATTATGCGTTCCTTTAATAGTAATGGTTGGCTCGCAATACTCATATCCATAATGCGCAGAAACCTGAAAACGCCGGGTAATGGTGCCCGTTTCACAATTGGTAAGCTTCACAATGGGGTTTAATTCCGCCCAAACATTTGCGTAACATTTATTTTGCGGTTTACCAAATAATACCTGGAGTTGATAAATATCATATGGATTAAAATCATAAGGTAAATCATTACACCAATAAACTACGTCTAAAGGTGGTTTGCAGCAGCCGGAAAAATCATCCTCAGCAGCCGTTGCCGCGGGTACATAACTAATGAACGTCAATAGAAATACCGGAATAAGGCAGTGTAATTGCTTTATCATATTTTGGGATCTTAAATTTGGTTACAAAGTGAATAGCAATACTTGCCTTCAATGGGGGAGGAAAAGGACAAAGTACCAGTTAATACTTGTGGAAAGATGTGATTCTTTAAGTTGTGGCGATATTCAATTGCAAAAATAAGCGACACGCGCCAAAAAGTCAAACACTTGAGCTAAAAAAATTATATTTTTATTGGAAGGTGTTGGCTATCGGACATAAAGGAATGATAATAATTTTTAATAAAAAATTTTAGTCCGACAACCAACAACCTGTATCTTAGAAAACATCAATCTTCGTCAATGGGCACACGCAATCCAAATACCACGCCGTTTCGCCATTTGCCTTCATTATTGCGCGACCACGCTACGTCCACGCGCAGCAGCCGCAGCACGCCAAATCCAATATTGTCAATACCAAAACCCAATTCAAGGTATTCCTTTTGCTCCGGGGTATATAAAAATGCGGCTTTAAAAACTTCGGTGAAGCCAAGTTTACGAATCAACGGAATTTTATTCAAAATCCAGCCATCGAAATTATGTTGAAAATGCGCCTGTACATAATCACTCGCCGTGCTATGGGTATAATAAGGTAATAATAAAAATGAATTATTATACGTATCTGGATTGGCTACGCGAATTTGATTGCCATTAAAATGCCGGAAATCCATAAATTGTAAAGCATTGGTATTGAGGAAAGTACCTGCTTCCAATGTGAAATTAAAATTACCGATAACCCCCAGGGATATATAATTTTCAACAATACGGGCGGATAACAAATCATAATTTACATCACTGCCAAAAGCGTTGATACCCTTGCGATATTGTAACCATAAATCAGGCAAATCCGAGCCGGATATCAATTTACGATTCGGATATGTAATATATTTTTGTTTATACCGCAGCCGCAAATTGGCAGTCAGTGTCAGCGCTTCACTTTGCGAAAACGCCGGCGCATTATTAAACGGATCCAAGGGATCATTCGATTGATAACGCTCGTTTTCATCTTTAACCCAACTGAAACTGGAGTTGTTTACCAGTGGGCTACGCTGGGCATATTCGATACTGCCAGTAAATAACACACCATTTACGAGTTCGCGTTGTGCATTTAAACGTCCAAACGCTTTATCATAAAGTTTCATGTAATTATCCTTGTAAAAAAGCGAGGCTATTGTATTACCGGTTTTACTAATAGGATTAGCCGGGTTAAACTGCACCGCATCAATACCGCCGGAAAGGGTTAGCACCGTTCGGGTTTTCTGGTCGAGCAGCGCGGTAAGTCCCAGTGTCCCGCGCACCCGCCGATCGGAAAAACCGTAACTCAGCGCGCCGCGCGCCTGCCAATAGCGGGTTGCATCTTCATCTTTATCGTGTCGGTACGTCAAATTCAGATCGGCGTTCCAGCCTTGTACGGTATTAAATTGTACGGTTGTTACCGGCGAATTGATATTAAAATATCGTCTTTTATAAGAATTATTATAACTATAACCAAAAAATAAATCACCAATGGTAAATTTATTATTTTTAGCATCAATAGAATCTAAATAAGGCTTGGAGCGGCGGATTTCCTGTAAGCTGTCTTTCTTTACATAATCAACAGCTTCTTCTTCCGTGAGTGGGATCGGGCGAATGGTATCCCAAAATTCCTGCGATTTTTTATTGGCGCCATCTACTACTTTAAATACTTCATTCCCAAAGGTTTTTTTATCAAAATTTGGTGTAATATTATAATTGGAGTAAATGCCGGTGAAAGTACCGCCGAGCTTAAATCCAAAAACGCCCGCCCGGAAAGTAATGGTTTGCGAAAAAATACGCCATGTATCCGGCTCTTTTACAGGTACATATACTTGACGAATATATAAAGAATCAAGCGCCGGTTGATTTATCGAATTTTTTAATAATAATAATTCAGCGCTCTGCACATTCCATAAATCATTTACAATATAAATCGTACCGCGATAAACGGGGTCTTCGTCGCGACGAGGAATAATTTCAATTTTATTAATGGTGCGCCCGTCTTCGTCTAAATAAGTGCCGATCATACGATAGCGATAATACGTCAGGGCATTGGCGGCAATCGGCGACACAATTTCCCGGCTGTAATTCGCAGTATTTTCATATAGATTAAAATCCATATCTGATGCACTGTTAAAGCCAAAACCATTGTCATTGCCGCTTACTTTTGATGAGATCATTTCCTCCCGGTACTGATCGGGCTGCTGGAAAAATAATTTTGATTGCGACTCGGACAAATAAACAATGCCCTGCCGGTTGGAGTCGAGCGTACCGCCGAGATTACCGAGTTCCCGACCCATAAATTTTTCCGGCGCATCCAAAAATTTGATATTCCCTTTTAAATATACATCACAACTGTACGCCTCCACCTGATCGCGATAATATTTCCGTTTTTCAATGGCTTTGCGAATCACCGCATAAGCGGGGTCTTCCGCATTGGCGCGGATCACCACTTCTCCTAATTCTACGGCTTGCTCTTGTAATATTACATTCAAAGTAGTTACAGTATTATTTACACGTACTTTTTCGGTTTGCTGGCGGTAGCCAATGAATTGAAAAACCAGTTCATATTCGCCCGGTTTTAAATCCAGTTGATACTTGCCATTGACGTTGCTGGTGGTGCCGGTGGAAGTGCCTTTGACCGTAACGGTTGCAAAGGGAAGCGGTTCGCCTTTACTGTCGGTGATAATGCCATTGACCTGCGCCGTGCTGTAGTGCCAAGCTAGCAGCAGGCTGAGACAAAGTAAGTAATGCTTCATATCAGTGCAGATTGTTTTGAAATTTGGTGAATTATAAAAGTAATAATACGACCTTCAAATCGCTGTTAAGGTTGGCTTAAAACAACTTAAAATTTGGTTAATTGTTGAATGTGTTCGACTGTTATTTGCAAGACTTCGACTAAATTCTTTTATTTATCGGTAACGGTAGTGCGTTGGCGGTTCACGAATTTGCTGTGTACAATATCTTGTAACGGACGATTTTCAATTTTACTTTCGAGCCAGGATATGATATCCAGATATAAAAATGCCCGTTTTTCGTAAGGATGATCTTGTAATTTGAGTAATTTTTCTTTCAAATTAATAAATTCCTGCTTCATTTCAGATGCGCGCATATGCGGCGTGCGCCGGATAAACCGGAAAATTTCCTGATGTACCGCGAGCAGTTCTTCCATTTTGGCTAAAAAACGATACACGGATTTTACCTGATATTCAACGAGTTGTGCATTGCCTAATTCAAAATGTGCAATCAAATTTAAAATGCGGGAGTAACATTGAATGTCCGCACGATAATCCGGATTTTTTTGATTGATAATTAAATTCAGAAAATCAATCGCTTTTTCATTGTCGCCGCTGCCAAAGTATAAACACGCAATGCGATAATAAAACAGCATAATGCGATGATCATCCCAGTTATACGTATCTTCTTCAATAATATGCATCAATTCCGGCACGATTTTGATGCCCTCGCTAAAGGTGCCTTCCAGGAAATGCTTTTTAAGGGTATGATTGTATTTGAATAAAAAATATAATGCTTCAACATTCTTATTATCACTTACATCATATTCATTGGAAAATGAATATAATTCTGTTAAAGTTTTTTCAAACTGTTCATAATGTAATAAATTGAAACTGGCATTTAGTAAATGATGCAAGCCTTTTAAATAAAGGGGCACATTGAGTTGTTTTAATTCCGGCTCTTCGTTGAACAAATCCACCCATTTGCGCGCATAGCGGTAGCTCATGGGAAAGTCTTGCGCCATATGATAATACCAGATATAGGCTTGACAAAAATGAATTTTACCGAAAAAATCCAACTCCTGAAAGTCAACAATCGGCAGTTTGCTGCGGAAAAACTCACGTACATAAAACAAATCTTTATCATTGCTCACGTAGCCGACTCTGAGGTAAAGCCCGTACATTTGCAAGGCAAGATTGGAGAGCTGATTGGTGTCCGCCAATATTTTATTGATGCGTGTGGCTTCTACGGTT
>JBKBWT010000108.1:0-17040 GCA_046314415.1 Saprospiraceae bacterium
TTTTTCAAATCGTTTCTGAAAATTCCTCTCGTAAAAAACTGATATTTAACCGATTACACCAGTTTTTATTTTCTTAACCGGACACTAGTGAATATGTTTAAAATTTAAATTTGATTTATAACGTGCCATGATTTTATGCCCAATTATTACAGGGTTTTCTTGCGAACTGGATACCAGACTTTTGTCAGCCACTTGGCTGTATCGGGCTCCGCCATTGGGTCGGTCACATATTCTTCCCAAACGGGGATACCACCTTCGAGTTGATGCACTTTTACATACTCGTCCATAGCGGCGTGCGCTGCGCCCGTGCCGGCATAAGGTCCGTAATAATCAACCAAGAGCCGTTGTCCGGCAGGCACTTCAAATGTAGTCAAACCAGGCACACTTGCTTTTGCCTTGAGGGACACTGCGTATGCCAACTCCACTTGCTGATTGGCTTCATCCCACAAGAAAAATAAGCCACAAGGCGGACCATCTACTTCCACTTTAGCCGCTTTCACCGCGGCAAAAACTTTGGGTAAAAACTGACCAAACCGCTCAGAGGTCATTTCGCTCATATTGATTTTCTCGCGGATCCCGACGAAATATTTCACCGGAGCATCCATTTCCTGCACCACATATCCGCCGTAGGTCGTAGGTGTTGTTTCGATCATAGTTTTGAGTTTATTTAAGCCTTTTTCAAAATCATTGCCTAACATTTTATCAAAATTCATAAACATCCCATCACATTCCAGGGGAAAGGCATGCCGCCACTCATACTCCAGGTTACTTTTGTACCGTCGTTCTCGTCCGTTGTAGCCAGTATGGCATTCGATTCGCCCATGCCGTCAAAGCGTAACTTCGTTTCAAACCGTTCGTTGGCTACAACAGCCGTGATCTCTTGCTCGCCATTGCCTTCTACCTTGCTCTGCCAGCGATTAATGGCGCCAATGGTTCCATCAGTACCGATGATTTCGGATTGCATGTTCGGGTCTCGTTCTGCCCAGGGCGACCAGGTTGCCTGTTTTTCAAAAGTTTGCAAGTACGGAAAGACCGTTTCGCGCGGCGCGTCAATGACAATCGAACGTTCAACGTGGTAAGATTTGGGCGCTACCAGTCCTAAAAGCAGGACGATAACGACGACTGCTGCCAGCAAAATGCCGATGATTTTGAGTGCTTTCATGAAAAATATATTAGGATTTAGGTAAACATTTGGTTTAATTTTGAAACAAATATATGGATTATTTTAAACAAAAAGTTTGTTTAATGTATAAAAATTTATCTTTTGCCGTAAAAAATGTAATCCGGTTGTTAGAAGAACTGCGACTTCCTACCAAATTTGACCCAAACCATTAGAAAAGTGGAAAAAATTGAAAAGCGGAAAGTCCTTGACGAGCCTATTTGCACAAAATGATAGCATTTTAGCTGCCAGACTGCATTGAAATACACCGTGTTATTCTGACAGCGATGCCTTCATAAACCTTGCAATAGGGTATTTGTATCTTTGAGTATCAAAAAAGTACTTTCAAGCATCCATTTAATATTGCTGCATATCTAAAAAGTATTGCTGAGTATCAAATTAATACCTCAGAGCATCAAATTAGTCTTTCAGAACATCTAAAAAGTCCTTTTGAATATCAAATTAATACTTCAGAACATCTAAAAAGTACTTCCGAACATCAAATTAGTCCTTCAAAATATCTAAAAAGTCCTTCTGAGTATCAAATTAATACTTCGGAACATCTAAAAAGTACTTCCAAACATCAAATTAGTTCTTCAAAACATCAAAAAAGTCCTTCCGTACTACTTTTTAATACTTCCCACCTGCAAAAGCCGGGCAACCGAATGGCAAATATTATTTTTTATAAATTTTTTAACTGCATTTATGTAATACTTCGCTTCGCTGCATCCTACCTTAAAAAATCGAAACCTTATGAAAAAATTACTTTTCCTCTTAGTTGTTGCTGCGCTGTTTTTTGCAGGGCAAATGAATAATACCAGAATAATAACAGGAATTGTTACAGATGGTCAGGGTATTCCTTTGATCGGAACATCTATTGTAGTAAAAGGAACTACTAGTGGCACTATTACAAATGGAGAAGGTAAATATCTTATTAAAGCTTCAGAAAATGATAGTGTTTTGGTTTTTAGTTATACAGGCTATACTACACAAGAAGTTAAAATAGGCGCTTCTAACATCATTGATGTCGTTATGATGGAGGGAGTTCAATTAGATGAAGTAGTTATAACAGGCTATCGTACAGTTGCAAAACAACAAATGAGTTACTCCATCTCTTCTATTACAACAGATTCCAGAGCCCCAAGTTATTCAAGTCAAAATCTCGCAGGCAGTGCTTTTGGTGTTAATGCAAAAGCAAAGTCATCTAACAGGAGAGCCGATCCAGAAACGGCACCCCAATTCAACACCGAAGACTACGACGCCATTGTCGAAAACCGCTTTTATGAAGCGACGCAAAATCCGCTGTCCACTTTTTCGATTGATGTGGATGCCGCTTCGTACAGCAATATGCGCCGTTTTATCAAAATGGGGCAAAAACCGCCGAAAGACGCCGTGCGCATTGAGGAATTGGTGAATTATTTTGATTATGAATATCCGGAACCAAAGGGCGAGCACCCGTTTGAAGTGATTACCGAGATTTCCGACTGCCCTTGGCAGCCAAAGCATAAATTGTTGCACATCGGTATGCAGGGCAAGCACATTCCTACCGATCATTTACCGGCGAGCAATCTGGTTTTCCTGATTGATGTGTCGGGTAGTATGGACGAACCCAATAAATTGCCACTGGTGCAGGCTTCGATTAAATTGCTGACCGATCAATTGCGCGAGCAGGATCGGGTGGCGATGGTCGTTTATGCCGGTGCGGCAGGTTTGGTCTTGCCTTCTACTTCGGGCGCGGATAAGCGTAAAATTAAAGATGCATTGGATAAACTGAAAGCAGGTGGTTCTACGGCTGGCGGCGCAGGTATTAAGCTGGCTTATGAAGTGGCGCGGGAACATTTTATAAAAGGTGGTAATAATCGGGTCATATTGGCAACCGATGGGGACTTCAACGTGGGCGCAAGCAGCGATGCCGACATGGTGCAACTCATTGAAAAAGAACGGGAAAGCGGCGTTTTTCTCACGGTTTTGGGCTATGGCATGGGCAATTATAAAGATAATAAAATGCAGCAATTAGCCGATAAAGGCAACGGCAATCACGCGTACATTGATGACATCAGCGAGGCGAAGAAAGTGCTGGTGAAGGAATTTGGCGGTACCATTTTTGCGATTGCCAAAGATGTAAAATTGCAGATTGAATTCAATCCGGCGAAGGTAAAAGGCTATCGCTTAATTGGTTATGAAAATCGCGTATTGAATAAAGAAGATTTCAATGATGATAAAAAAGATGCGGGCGAACTCGGTGCAGGTCATACCGTCACGGCTTTGTACGAAATTATTCCCGTCGGCGTGGAAAGTGCATTCCTGGCGAAAGTGGATGATTTGAAGTATCAAAAAGGCAATATAAAATTAGATGGCAACGCTAAAGAACTGTGTACCATCAAGTTACGCTACAAAAAACCAGATGGCGATAAAAGTCAATTGATTGAAAAACCGGTGATTGACAACAACGTACAACTCCAAAAAACCAGTGATAATTTCCGTTGGTCGGCGGCGGTCGCGGAGTTTGGCATGCTTTTGCGGCAAAGTGAATTCAAAGGCGACGCTACGTATCAGCATTGTAAACAACTCGCCGAAAGCGCTAAAGGCAAGGATGAAAATGGCTATCGGCGGGAGTTCATTGAAATGATTGAGGTGATGAAGAGTGTGGATGTAGTGCAGCGTTAAACGCTGCCTGACGTAGCACAGCCTTCAAGGCTGTGCTACAATAATGCCTGTAAATCCGAATGCACGTATGTGAACTGCCACTCTTGCCATTCTTTTGCCAACTTCGCTTTTACCGGATTATTCGCAATATAACGTACAATATTATGGAATTCCTTTTCATTTCGGACCAAGTGGTCGTAACTCTCCCCTTGCCAGAATTTTCCCTTACGATTTAACATTTGATTGGCAGCATAAGCGCTTCCACCTTTGATATAATTCATAATTTTTGACAAAGGCTTGTATTCAGGATGCACTGCATTTTCTGACAATTGAAAAGCGGTATCAATCAATAAATGAAAATGGTTGGGCATGATGCAAAAAGCGGAGAGTGAGTAATAAACAGCATCATATTGATGAAATTTACTCTGTAATATTTTGCCAACATCAACCTGTTTTAGCCAATCTGGTCCGCTAATTGCCTGGTCGAGGTAGTCGTCAATTTTTTTGAAATACCGTTTTTGAATATTGGTGAGCAGGCGTTTCCGTTCTTCGGATAGCAGCAGATTGACACGTAGCGTATTTTCTGATTTGATTGACCGTTTTTCCAATACTTCTTTCCGGGCATTTTCTTTTTCCGCTTGCCATTTTTTCAATAAAGGCAAAGGAAGCGTATCTGTCAAACGGGCAGTGATAAAAAAAGTGCCGCCGGGTGGCACGATGTGGGGTAAGTTGCGTTGGTAATACGTCTTTTCCATGTAGCCTTGTTTTTGCTACATTTTTGGACGTAGACCTTTCGGAAAAGTAACGGTACAGGCTAGGATTCGAGAATAGAATCAGCCTGAAAGCTAATAAAAGGAAATAATTTATCAATTCAGCCTGAAGGCTGAGGGACGAAAAGCAGCGTAAACGCTGCGCTACAATTAAGATTGCTCCTTCTTCTTCCGTCCCCTCGTTTGCTTTGCTTTTACATGGTTATTTACTTCCGGTGTTAATATGATAATTGCCATAGGGGGCAATTTAATCGTCAGTGAATGCTTGCGACTGTGCCAGTCGTCTTCCACAGCTTCCAGATTTTCATTCACATGGTAGCCGCTACCGCCGAAGTCTTTCAAATCGCTATTGAGCACTTCTTTCCACTTGCCGTCACTGGGTACGCCAATTTTATAAGTTTCGCGCAGTACCGGCGTAAAATTACAAACCACCACTACTGGCGTATCGCCTTCCTCGCCTTTTCGCAAATAGGAAAGCACACTGTTTTGATAATCGCTGATGTCAATCCACTCGAAGCCTTCGGCTGAGAATTGCTTTTTATATAATGCCGGCGTATTTTTATACAATTCATTTAGTTTTTTAATCCATTCCTGCATGCCATGATGATAATTAAACTGCGTGAGCCACCATTCCAAGCCGCGCTCAATATTCCATTCACTCGTTTGCCCAAATTCACCACCCATAAATAATAATTTCGTACCCGGATGGGTAAACATATAACCAAACAAGGTGCGCAGATTCGCAAATTTTTGCCATTCATCGCCCGGCATGCGCTGGATCAATGAGCCTTTGCCGTGTACGACTTCATCGTGCGAGAGCGGCAACATAAAATTCTCTGTAAAAGCATAAATAATACTAAATGTAATTTTATTATGATGAAATTTCCGGTAAACGGGGTCTTCTTTAAAATAATTCAAGGTATCGTGCATCCAGCCCATCATCCATTTCTGACCAAAGCCCAAACCGCCGGTATAAACCGGGCGCGACACGCCCGACCACGACGTGGACTCTTCGGCAATCGTGACCGCATCGGGAAATTCCCGATATACAGTTTCATTGAATTCTTTTAAGAATGAAATGGCTTCGAGATTTTCATTACCACCGTAGATATTCGGTTCCCATTCGCCCGCTTTCCGCGAATAGTCTAGGTACAACATCGAAGCCACCGCGTCCACGCGCAAACCATCAGCATGATACAAATCCAACCAGAATAAAGCATTGGCAATCAGGAAGCTACGCACTTCATGGCGACTGTAATTGAAAATATAACTTTTCCAGTCCGGATGGAAGCCTTTGCGTGGATCGGCATGTTCGTACAAATGCGTACCGTCAAAATCCGCCAAACCGTGGGCATCACTCGGAAAATGCGAGGGCACCCAATCCAAAATCACCCCGATACCCGCCTGGTGGAACGCATCTACCAGATACATAAAATCCTGCGGTGTGCCAAAGCGGCTCGTCGGTGCGAAGTAGCCCGTTATTTGATAGCCCCAGGACGGAAAATACGGGTGCTCCATGACCGGCATCATTTCAACATGCGTAAAGCCCATTTCTTTGACGTACGCCACCATTTCGTCCGCCATCTCACGATAACTCAATGATTCTAAGCCATTTTTACGCTTCTTCCAGGTGCCAAGGTGCACTTCATATACAGAATAAGGCTTATCCTTGCCCGCATGCTCGCTGCGCTCCTTCAGCCAGGCATCGTCTTTCCACTGATAATCCAAATCCCACACGATAGAAGCCGTATTGGGCGGGATTTCCCAGAACAAAGCGAAAGGATCGCCTTTTGACAAATGCTGCCCGTTGGGCGCTACAATATTATATTTGTATAATTCGCCTTTGCCTACGCCCGGAATGAAGCCTTCCCAAATGCCCGAACTATCCCAGCGCGGTGAAAGCGGATGCGAATTTTTATTCCAACCATTAAAATTACCGACGACCGATACCTGACGTGCACTCGGCGCCCATACGGCAAAATAAGTGCCAGGCTGCCCCTCCACTTCCGTGAGGTGACTACCAAGCTTTTGATAAATGCGAAAATGTTTGCCTTGCCGGAAAAGATGAATATCAAAATCAGTGAATAGGGTGTGGTGAATAACGTTAGCCATTTTTGTTATATTCTTGTGTTCAGGTGTTCTTGTGTTTATGTAAGGAAGTGGAAGCGCATGTGATAAAGGACATGAACACTTGAACACATTAAAACATAAACACATTAACCCAGGGCTAAAGTACAAAAAAACTCTATGCTTTTAACTATTGCCGATGATTTCCAAAGTTTCAGCGATTTTACTGCGCTAAAAATGAAGCAGTTCTGTATTTTTGAGCAATAATTTTTTTGTAAACAAACGAAAACCACTGCTTATGACTTGGCTCCTCATTATTGTCGCGATTACGGTTCTGCTTATACTTTGGCTCGTTGGCATGTACAATGGATTTGTGCGCCTGCGCAACAAAGCCGATGAAGCCTGGGGCGGTATTCAGATTCAATTGAAACGCCGTTATGACCTGATTCCCAATCTGGTAGAAACGGTGAAAGGCTATGCCACCCACGAAAAAGAGACGTTTGAACGACTGGTGCAAGCCCGGAATGCCGCGCTACAAGCGCCCAGCAACGACGTAGCAGCGCAAGCCCAGGCACAAGGGGCTATCAGTACTGCTCTGCGTGGTGTGTTTGCGATTGCCGAAAACTACCCGGAACTCCGTGCCAGTGAGAATTTTCAACAATTGCAGAATGCGCTGCTCGACGTCGAAGATCATTTACAAAATGCCCGCCGTTATTATCAAGCTACCGTACGTGATTTTAATAACAAAGTGGAAACGTTTCCTTCTATGATAATCGCCAGTGTTTTTAATTTCCAGAAACGTCCGTTTTTTGAATTGGAAAATCCGGAAGAAGCCCGCAATGTACAGGTGAAATTCTAAGGAATAACGCTGTTTAGTAATCGGCGCTTATTATCATATTTGTAAAATGCTTCATAAAAAATTATGAAACACCTGCTTTTTGTTATAATATCCCTGTTTTATTTACCACTTATTATATCCCAGGAGGCATTTATTATAAAAAAATACGATGTGCGCCTGCACGTCACGCGCGATGCGGTGATTAAAGTAACGGAAACCATTGACCTCGAATTCACCGAATCCAGACATGGCATCATCCGTAAGATTCCGGTGCGTTATGATGCACCGAACGGCGGCATTGCGGATCGTCCTTATAAGAGTGGCGGCAGTGAAATTCAGGTTTTTCTTACCAATATTGAGGTAGAAAATTGGAACTATCTCATTGAAAATGAATACTATAACAAAAGTATTCGCATCGGTTCGGAGGCAGAAAAAGTAAAAGGAGCGCAACGTTATGTCATTCATTATGATGTATATAATGCGATTAACTTTTTTGAAAATGAAAGTGAATTATACTGGAATGTAATTGGTACAGAATGGAATACACAAATTGAAAAAGCTTCATTTAATTTGACCTGGGATGGTAATCTGCCCCTCGATTTTCAACCGCGTTTTTTTGTGGCTACTGGCAATTATGGCTCCGAAAGGCAAGACGCGGAAATGCAATTTGCCAATAATCGGCAGTCTTTTTCCGGCAAAACGACTCAAACTTTACAGCCGAACGAGGGCATGACCATTGGTTTTTCTTTCCCGAAAGATTTTTTGCAACTCACGCCCATTCCACCCCAGGTAATGGCGGGAAAATTTTATTTTAAAAATCAACTCATAAATATTAAAATTTTAGCGAATGGCGTCTCGGAAATTACCGAAACATACACGGTGGTGCCGGTGCGAAAAATGAATAGTATTTCGCGTTTATTATATCCTTTTATTAAAAATCAAGCACCACAAGTAAATGACTGGTTGGGCGGCGAATATCGCTATATCCTTGATAACGTGGAAGTTAAAGGGGCGAAGCGCTGCCGTGCCGGACGTTCTTATAATATCTGTTTTGATATCTCCGATCTGCCGGTGGGCGAGGAGCGCACGATAGAATTAAAATATTTGGTATATGATAACTTCTATAAAGACCAGCTAACGCCACAAGGATCCCAGACCTATGCTTATATTCCAATTAACAATGGTATTAACGAGCCGGTTTTGCAGCATAAAATTCAGATAGAATTTCCTGGTAATAATATTCAAAATATTGATTTTGAACCCTTTATTCAAGGAAATACGGAAAAACGCCCGATAAAAGTACGAACGCTGGGCAATACGTTCATTGCAGACCTGGCTGCCGAACAAACTACTTTACACCCCGATGAAGATTTATTATTTACATTAAATATTCCTGATAGTTATTTTGCTGAAAAAACAAATCATTATAATTTTCGCTTATTCTGGCTAAATAATCGGCTACTATTATTACCGGTTATTATATTTTTAGCTTTGTATTACAGTTGGCAGCGTTGGGGGCGCGACGAAGATTTTTCGGTGATGGTAGAATATTATCCGCCGGCTGATTTGCCGCCCTCCGAGGCAGGCATTCTCATCGATGACCAATTGCACGACCGTGACCTGCTGGCGCTCATTCCCTACTGGGGTGCGCGCGGAATTATTGAAGTGCGGGAAACCGGCACCGAGTCCATCTTTAAAAAAGATGAATATTATTTTACTAAAAAACAAAACCTGCCAGCGGATGCGCCGCAATATGAAAAAACCTTTTTTTACGGCATTTTTGGTAAAAACGGCGAGATTGGTAAAGAGGTGAAACTCAGCAGTTTAAAGAATCAATTTTATACTACGATGCAAAGTGCCCGTATAGAACTGGAAAATCGTATCAAACAGCGATCCTTGTACGTGCCGTACACGCGTGGGGCGGGTACTGCCCTGAAAATCATTGGTTTAGTGGTGGGCGTTTTGGGTATCGCGCTTTTTGCGATCACCTTGCTGGGCGTAGAAGATTTGGCTTCGAGGGAATTGGGTTTTGGCTTGTTTGCCAGTGGGGCGCTGGCGCTTATTTTTGGTATCAAAATGCCGAAGAAAGCACCCATAGGATTAAATGCTTATAAAAAACTAGCTGGTTTTGAGTTGTTTGTAAAAGACGCAGAGCTGCCCAGATTAGAAACATTTATAAAAGAAGACCCGCATTATTTTGATAAAACCCTGCCTTACGCCATTGTTTTCAATCAGGTCGAAAAGTGGGCAGAAAAATTCAAAGATTTAACCCTGCCTGAACCCGATTGGTATCATAGTTCCAGACGTGATACATTTTCGCCGGTTTTATTTACAAATTCATTGAGTCATTCCATGCGCTCCATGGGTAGCACTTTTGTGAGTCAGCCTTCGTCCTCGGGTAGCAGTGGGAGTAGCTTTGGTGGCGGTGGATTTTCGGGTGGTGGCTTTGGCGGTGGTGGCGGAAGTAGTTGGTAAAATTTAGTTGAATGGTTGAAAGGTTGAATTGTTGAATCATTGATTTTCAGCTCTTTATCAACCATTCAACCTGTCAACTTTTCAACCAAAAAAATCAGGCTCACACTCATCAACAGCGCAAGCCCGATCTTTAGGGAAAAATTAAATGGTAAGCATTAGTTCAATGCGCTAATCACGCAGTTTTCGGTGCCAAATTGTGTCGGTACGTACTTGTCGGCTTCCTGGTCGTTGATCCAAATATTGCCATCTACGAGGTAACGGAATTGATATTCCTTACCTGATTCCAGCTCAACCGTAGCTTTGAAAAAGCCATTTTTTTGCTTCTTCATTTCAATACCGTTGGACGGATCCCAGTTGTTAAAATCACCCAGAATCTGGATGTTTTGAGCTTCCGGTGCTAACTCTACCGGCAGGGTAAAAGTTGCTTTGCAAACCGGCTTTGCTTTCATAAATTGCTTGGTAATCATGCTTAAATGGTTTAAAGTTAATGGTAATAAGATAGGTGATAGACGAATGAGAGGATAGGAGCAAATTCCTATTTCTCCCATTCATCTATCCTGCATTTTATCGTTTTCCAGCTTTCAGTTCACTTTGGAGACGGGCGAGCGTATCCCAATCACCGGCGGCGGCGAGTTGAGCCTGTTCCGACCAGCTACTGGGATCGTGCATGCGATTGCGGCTGCTTGCTTCAATGAGCATGGTTTTCACGATATTGGCATCGGTATTTGCCAGATCAGCAAACGTGACAATGCCGCGGTCATTCAGTATTTGTGCAATTTTGGGTCCAATGCCTTCAATTTTAGTCAAATCATCTGGTACATGGTCGGTTTTCTTCGAACCCTTACGGCCAGCGGGTTTGCGCACTTTGGTTTTAGCTGCTTCCAATGACTCAGCCGCTGCTTTTTCCTCAATTTCATCAGGAGTAGAGGACATTTGTAATGGGGTGCTCACCTCCACGACCGAATTAAATACACCATAAGTGGTGGGTGCATAATCATCAGCTTGCCAGTCGTTTTCCCATTTTTCATTATCAATCATATAACGAAATTCGTAACGATTGCCGGTAGCGAGTTCCAACGTAGCTGTATAATCGGTCTTGGAGCGTTTCATCGGGGTGCCGTCTTGCCAGCTCCAGCCATTGAAATCGCCCAGTACTCTTACTTCTTTTGCCTCAGGAGCCGCCTCGAGCGGAAGCGCAAAAGTCACTTTACAAGTGGTCTTGCTTTTGAGGTATTGTTTTTTTAACATAAGTGGATTGCTGTTATTTGATTAAAAGAATTTTATTTGCCTAAGTGTAAATCAAACACGAACATTGAATTCAATGCAAAGTTAACAGATATTGTGCTGATTGTCAATGATAAATGTTTGTAAATTTGTTAGTTGGGGTGTGAAACCGTCTTTTTTTGCCATTAATTTGGTTTATTAATGTAATTTATATTAAAATAAAAAACTGTATAGGCTTAATTTTTTGTTTAATAATTTTGTACATCCTGTATTTTTTCTTTTTTTATACTAAATAACTGAATTGTAAAAATTTAACACTTTCCAGGCAAAAAAAAATGGAAATGACGTTAAAATAGCTCAACTCAGAATCTATGTCAATGATAAATGTCAACTATCAATATTTAAAGGGTTTATTTTTCTTTTTATGTAAAATAAAATAATTCAAATATCAAACTAAGCAGTATAATATATGTTTCAAAATGCCGAATCTCGCTTTTCCCACACCGTAGAAAACTACATTCGTTACCGTCCGGGGTACCCGGAAGCCGCATTTGATTTTTGGCGAAAAACATTACAATGGACACCACAAAGCATTGTTGCCGATGTGGGTTCGGGCACCGGTAAATCCGCCGAGCCTTTATTAAAGCTTGGTAATCAGGTGTTTGCCGTGGAACCTAATGCCGAAATGCGTCAGGCGGCCGAGCAACTGCTGGGGCATTTTCCGAATTTTACAAGCATCAAGGGTAGCGCTGAAGCCACTACACTGCCCGATCAAAGCATAGATTTTATTCTGGCAGGCACGGCTTTTCACTGGTTTGAACCGGTGGCGACCCGCCGGGAATTTCAGCGGATTTTAAAACCCGCTGGCTGGGTTTTGTTAATGTGGA
This sequence comes from Saprospiraceae bacterium, assembly GCA_046314415.1. Classification (GTDB taxonomy): domain Bacteria; phylum Bacteroidota; class Bacteroidia; order Chitinophagales; family Saprospiraceae; genus JADJNW01. The sequence continues at coordinate 12,067 of JBKBWT010000108.1, forward strand.
ATGTCCGTAATAATGAACGTTCTAATTTTATGCCGTCGTATGAAGATTTTTTGTTAAAATATTCGCTTGATTATCAGCAAGTGAGCGAGGTGTATCACGATAGTTCGGGTTTTGATGTATTTTTTGGAAATAATAATTGGCAGCAAATTATTTTTGAAAATTCACAAGTGTTTGATTTTGAGGGGCTTTGGGGACGTTATTTATCCTGCTCTTATGCTTTGCCCGAAAATCATACTCAATTTGCCGACGCAAAAGCCGCTTTGCGTGTTATTTTTGACGAACATCAGGAAAACGAAACCGTGACGCTGTGGTATGACACGGCGTTATATTATGGAAAATTGGAATAATAGAATGTTGGAATTCTATATTTGTGTTAATTCCGCTATTCCTTATTTCCAAAATTCCATCATTCCAAATAAAAATTATGCTTAAAGAAAAAGTAAAAGAATTATCCCGACAATACTTTGCAGAAATCGTTCAGATACGCCGTCACCTGCACCAGCACCCGGAGCTGTCGTTTCAGGAAGCGCAAACCAGCCTTTACATTGCAGAAAAATTGCAATCATTCGGGATTCCTTTTCAACGGGGTATCGCAGAAAATGGCGTAGTGGGATTAATTAAAGGTAAAAATCCCGACAGTAAAATAATTGCCTTACGTGCGGATATGGACGCCCTGCCAATTCTGGAAGCGAATGACGTGCCGTATAAGTCTCAAAATGAAGGGGTTATGCACGCCTGCGGACATGATGTGCACACCGCATCTTTAATCGGTGCTGCTAAAATATTATATAATATTAAAGAAGAACTAAATGGGACGATTAAATTAATTTTTCAACCGGCGGAAGAATTATTTCCCGGTGGCGCTTCCATTATGATTCAGGAAGGCGTTTTAGAAAATCCCAAACCTGCCAGTATTTTTGGGCAACACGTGCATCCGCCGCTTCCGGTCGGCAAAATCGGCATGCGCCCGGGCAGCTACATGGCTTCCGCCGATGAACTGTACGTCACCGTACACGGCAAAGGCGGGCACGGCGCGCTCCCGCAGGATTGCATTGATCCGATTGTTATTACATCGCATATCATAACAGCGTTACAACAAATTGTGAGTCGCTATGGCGATCCAACCATTCCGAGTGTGTTGACCTTCGGCAAAATCAACTCTACCGGCGGCGCTACCAATATCATTCCCAACGAAGTAAAACTCGAAGGTACTTTTCGCACCATGAATGAAAAATGGCGCTTTGAAGCACATAAACGCATGAAAACCATTGCCGAAAGCATAGCAGAAAGTATGGGTGGATCCTGCGATTTTGATATAAAAGTTGGGTATCCGGTATTATATAATGAACCCGAACTCACTGCCCGCGCGCGTGCCTACGCCCAGGAATTTTTGGGTGCAGAAAATGTCGTGGAACTCCCCATTCGCATGACGGCGGAGGATTTTGCCTATTATTCCCAACAAATGCCGGCTTGCTTTTATCGCCTTGGCACCGGCAATCCCGCTAAAAATATTACATCTCCAATTCATACAAATACCTTTGATATTGATGAAGATGCGCTGGAAGTGGGCATGGGATTGATGGCTTGGATGGGGGTAAGGGAGTTGATGGAGAATGAAGGAATGGATAATTAAAAAGGAATAAATAGCGTAACAAAAATCATTGTCCTTACTTCTTTCTTCGGCTAACTTGTTGACCAGTTCTAACTACCGTAGTATTATGAAATTTAGTTAAGTGATTTTTGCAAAACCGCACTGGAGGACGGTACTACAGCAGTCATTTGCTAAATAAATTTAAAATAAACACCCAAGCCATGTTATTTTTAATTATTAAAACTTGACATTATGGCAAGGGCATTTTTTGTAATTATCCTTTTATTACATGCACTCATTCACATAATGGGTTTTGTGAAAGCGTTCAAACTGGCTGATATTCAGCAGTTAACGCTGCCAATTTCCAAAACGGCGGGTATGTTATGGCTTCTAAGCGCCCTGTTATTTATAATAACGATCGTGTTATTAATTATAAAAAATGATATGTGGTGGATGGTGGCAATTCCTGCCGTTGTGCTCTCGCAATTACTCATTTTTCAGGTTTGGCAGGATGCTAAATATGGGACAATTATTAATATCATAACAGCGGTTGCTATTATAATTGGTTATGGCGTCTGGAATTTTAATATAAAGGCGAAGCAACAATTACAAGGTATTTTACCGACTCAATCATTTCCGCTGGAAATTATTACACAAGCCCATTTAGACCCGCTGCCGCCCGTTGTGCAACGCTGGCTGAAACGTGCACAAGTCATTGGTAAAGAACGGATTAACACCGTACATTTACATCAAAAAGGCAAGATGCGTACCACGCCCAATGGCGCCTGGATGCCGGTGCAAGCCGAGCAATATTTCACCACCAACCCGCCCGCATTTGTATGGACCGCCGATGTAAAAATGTTCGCCTTATTTCATTTAGCGGGTATTGATGTATATCATAATGGCAAGGGGAGTATGCTCATTCAAGCGCTTTCTTTATTGCCGGTGGTGGATGCCAAAGGCGCGGAAACCGATCAGGGTACGCTGTTGCGCTATCTGGGCGAGATTTGCTGGTTTCCTACGGCAGCGCTCAATGATTACATCACCTGGGAAGCCATCGATTCTACTTCTGCGAAAGCGACGATGACCTACGGCGGCGCGAGCGCTTCGGGTACTTTTTATTATAATATTGATGGCGATATGATAGGTTTTGAAGCGGATCGTTATTATGGTCGCAAAGCGGGTGCAACGCTTGAACGCTGGCATATTGAAAATACTGCTTATGGCGAACGTGCTGGAATCCGCATTCCTGTTGCCTCAGAAGTGACCTGGAAATTAAAAGAAGGCGATTTTACCTGGTTTAAATTAATGATTACGGATATAGAATATAATAATATTCCCGCACGGGCTAAATAGAAATATTTACTAAAACTTAATTGGTTTTTTATATATTTACCCACTTAAAGCCCAAGCACAATGAAGTATATCCTATTTTTTGCCATTTTATTATTAGTAGCATGTAATAATCGCGTGGCACCTGAAGAAAAAAAAGCTTCACCCGTCGAACGGCTGGACCCGGCACTGGATGCTATCACTTCACAAGATATTGAATTAGAGGTAATTGGCAGCGGTTATGAATGGAGCGAAGGCGCGCTCTGGGTCGCCGGGCAAAATATGTTATTGTTTTCGGATGTGCCAAAGAACACAATTTACAAATGGACTAAAGAAAATGGAATAACATTATATTTGCAACCTTCCGGTTATACCGGTATCGGTCAATATAGTAATGAACCGGGTTCAAATGGCTTATTATTAGATGAGGAAGAAAACTTAATTCTTTGCCAGCACGGGGATCGGCGGATTGCTTTAATGAATGCACCGATTCATGATCCAAAACCGGATTTTATTACAATTGCGGATAAATATGATAATAAAAAACTAAATAGCCCGAACGACGCTTGCCGGGATGCCGCCGGTAACATTTACTTTACGGATCCGCCTTATGGTTTGCCGCAGCAAGAGAAAGATGCGACCAAAGAAACACCGTATCAGGGCGTGTATAAAATTACCCCTGAGGGCAAAGTTTATTTACTCTTGGATTCACTCACGCGCCCGAATGGCATTGCGCTATCACCTGATGAAAAATATTTATACGTAGCTAATTCTGATCCAGGTAAATGTCATTGGTATCGGTATGAATTGGGCGACAGTACGGTACGCAGCGGCGGTATTTTTTATGATGCAACTGCTTTAATGGCTTCCGGACCGGGGGTGCCCGACGGCATGAAAGTAGATCAAAATGGCAATATTTTTGGCACCGGACCAGGCGGTATTTGCATCCTTAATCCTGCCGGAAAATTATTAGGACGCATCCGTTTTGATGGACCTACGTCCAATTGCGCCCTCGCCGATGAGGATAAAACCTTGTATGTAACCAATGATGATAAAGTGGTGCGGGTGCAATTGCGAAAATAATGTTATTGCAAAGTGATGTAATATTGCTTTTATTTATTCCCTATTATGATGTCGAAGAAGAAAGTTTTTATAGCGCTTGATATTCAGGATATTGCAAAAGAATTATTAAAAAAAGCCGGTTTTTCCGTGTCGGTTTGGTCGCGCGAACGCCCTATGACCCAGGCGGAATTAATTGCAGAAGTTCAATCATATGATGCCCTCTTATGCACCAGCGTAGATCAACTCGATGCTCATTTTCTGAATGCATGTAAACATTTAGAAATTATATCACAATTTGCCGCCGGATATAATAATATTGACATAAATGAAGCAACACGCCTGGGCATTCCCATTGGCTATGCGCCCGGCGCGATGAATGACGCCACTGCCGATACGGCATTCGGCTTGATGATTGCTGCCTCCCGCAAGATGTTTTATTTACATAAAACCATTGAAAAAGGGGAGTGGGGTTATTTTAAACCTAAAGCGAATTTAGGAATAGAGCTAAAATATAAAACCCTGGGAGTCTATGGATTAGGTCGGATCGGGCTGGAAATGGCAAAGCGTTGTAAAGGTGCTTATAATATGCAAATTATATATCATAATCGGCATCCGAATGTAGAAGCAGAACAATTATTGGGAGCAAAGCTGGTCACTTTTGAGGAATTACTGGCGCAAAGCGATGTAATATCGGTGCATACTGCACTAAATGAAACCACGAAAGGTATTTTTAATAAAGCGGCTTTTGCGCGCATGAAGCCGAGCGCAATTTTTATTAATACCGCGCGGGGTGGCATACACCAGGAAGCAGATCTGATCGAGGCGCTGCGTGCCGGCGTCATTTGGGGCGCGGGCTTGGACGTGACGAATCCGGAGCCAACGGCGGCGGACAATCCGCTGCTTTTTATGGAAAATGTCGCGGTACTGCCGCATATCGGCTCGGCTACGGTGGAAGCCAGAAATGAAATGGCAAGATTAGCGGCACTTAA
>JBKBWT010000109.1:0-17029 GCA_046314415.1 Saprospiraceae bacterium
CTGGAAATTTCATCCTCCAAAGGTCGTAACTGTCAAAGAACTTTTTTTTCCTAATTTTTTACCTGCGTAATCTCAGTTACGATGTAAAGTTGTTGGAATTACAATTGCCAAATGGTGATACTCGTCAATGTCTCTAGTGATATTTATCACAAAGCGCAGCTTTAGCGGGGTAATTTTATGCTGGAACCCTTGTAAAATAAGGACTAGCCGGGTGTTATAACGTTAATGTTTAAACTGTTGAAAAAAGCGGAAATTAATTTTTTTACACCCTATAAAAATGTCTAAATCCGATTTTTTATGAATGAAAAGCATTGATTAGGCTGGCAAAAAAATATGCTTAAAAAATAATGCGAGTTTGCAATAGACAAGGTAGTATTTACCATTTAATAGATAATAGCGTAGGTGGGGCTCCTAAAATGCGGATTATCACATTTCATATTTCACATCTCATATTTCATATCATATTCTATTAATCCCGCCGAGAAAGGGTACGAAACGAAAATCGGCAAACACTTCGTCCTGCCATTCTCCTTCGCTTATTCGCGTAATGCGATACATCTGCTGTACTTTTTCTCCTACCGGAATGACCAGCACCCCCCCGATTCGCAACTGATCTAATAAGGCTTGCGGCACCTCATTGGCACCGGCGGTCGCCAAAATTTTATCGAAAGGCGCATATTCGGGCAATCCCTTGGAGCCATCGCGAAAAAAACAGCGCACATTACCTACCCGCAAGTCATGTAAGAGGGCATCCGCGTTGCGGTACAAGGCTTCCTGCCGTTCTACTGTAAATACTCTGGCACCAAGCATCGCCAAAATCGCAGCCTGATAGCCCGAACCCGTACCGATTTCTAATATTTTATCGCGTTTTTGTACATCGAGCAACGTGGTTTGATACGCTACCGTGTAAGGTTGCGAAATGGTCTGCTCATTGCCAATCGGAAAGGCTTTATCCTCATAAGCGTGCTCTTCAAAGGCGCGATCCAGAAAAAAATGGCGCGGCAATAGCTCCATTACGTCGAGCACCCTGGGATCGAGTTCGTTGCGTTCGCGCAACTTTTCAATCAAGCGCCGCCGCAAGCCCTTATGCCGGTAATTGTCCTCCATTTAAAAATCTGAATAGGATATATGAAAAATGAAAACCGTTATTATAAAACGTTATAAAGTCCTGAAAATACGAAATTTAGCGCTACATTCTTTGCAGTGTAAGGATAATTTCCCGGCTAAAAATACAATTTGCTGCCGACCTCTGGTAAAAATGCTGAAATCTGTAGAAAAATTTTATTTTGCAAGCGCAAATTAACAAGATTAAAACGCTTATGACGACTGCTGAATTTCGCCAGTATGCGCACCAACTTGTGGACTGGATGGCGGATTATATGGAAAATAAAGAGATTTACCCGGTCAAGCCGAATGTTCGTCCCGGTGATATCAAAGCGCAACTGCCACAGGCGGCACCGGAACAAGCCGAAAATTTTACCCAAATATTTAGCGATTTTAAAAATATTATATTGCCGGGGATGACGCACTGGCAGCACCCGCAGTTTTTTGCGTACTTCCCCACCGGCGCAAGCGAACCTTCAATTTTGGCGGAAATGCTGGCTTCCACGCTCGGCGCGCAATGTATGATCTGGCTCACCTCGCCCGCCGCCGAAGAACTCGAAGAGCGCATGATGGAATGGCTGCGCGATGCGCTGGGTTTGCCGCAAAGCTTCACGGGGGTGATTCAGGATAGTAGCTCGTCTGCCACGCTGGTGGCGCTGCTCACGGCGCGGGAGGCGCGTTCGCAATATCAAATTAATCAATCAGGATTTACAGGCACGGAAAGGTTTCGAGTTTATACTTCGACTCAAGCGCATTCCTCGGTAGATAAAGATGTAAAGATTGCCGGTTTGGGCATCGAAAATTTAATAAAAATTGAAGTAGATGAAAACTTCGCCATGATTCCTGAGGCATTAGAGGCAAAAATTATACACGATGTAAATAACGGTTACACGCCATTATGTGTCGTCTCAACGATTGGCACCACGAGTTCCACTGCGATTGACCCGATTACAGCGATTAGTAATATTTGCAAAAAATACAATATTTGGCATCACATCGATGCGTCGTATGCTGGTACCGCCTTGATTTTACCGGAGTTTCGCTGGATGAGCGCGGGCGTGGAGGCGGTGGACAGTTTTGTATTTAATCCGCATAAGTGGCTGCTCACCAATTTTGATTGCTCGGCTTATTATGTAAAAGATAAACAATTATTAATCAACACATTTAGTATTTTACCAGAATATTTAAAAACGCCCGAAGATAAATTGGTGAATAATTACAGAGATTGGGGCATTCCACTGGGTAGAAAATTTCGGGCGCTGAAGCTGTGGTTTGTGCTAAGAGCTTATGGATTAGAGCAGTTACGCAATATTATTCGTAATCATATTACCTGGGGACAATGGTTATATCATGAAATTAAAAACACCCCGGATTTTGAAATCATGGCACCGGCACCATTAAATTTAGTTTGCTTCCGCTATCATCCTGCCGCAGTAAATGATGAAGCCGAATTAGAGCGTTTGAATACTAATCTATTACAAAAACTAAATAACAGCGGCAAAATATTATTAACCCAAACTAAATTAAATGGTAAATACGTCATTCGCTTTGTCGGCGGGCAGCATGATTTGACGCTGGAAGATGTAAAAAGAGGGTGGGAGTTGGTGAAGGAATATACTCGGAAAATATAATAATGATATAAGAGATGAACACTGATGAGCGTTTTTATTAAAAATTGCAACATGTTTTTCTCCAAAATGCTCATCTTATTACTATTCCTGATGAATATTAATTTATTCAGTCAAAATGTCGGTATTATTAATATTGATTCAGTTGCTACCTATTCTGTTATTGAAGATTCAAGTTTTATTTTTTGTAATCAGGTGGGGGAAGTATATCTCAAAAAAGGTAAAATCTTAATTGATTCATTTACTTACAAATATACTAAATTTTTCAAGGATCACCAAACGATTCATGCAAGTGCTGAATATTTTGATTCTCAGCAAAAAGAACTTCAAGAATTACAGCAAATAATTTTAGATTTAGAGAAGGACTATTATAATACACAACACATTTTAAATGAAACTATTTACAATTTTACTATTCAGGAAATATATAATAACCGAAAGATAATCGAATCCCAGCTAGCTCTACACTTTCTTATAACGGTTCCTCCCATCTATGCGGATTTTAATCAATCAAATGTAAAGATTATAAATGTAACCCAAGAAGTTATTAATATCATAAATAATTCCACTTCTTTTAAAGAAAATTGGTTGTTGTTTAAAAGCCAGATAAAATTATCAGAATAAATAATATTATAAGATAGTTTATCTTACAAATAACTAATTATTAAATATTTAAACTGTCAATAATCAATTGTCAATCAAAACACCCCCCACTTCCTTCGATCTCTTATTATTTTATAATACAAATTCTCCCGTGCGCCGAGCCCCAGCGCGAGTGTATCTCTTTTATCGGTATTAAAATCCAATATCATCGGGCGACCGCCGTGCGTGCGCAGGAGCATGTCGAATAAAAACGCCAAAGCGCCAAAATCCGCGCCACGCGGGGATTCTACAGGAATAAGACTCAAGACTTTATTATGACTGTAAATAAAAAAATTAACGGCTAATAATTCGCCCGCTTCATCCTGAATGCCAGAGGCGAAGCCCCAGCCACGGTGTAAAATATTATACATGATGCGTTGCAGCGCGTGAAAATTGCGTTCCAGATGGGTGCGATCGGTAGCGTATTTACGGTAGAAATCGGCGATTTTTTCCGGTTTGAGGTTAGAATTAGGTACGAGTTTATTGGCGGCGGCGGTGGCTAATTTTTCTTTTATATCATCTGTATAATGTTCGTATAATGTTTCATAGGATTCGGTTAATAACATTTGGTGATTGTATAATTCGATGACTTTGAAATCATGCTCCTTGGGCAGGTTAATTTGCTCATTTACAACAATTTCCACCGATTTATATTCGGCTGGAATGGCTTGTAAAAAACTTTCTATTCGCCTGGCTGACAAGGCATTAATAGAATATAAACCCAGTTCGCGCATCAACGGCGGCTGATGCAATTCTTTGCCGCCGAAAAATCCCTTGCGCCACACCAGCGGAAACACCGATTCGTAGTCGCCTTCTACCAGCGCATCCCAATCTTTGGCTACATGATCCAAAAACCATTTATAACCGAATACATTACCATTATTGGCATAGTGTACGCAGCTGTTCCACTTAACTTTATCAATATCTTCGTTTTGAATAAATTTGATTTCCATAGTGTTTTTGATGTAGCCCTTATGATACCATTCGGTAAACTCCTAAACAAACAAACCGTTCAAAAAATTGATCGATATTTATTGATAGATTCTACCTTGATGTCAACATTCGGTCGCTTGATACCGACTTTCCCATCTGCCGAATAGGGGTATTCATCCGATGAAAGCCTCTATTGATAGAAATTTTTCGACAATGAAATGACATTTCTGTACTATTGCAAGGCAATAAAAATTATCCGGCTATGCTAAAAAAATTATCCTTTTTGTCTTTCACCCTTTTGCTGACCGTAGTGGCGCTGCGGGCACAGGAAACCTGGTCTTTGGAACAATGTATCCGTTATGCGCGGCAAAACAGCCTTTCGGTAAGGCAGGCTCAGAATACGATTCAGTTGAATCAGTTGACGCTGAAACAAAACCAATATAATAGAATACCTACGTTAAATGCTTCGGTATCATATGGTTATAACTTTGGACGTACGATTGACCCTACAACCAACTCCTTCATTAACCAGGAAAACGGGAGTAGCCAGTTGCAGGTGAGTAGCGGGGTGACGCTATTTGGCGGTAATCAGATTAACAATAGCATCAAGCAAAGTAAAATAGACGTGCAGGCATCGGAATTAAATGCTGCCAGCACTGCCAATGATCTGGGACTGAACGTCGCGACGGCTTATCTCAATATTTTATTGGGCGAAGAACAGTTGGCAACGGCGCGTCAGCAATTGGCATTATCGCAAACGCAGTTGGAGCAGACCAATCGCCTGATTCAGGCAGGTTCGCGCCCGGAAGTGGATCGCTATGATATTCTGGCGCAAATCGCACGTAATGAACAATCGATCATTCAGGCAGAAAATACCATTGCAAATGCGTATTTGAATTTGAAGCAACTGATGAATGTTGACCAGAATCTGGATATTCGCATTCAGCGCCCGGAAGTGAATGTTCCGGCTTTGGATCCTGATCAATTCTCATTGAATGAAATTTATACGACTGCATTGGGTAGCCAGCCGCAAATCAGAGCGAATGATTTAAATATCGAAAGTGCGCAGATGGGCGTAGCGGTTGCCAGAGGCGCTTTATTGCCAACGGTTTCTTTGTTTGGCAACTTGAGTTCTTTTTACTCTACTCAGAATAAAAGAGTAACAGGGTATAATGATATCCGCAACCCGGAAACGGTTTTCATTAATGGACAACCGGTGGTAGTAGAGTTTCCCGGTCAGATACCCCTTTTTGATAACAATCCTTATTTTGATCAAATTAATCAAAACTTTGGTCAGGGAATTGGGGTGAGCCTGAACATTCCTATTTTGAATAACTTCCGGAGCCGTCTGGGCGTAGAGCGTGCGCAAGTAACGGTGTTAAATGCTGAGGTGACGAGTCAGCAAACCCGCCAACAGTTGAAAACCAATATTCAAAGTGCAATCGCCAATGCGCGTGCTGCCAAGCGTTCTTATGAAGCGGCACAGCGTTCGGTAGAAGCCAACCAGATTGCTTTCCAAAATGCACAGCGGCGCTTCGATTTGGGTGCGGTCAATTCATTGGAATATACCACTGCCCGCAATAACCTTGATCAGGCGCAGATTAGTTTGATTCAAGCCAAGTATCAATACGTTTTCAATGTAAAACAGGTGGAATTTTACCTGGGGCAAGAACTTAAGTTGGATTAATTATTGTTATTGTTATTTGGTATTAGGGAGAATAGTGCCGCCAAATAACCAATAACAAATAACAATTTCATTATAATTGAGAAAAACTGTTAAATAGCAATAAACAATGGCAATTAAAAAACGAAAAGGACCCAACTGGCTACTCATCGGTTTGGTAGGACTCATTGTCGTACTAGTCGTTGCGGTAGTCGTAAATAACCAGTCTAAACCAAAGGGTGAAATCGTAACAACGGAAAAAGTAGCACGTCGTGCCATTACCGAGAAAGTTTCTGCCAGTGGCAAGGTATTTCCACAGGTAGAAATCAAAATCAGTTCGGTGGTATCCGGTGAAGTCGTAGAATTATACGTGGAAGAAGGTGACTCTGTGGTCAAAGGACAATTGCTGGCACGGGTGGACCCGGAAGCGATTGAGTCTCAGGTAGAACGTGGTGTAGCTGGCGTAAACAGTGCCAAAGCACAGCTCGCCAATTCGCGTTCGCAGATTGAACAGTTCACCGCTCAGAAAGAACAAATTCAGGCACAGTTGGCAAATGCCCGAGAGATACATAAACGCAATGAACAACTGCGGAAAGAGGGCGTCGTTTCTCAAGCGGATTATGATGCTTCGCTGTCTAACCTGAGAGGGCTGGAAGCTAATCTGCGTGCTGCCGATGCCAATATCAAAGCAGCACAGCAAGGGGCACGGGCATCAGAATTCTCGGTGCAAAGCGCCGAAGCATCGCTGAAAGAAATACGTACCAGCTTGCGTAGAACGGAAATCTATGCGCCTTCCAGCGGTATTGTTTCAAAATTAAGTGTGGAAAAAGGTGAAAGTGTGGTAGGTACCATTCAGATGAACGGTACGGAAATGATGCGCATTGCCAACCTGAACAATATGGAAGTACGGGTGGATGTGAGTGAAAATGACATTCCACGGGTAACCCTCGGCGATGAGGTAGAAGTAGAAGTGGATGCTTATATCGGTCGTAAATTCAAAGGGGTGGTGACCCAAATTGCGCGTTCAGCGACTTCGGCAACCGGTACGGCTGCGCTGACCAGTGATCAGGTGACCAACTTTGAAGTGCGCATTACCATTGATCCTGAATCTTATCAGGATTTGATTACGACCGGTAAAAACTATCCGTTCTTACCTGGTATGTCGGCATCCGTTGAAATTTTGACCGAAACTGTAAAGGACGCCTTGAGTGTACCTATTCAGGCAGTGACAACCCGCGAGCGGGACGAAAGCAAGAGCAAGGCAAAAGCAGATCGCGACGGCGGGCAAGCGGTAGCTGCCAATAACGAAGAAAAGGAAGTGAAGCAGGACGATCTGAAAGAGGTAGTCTTTGTCGTAAGCGCCGACACCGTAGCAATGGTCGAAGTGAAAACGGGCATTCAGGATGATACTTATATCAATATCACCTCGGGCTTGAAGGAAGGACAAGAGATTGTGACGGCACCTTATACTGCCATTTCCCGTAAGCTCAAGCAGGGCGACCGGATTCAACGTGAGTCAGATGATAAGAAGAAGAAAAAAGAAAGCAATTCTGACGAACAAGAAAACTAAGGCACTTACAGCAATAAATAGCATTGATAAAGCGAGCGGTAAACTACTGTTCGCTTTTTTTATTTTAATAGCAACCCTGAATTGCATCATCCCAGGCAGCCTGGGCTAAATAATGGTATTAAAAATTTCGCAAATCAATATATTCGCGTACGCTGTATGAATACTTTACTCATTTTTATCAAAAATCCGGTAATTGGGAAAGTGAAAACCCGCATCGCGGAAACCGCCGGTGCGGTGCGTGCTTTGCAAATTTACCTCGAATTGCTGCGCCATACCCGCGAGCTTGCCCTGCAAGTGGATTCGCAACGTCTGCTATGCTACAGCGATTTTATAGATGAAACGGACAACTGGCATCCTGCCGATTTTCAAAAACAATTGCAACAGGGCAATGACCTCGGCGAGCGCATGCGCCATGCTTTTGCACTGGCTTTCGCTCAGGGAGCCTCCAAAGCGATTATAATAGGCAGCGATTGTGTTGCATTAACCGGCGCGATCATTGAAGCAGCCTTCCGCAAGCTCGAAGAATACCCCTTTGTTATTGGACCCACGCCCGACGGCGGTTATTACCTCCTGGGGATGAATCGATTTGAACCCAGCGTTTTTGATAACATCCAATGGAGTACGGAGGCTGTATTGCCTACGACTTTGCAGCGCATCCAAACGCTTCAACAAGCCTGTTTTTTGCTCCCCGAACTGCCCGATATTGATTTTGAAGCCGACTGGCAAGCGCATGGCTGGACAATTTAAACCACGAACGTAAAGTAAGAAATCTAACATTCAAGCTAGGCAATTCCCCTTGCCTCTAGAAATGTCCTATTTCCCTATTTACCGCCAATATTCGGGTCGTTGAATACCAAATCGGCAGTTGCAACACTGCGGATAGGGGAATGGATTAGGAAATATGCCGGGTACACCACAAAAGGGGCGTAGTTGAAGCTCGCCAAAGTCACTGGCAACGGCTTTAACGTAAGTCAGATCGTGCGAGGTGGCATAAAAAATACCCAGCACGGGGGCTTCGGGGTCGGCTATGTTGTAGATATTACCACGGATTTGCCCTGGAGGCACGTCAAACAGGCTCCCGGTCTGCGTGATGAGGGTATTCACTTTCTGCCAGTATTCAAAAATACTCGGCGTCAGCGATTCCTGAAACACGGTGAAATAAGTAATCTCTCCAAAGATGGAATCTACAATCGGCACTTCTACTACCGCAGTGGATACCACCGAGCCACCTTCCAATTCGCCGCCGTCGAGCAGTGGCACCAATTGATTATCAGTGGAGCGGTTGGCTTCATAGTAGCAGGTTGTTACCTGATCCAGTCCCCCGCAATATTGATCGGTCATCTGATATACCTGTTGCAGTCGCCAGCGAAGATAAGGCACCTCGCCCTGGGTGGGAATGGTGGTACGGGCATAAATGGTCATCGTGCGCCCTCCGGTGTAGGTAAAATAGGCAGAATCCAGCGCTACAGGCTGGGGCACGCGCTCCGGCACGGAGGTATAGCGCTCGCCGCTTTGCAATTGAATGTCAATATGATAAAGCTTGCCAAGCTGGGGCTTGAAATTAGCCAGCTGGTAAACCCCCGATTCGACTTCCACGTATTGACCAACAATCCGCTCGTCTTCCAGCAGCAGCACCTGTGCCCCACTTTCCGGCGGGAAGCGGGCGCTGCGCCCCACCGCGGCGGTACGTGTGAGCGAAAGGGTATGCGTAGAATCTTCCAGGGCAACACTGCCATCCACGACCAGGATATCATCTTTCTGGCGGCGGTCAAAATTGATCGGATCCACGCAAGTTTGCTGCAAGATGGCTACCAGCGTAAAAAATACCAGCGGATAAAGGCGAAATACCTGCTTCATAATGACGCAATGACGGGTTTTAAGAATAAATAAAGCGGTTTTGTGGTTAAAACAGGGGTTCGCAGCATTCCAACCGGGACATCGTTCATGCAAATAGCATAATTATGTTTTAAAATTGCCATTTGCAAAGTTGACATAGGGAATATTTGTTTTAACATTGCCATTTGCAACATTGCAGACAGCTTTTGCAAAGTTGACATAGGGGGTATTTGTTTTAACATTGCTACTTGTAACGTTGCAAACAGCTTTTGCAAAGTTGACATAGGGGTATTTTGTTTTAACATTGCCATTTGCAACGTTGCAGACAGCTTTTGCAAAGTTGACATAGGGAATATTTGTTTTAACATTGCCATTTGCAACATTGCAGACGGCTTTTGCAAAGTTGACATAGGGAGTATTTGTTTTAACATCGCCATTTGCAACGTTGCAGACGGCTTTTCTAAAGTTGACATCGGGTATTTTTGTTTTAAAATCACCTTCTTTAAAGTGCTACCTGGCTACCCCCGCATTCATTTTTAGCAATTCACCCAAAGCAAAGGCTGTTTCAAGCTTCTATTTGGCTGTTATGTTTTTCAAACCGCGGCATCAAAAGACAAAATTCCAGGAAAAAGCCGGCAGTGCCGTTCCGATGAGCGACAAGCGGTAGGCTTCCTGCTGATTGACGTTGTTTCTTCTGAAAAAGACCGAGAATGCATTTTTGTGAAAGTATAAATTGTACAATGAAAAGGTAAAACTCTGTCGGAAACCCCGGTCTTTAATGGCGGAATTGTCGTGCTGGTAGCTAAAATCCAGGCGGTGGTACGCCGGAATGCGCCCTTCATTGCGCTGCGAGTATTGCGAAATGACGATGCCGCCCACCGAATAATTGGACGTGGGTATGGTATAAGGTCGCCCGGTTCGGTAAGTAAAACTAAAGGTAAAAGCATGAATGGGATTGGGTTGTCCGCGCCAGGTAATGTTGATTTGATGCGGCTGATCGAAATTAGTGGGAAACCAATTGCCACTGTTAATCGTCTCTGAGGGAAATGCATCGTTGGTTCGCTGCAAACTACGCGCAAAAGTGTAGGACAATTGTCCGTTCCATTTACCACTGGTCTTTCGGGCGGCAATCTCAAAGCCATAAGCCTTGCCTTGCGCTGCCAGCAATTGCGTTTCGAGGCGATTGTTGACCAGTAAATCCGGCAGTTCTTTGTACGTCACTAGATTTTCTAAATGTTTGTAATACAATTCTAGCGATAATTGCCAGAGGTTGTTTTTGACATTTTGAAAATAGCCCAGCGAGAAGTTGTGCGTGGATTGTGGCGGAATGTGCAAGGTGCTTACCTGCCAGAAATCTACGGGCGTAGCCGCAGCGGTGTTGGAAATGAGGTGAATGTATTGCCAAAGGCGATTGTAGCCCAGCTTTACGGAACTATTGGGGCTTACGGAATATTTCAACGATAGGCGGGGTTCCCAACCATCGTAGGTCTGAATGGCATCACTGCTTCCGTACCGAAACGTATCGATTGCTGCGCCTACCGTGCGCGGTACTTCGGGATTGTACAAATAGACATCGCGTGGTCCTAACTGGGCATAACGCGAATAACGCAGCCCCGCAGCGACCGACCAGCGGGCATTGAGGTTGATCTCGGCATTGGCGTAAAGCGCCATTTCATCCCCCCGATCTTTCAAGACAGTTTGCGGCGTAATGCTGGACTCAGCGGAGTACGGGCGCAATTCCTCGGGCTGTGCTTCGTAGCGCGTCCATTCAATTCCGGCATTTATCTGGTAATCGGCGTGGGGTTGATAAAAAATATTCTCTTTCAAAACGTAGTAGCGCAGCCCGTTGGCAAGGCGGGAGGCATTGGCACCGCTCGGCTCGAAGAGTTCACTCTCATAATTGCCGGCTATGGCTTTAAAGGAGGCTGATAATTTGTCGGAAGCCAGGTAATTCCAACCTAAGGTGTATAATCGGGTGCCCCATTGGTAACCAAATTGATTGGAATAGCGGAAGTAATCGCCACTTTGGAAACCCGAAAGTGTCACAAAGTTTTTTTCACCGAGGCGTTGGGTAATTTTACCGGTAAAATCGCGGAACCAAAGGCTGCTATTGCGAATGTCCTGGTTGTCGCGCACTGCCCGCAACATCCAATCGGAATAAGAAAGTCTGGCTCCCAGTATAATGGAAGTTCGATTGCGCAGCAGCGGTCCTTCCAGGTACAAACGGCTGTAAGCAAAGCCAAGTCCACCGCCACCGTGCCATTGCTGAAAATCACCGTCCTTGATGCGTACTTCCAGCACGGAAGATAAGCGACCACCGTATTGCGCCGGAATACCGCCTTTGTAGAGCGAAACCCCGCTGATGACATCCGGATTAAACGCTGACAGAAAACCAATGGCGTGGGCGGTATTGAGAATGGGCGCTCCGTCTTGGATGATCAAATTCTGGTCAATATTGCCACCGCGCACGTTGAATCCGGCGGAGCCTTCGCCAACAGTGCTTACGCCGGGCAGGGTTTCCAGGGCTTTGATGACGTCGGCTTCGCCCAGGGCGGTCGGCAATTGTTTAATGCTTTTTACTGCCAGGTTTTCCACGCCAATCTGCGTAGAACGGACGTTGGTATCATCGGGCTTGGCGCGAATAACGACTTCTGATAAGTTAAGCGCCAGTTGCTCTAAGGCAAAATCTTGTGTGGCATTGTCATACAAACTCAACTGGAGCTTGATGCCTTGATAACCAATGTACTGTATATCAATTGAATAGGTACCCGGCGAAAGTGCTAGGTCAAATTTGCCGTTGGCATCGGTATCGGTGCCTTTTTGCGAGCCTGTAGCAAGAATCGTTGCGCCTACTATAGGTTCACCGGTGAAGGCATCGGTAATTTTTCCCTTGAATTGAAAGGTTTTGGAGGCTGTTGTTTTGTTTGGATTGCCAAACGAAAGCGTCATTTCCTGGAATAGCTTACGCTGGGGCCAGCCCATCGTGCCAGCTTCCCAAGCTGCAAGAATTTTGTTGGCATATTCACGATTCAAAGCGGCTTTGGGAGTGATGATAGCGGCTCCCGGTTTGATCTGGGCGGCAGCAAGCGTGGTGCCATTGAATAGTATTTGCATAGCTTCCAGGAAAGGCGTCTCCCGGAATTGTACCGAAACTTCATAATCGGGAATGATAGCCGGGTCAAAATAAAAGGTAATGCCGTAGCGGTCGCGCAGAATAGCCAGGATGTCGAGTACTTTTACGCCCCGGTAATCACCGTTGATTTTCAAGGCAGGCAGATTGCTGATAGAGGAAGTAGAATCGGAGTGCTGAGCAATTGAAACAGTGAGTGTCAACACAAGCAACAGCGATACCATTACAACATGACCAAAAGATTTGAATGAGCGCATGGTGGCTTGGGTGATTTTATTGGTGCAGGCAGCAAATTAATTAAAATTGGCAAGAGAGAGGTTACAGATGGGAGATATTTCACTAAATGTCAGAGACTAAGCAATCGCCGAGGCTAGTGTACCATTCGTAGTAGCTCCTGAAAGAGTTTAGGATAGGAGCATGCACTACTTTTCAAGTCGGCAGGTTGATTCCTTTCCGGTTTGATCTTCCGAATTTGTTAAAACAGCCTTAGTTGGTACTATAAGCGCTTTCGTTCAGGGTTTTGCAGCTACCTGCGGGAGCTTGCGCAGTGTAATGCGCCCTAATTCGCGCTTCGGGTCGAGGGCTTCCTCCCGAACTTCCTGCCAGTAGCCGTTGAGGGTGGTTTCCCAGATACTGGTTTGGTAGAGGAGTTGATACTTGCGCTTGAAGGGTGGTTTGAAGTCTGAACCGGCAATCGGCAGGAATTCAATGTCGTAAATGGAGAGCGACCAATCGTCGAAGAGGCGCCCTTTGATTTTCATCTCAATGATTTCGCCATTTTTCAGATAGATGTACGAACGCCCGGTAACGCCGCCGTCTTTGTAGCGCAACAGCATCTGAAAGCGGTGCTCGTTGGGAGAATGAATGCCGTCGAGGGTAATGGAACCTTCCCACAAGCCTTCGAGGCGATTCTGGGCGGAAAGTAGCAAAGACGTGCCTACGAACAGGCTGAGGGTGAAAAAAAGACGCATAAGAAATCCTGGAATTTACAGTTTACAAATTGGAATTTTTGAGTTTATAGCGTACAGAAAATCACAGGTGTCATAAAGTATTAACCGAATTATGGGGCGGTGGTTGCAAAAGCCTACCACTGCATTCAACTGGTATATCCAACTGAACTATTTGGTTAAGATGACATTTACCTTGGCTTTGGCGTATTTATGGGGCTAATGTTTGATAAATTTTTTGGTTGCTTTAATGCGGTTAGAGCCGGTTATTTCTACAAAATACGTTCCTGTGGCGAAATTTGCAAGGGGTAACTCAAAAACGTTGGCACCTATTTCAATGGAAGCCTTGCCCCGAAGCATGGATCTGCCTTGTGCATCAAACACTTGCCAAATAACCGCGTCAGCGAAGCGGGTATCAATTTCGAGATTGATAACGGAATTTGCGGGGTTAGGGGTCAGCCGAATGTCGTAGTCAGAGCCAGGCGGAATTTTAGGTGACCTTTCGGGGAAAAGTTGCGTTTTAGGAACAACCTGGCGGGGCAATTTGTCCATGCTCCATTGCAATCTTGCTACTGCGTGCGCCCCTAGATCATGAAATTCCATCCGAATGGGATAGCGCTTGCCTGCTTCCAGCGTAATCGTGCCTCGATGTTCAGTTTCGGGTTGAGGAATCCATTGGTTGATAATCAGTTGATTGTTTACCCAGAGTCGAACGCCATCATCGGTAATGGTATGAAAAGTATAGGTGCCAGTGAGGGGCGGCATGATTTTTCCGGTCCAGCGCACGGCAAAATAATCTGGACGAATGCCGGCAGCAGGCGCTTCAAACACCCAGTTGAAATTAATAGTGGAATCCACGCGGGTAAGTAGGGGAGGTGTGTCAAAGGCTACGTCTGGCGCAGTGTTCTGGTTGAATTGATAGTAATTGCCCAAAAGCCCCGTACCGTCGCCAATGGCAAGATTAGCTTCTTCGTAGCGGGCGGTAATGCTTGTTTGCTCTCCTGCGAGAAACGTGAAAAAGTCTTCCGGGCTATTATTGTGCCAATCTTTAAAGAAGTAAAGCTTATTACCAATGGTTTGTACGGCTGGTGCCCCGATAGTACGGCGAATGCCTTCTACACTGGTGACAGTGACGGGTGCAATGGCGGTTTTGCCATCTACATTGATTTGTAAACCAGGCGGTTGGGTAACAACCGTAAATTGAGTTTTTACCGGCAGCACATCGCGGTAAGTGGTTCGGGTCAAGCCGCCTTTATCCGTTGCAGTTAAATGAATCCGGTAGAAAACATTGTCACTGATCTCGCCAATCCGGGGAATGCTAAACGTGCCAGCGGCAATACCCGGAGTAGGGTCGAGCGCTGGGTGCAAATGGTCGTCGTGATGAAAATCAATTTTCCAACTTAAGTTGTCGGGGGTCAGGGTTCCATCTTCCGGGTCGGTTCCTATACCAACAAAGTTGAGGACTTCACCGGCACGGTAGGTAGCATTCGCATTTGGGCTGGTAATCAGAACGTTCGGACGGGTGTTAGCCGTGACGTAAAGCACGGCTTCTGTACTGAATACCTCACCCTGCGCGTTTTTGACGGTGCATCGCACTTTTTTACCGTCGTCGGCGAGTTGCGCATTGCTGAAAATAAAAGTAGCGGAGTCATTGTTGGCAATCACTTGTTCATTCACTGACCATTCGTAGCGTAAAGGGGCTTTTCCAGAGGCTTGCACTTGAAAAATGGCGTCTTCACCAATGGGTACGGTGACCGTTTGCGGATGCACAGCGATGAACGGCGCACCGCTCCCTTCATAAAACACGCGCCACAAGGATCCGTTGTTGGTGCTGGTGTTGTCTTCCAACCCACCACCGCCAATGCCGGAGCGCATCAGGTAATACAGGTCGCCTTCGGGCGCAACGAGAATCTGCACCAATTGATTCAAACCGGTCATAAAGGTAGATTCTACCTGCCCATTGTCAGGATTAAGTACACGCATCCAGCCATTGCAATAGTCTGCGAAAAAATATTTACCGTGATAAGGCGGTGGAAAAGTAGCCAATGCTGGATTGTAAAAAGCGGAGCCAATAATGCAGCAGCCCTGGGCTCGACCGTAGGCGTACAGTGGTTCACGATATTGCTCAGGGGGTAATTGATTGCGGCGCGGACCTTCGATGCGATCCCAGCCGTAGTTTCCACCTTTCACGACGTCATTTACTTCTTCAAAATCGCTACCGCCAACGTCATTGGCAAACAATCTGCCCGTACCGGGTTGAAAAGAAAAGGTAAAAGCATTGCGAAAACCAAGCGCCCAAATGGCACGATACAGCCCGGTGGATTGGTTGTAAAAAGGATTATCTTCAGGAATACTGCCATCCGTATTGATTCTCAATATTTTACCAGAGAGGGAGTTCAGATTTTGTGCGGTGCCGCTGTTTGCGCCGTCGCCTACCGAGAGGTATAATTTCCCGTCCGGTCCGAATGCCATCGCGCCGCCATTGTGGATGGTGCCTGCCAGTGGGTCAAGTTCGAGGATGATTTTCTCGCTGCCAGGAATAGCATAATCGCCGTTTGCCGTGAAACGACTGATCCGGTTGCGGTTGGCACCTGGTACCGTATAAAAAAGATAAACAAAATGATTGCGTTCAAAGTCGGGATCAAGCGCAATGCCACCCAAGCCGCGCTCATTGAAGTTATCTACGGTCAAAGTCAGGAACGGATCAGGCAGCAACTGGGCATCGCGCACAATACGCACGTTGCCATTTTTTTCCGTAATGAAAATGCGTCCGTCGGGTGCCATTGTCATGGCGGTTGGGTCGAGTCGTTCGGCTACACGTACCTGGGCAAAACCCTCCGGTAATTGGGCTAAGCTTTCTGTACTGTATATCAAATTGATTATCAGTACGATGCAGCATAAAAGGTGTTTTAACATACCAATTCGGGTTTAAATGTATTACTAATGCAATGATTCATAACTGTCAAATCCAGGTTTATTTGGTAAAAATAATCAACCGGGCAAAGGCTAATGAAAGGGCGCTTAGCTTTTTTCGCAGAAATGTCGGTAAGCTTACCGGCGTATGAACCATTTTAGTAGCTTAGATGTATTAAGTCTGAATTAAGAAAAACATTTTTGCGGATAAAAATTAAAAGCATATGTATCCTGTAGAATTGACGAAGCCGATGGCTAGAGAACTGACGGATTTTGGTTTTAATAGCCTCAACACGCCGGAAGCAGTGGTAGAAACGCTGGAAAATACAGCGGGAACGGTGTTGTTAGTCGTAAATTCGGTATGTGGCTGTGCGGCTGCCAATGCACGTCCGGGCGTGAGAATGGCGTTGCAGACCGGGAAAAAGCCAGAAAAAATGGTAACGGTGTTTGCCGGGGTAGACCAGGCGGCAACCGCCAAAGCCCGGGAATATTTGCTTCCGTATCCACCATCATCGCCGTCTATTGCACTGTTTAAGGATGGAAAGTTAGTCCATTTCCTCGAACGTCATCATATTGAGGGGCGCTCTGCGGAGATTATAGCTGCGAATCTGCAAATGGCGTTCGACCGCTATTGTTAATAGAGCACTGGTGTTTTAGTGTTAT
>JBKBWT010000110.1:0-453 GCA_046314415.1 Saprospiraceae bacterium
ATTTGCGTACCAAACAAGTATTTCTGGCAACCGGTAGTAATTTAGGCGATCGCCAAGCTCATTTAGCCAATGCTAATACGCACATTCAAAATCAGATCGGAACAATTGTAAAAGCCTCGCGGGTGTATGAAACTCAAGCCTGGGGATTGCAGGATCAACCGGATTTTCTGAATCAAGTGCTCGAAGTCGCTACCCTCCTCACCCCGGAACAAGTGTTATATCAGATTAAAGAGATTGAACAACAGCTGGGACGCGAACGACTTGTGAAGTGGGGTGAGCGTATCATTGATATTGATCTTTTATTCTATGAGCAATTGGTGATAAATGAGCCAAATCTGAAAGTCCCCCACCCTTTTTTACAAGATCGCAATTTTGTATTAGTGCCACTGCATGAGATCGCTCCTGACTTTATCCATCCTACTTTGGGACTCTCCGTTGCACAATTGCTAAATC
>JBKBWT010000110.1:463-1589 GCA_046314415.1 Saprospiraceae bacterium
AAATCTTTCTAACGATACACTTTCCGTGAAAACATTAGATGAGTAACAGTGGATCATAAGCAAGTACTAAAATAGATTTTTGCGAAAGCCCGGAAAATCCTTTACTTTGAGCGCAAAAACAGAGCCTTGAAACAGCAGCTACCACATTCATTTATTGCCATTGAAGGAAATATCGGTGCCGGTAAGACGACTTTATGTCAGATGATTGCCGAGGAATACAATTGCCGCCTGATTCTGGAGCGCTTTGCGGATAATCCTTTTCTACCTTACTTCTACGAAAGTCCCGAGCGGTATGCCTTTCCGGTAGAGCTGTTTTTCATGACTGAACGACACAAACAATTGCAGGAAGAACTGGCGCAGGGCAGTTTGTTTCAACAATCGGTTATTGCGGATTATTTTTTTCTAAAAACCTTGCTTTTTGCCAAAAACAACCTCAACGAAGAAGAATATCGTTTATTCAATCGTTTATTTAATTTATTGAGTGCCTCATTCCCCAAACCGGATATACTGGTGTATCTGCATCGTCCGGTTCCCGACTTATTGCAAAATATTCAAAAACGAGGCAGAATTTTTGAACAAGAGATTTCAGCGGAATATTTGAGCAAAATTCAACAAACCTACTTTGATTTTTTTAAGGCAGAACTCAATTTACCAATAATAATTCTGGACTTGAAAGCAACTGATTTTCAATCAGATAAATCCAATTATGAACAAATTTTGTTCTACCTGAAAAAAAGCTACGAACCAGGGATACACCATTTTAAAATTTGATATTTATTTAATCAAAATTTTATTTGGCGTGTTTATATGGTAATTAATTTTCCCTGAATTGAAAAAATAAGGATTATGGCAATCAATATTCCTAAATCGAATCAAAAACGCGTCGTAATTGTAGGTAGCGGCTTTGCCGGGCTTACTTTAGCACGTACGCTTATCAACTTGAATTACCAGATTGTACTCATTGATAAAAATAATTATCATCAGTTTCAACCCTTGTTCTACCAGGTAGCAATGTCGGGTCTGGAGCCTAGTTCCATTGTATTTCCGCTGCGCAAGCTTTTCCAAAACCGGAAAAATGTGTATATCCGGGTAGCCGAAGTGACTTTGGTAGAACCGGAACGCAATG
>JBKBWT010000110.1:1599-16924 GCA_046314415.1 Saprospiraceae bacterium
GGCGAACTGGAATACGATTATCTGGTACTTGCCATCGGCACGGAGACGAATTTCTTTGGTAATGAAAAAATGGCGAGCCTGGCTATTCCAATGAAATCTGTTTCGGAAGCGCTCTACCTGCGCAACCGCATTTTGAATGATTATGAAAGAGCATTAACCGAGTTGGATTTTGACAAGCGGCAAGGTTATCTGGACATTGTGGTGGTGGGCGGCGGTCCGACTGGTGTAGAAGTATCTGGCTCTTTAGCTGAAATGCGGAAGTACATTGCACCAAAGGATTATCCTGAATTGAATCGCAATGAAATTGATGTGTATCTGATTGAAGGGGGTCCGGCGCTCTTAGGCGGCATGTCGGCGCAATCATCTAAAAAAGCGCAGCAATTCCTGGAAGAATTAGGTGTGAAAGTAAAGCTGAATACGCTGGTGACGGATTATGACGGCGAATGGGTGCACATGAACGATGGTACTTCGATTCGTGCCAACAAAGTGATCTGGGCAGCCGGGGTACGCGGTAGTAAAATGGACGGTTTGACGAAAGAAATGATGGGTCCTGCTAACCGGATTAAGGTAAATCGCCACAATCAAATTGAAGCTTTCCCGAATATATTTGCCATTGGTGATATTGCTTATATGACGGAAGAAAAGTACCCCAAGGGGCATCCGCAGGTCGCTCAGGTTGCTTTACAACAAGCCAAAACTTTGGGAATCAATCTAAAACGTATCTTAAAAGGACGTGCTTTGGAAGAATTCTCGTACAAGGATAAAGGCTCAATGGCTACCATTGGACGCAACCTCGCAGTGGTTGACCTGCCGTTTATTCGCTTTCAAGGTGCTTTTGCCTGGTTTATCTGGATGTTTGTGCACTTATTTACCTTACTTGGTGTAAAAAATAAGGTATTCGTCTTCATCAACTGGGTATGGAATTATTTCACCTATGATCAATCGCTGCGCCTTATTATCAAACCGCGGGTACCGCGAGAAGAACTGGTGAAAGATGCGATCGTACAGGGGGGATAAAGGGAGACTGAGAAACCAAGAGACCAAGAGACTGAGCCACTTAACTGTATCCAATCGTTTGGTTTCCTAGTCTCTGGGGCTCTCCGTCTCTCAGTCCCTAAGTCTCTTCTGTTCCTTACGGTTTGCCGACTTGTTTAATGGCAATTTGTGGCATGGTTTGCACCAATTGATTAATGGCAGCAATGTCTTTTTGTAACAAGCTTTCAAACTTGTTAATCGCAGCGTTCGTTTCCTGCTTCAATTCCTCCACCCGTGCGGTTTGTTGCTTGGCGGGTTTTGCAGCAGCGCTATCCATAGCTGACATCAGAGAGCGAATTTCTTCTCTTAATGCCGGTTTTTGCCGATAGCTCATTGCCGGAGCCGGACGCCGCAGTTCATCCTGTAAAGCTTTCGTATCTTTTATTGCTTTGTCAATTGCACTGATAACTGCCTCATTACCAGTACCATTTATACCTTTTATCTTTTTCTTCAAATCGTCTAATTGTTCGAGTATCGCATCACTGTTGTTAATTAATTCATGCGTTTGGGACAACATGGCTTGTAGACCGGCAATGGTACGTTGCAAAGTTTGATAATCTTCGTCACTCATTTCGAGACGCGGATCACCTTTGACCGTAATTTTGGTTTCCAATGTTTTACCATTTGCGGTAAGCACTGCCGTGTAAACGCCTGGCACCACCAGCGGACGGAAATCACCGCCGCCCCAGCCACCACTGCCAACCGGACGATTGAGCTTCGTTGCCGCCTGCCCGCGCAAATCCCAGATCAAGCGGTTAAACCCTGCTTTAGCAGTAGAGTCGGTCAAAGTATAAACCATTGCACCGGAGGCATCCTTGATGTCCAGTTTTACCGGCTCCTTGGCATCCTGCGCAATATAATAATTCACATAAGCACCGTATTCAGGATTTTTAGCAACATACTCGCGGTCGCCCAAGTCTTCCAGCATCGAATACATTTGCCAACGCATTGCAGGACGCGGTTCGAGTAGTGCTACGTCTTTGTTCACGCTGGTTTTGAATTCTTGCAAAGGTCGAATATCATCCAATACCCAGGCACCCCGGCCATGCGTTCCTACAATCAGATCCGCCTCTCGTGCCTGCACCCGCAGGTCGCGCACCGATACATTCGGTAAATTCATATTTATCTTTGTCCAGGTTTTACCTTTATCCCAGGAAGCAAAAATGCCATGTTCCATACCGGCGTACAGCAAATCAGGATTTTTGGGGTCTTGACGCACCACATACACCCAATCTTCCGGTAGCCCGTCGCTGATCTTCGTCCAGGTTTTGCCATAATCGGTGGTCATAAATGCCCAAGCTTTATAATCATCCAAACGGTGATTGTCAATAGCGATAAAAGCTGTACCGGCATCATGTTCGGAGGCATGAATTTTACCCACCCAGCCAAAAGCCGGCATCCCTTTGATGTTGGCATTCAGTTTGGTCCAGGTTTTACCGCCGTCGCGCGTGAGTTGCACATTGCCATCGTCGGTGCCTGCCCAAATCACGCCTTTTTCCTTTGGCGATTCGGCAATGGTCAGAATGGTACAGTGAAATTCCGCAGCCGTATTATCCTGATAAATTTCTCCACCTGAAGATTGCTGCTTACTCTTATCATTCGTTGTCAAATCAGGACTAATCACTTCCCAGGAATACCCTCGGTCGGAAGACTTGAAAATGACATTTCCACCGGTGTAAACCGTGTTAGGGTCGTGTGGTGAAATATGAATCGGCGAATCCCAATTGAAACGGTATTTGTGATCGGCAACTGCATCGCCCGCCGAGCCAATTTTATTCGGATACGGGTGAATGGTGCGTGTATTGCCCGTACGGGTGTCCACATGAAAAATCACGCCGCCCTGTAAATTGGCAAAAACCTCGTGCTCATTGCCCGGAACTGGCACTGCATAATAACCATCGCCACCTGCCAATTGTGTCCAATGGCGCTTCATAATGCCCTCGCGATGTAAAGAATTACTCGGTCCAAACCAGGTTCCATTATCCTGCAAACCGCCATAGATGTAATAAGGCTGGCGATCATCTACTAAAATCTGATAAAATTGTGATAATTCTACATTATTTATGATATCCCAGGTTTCACCGGCATCATAAGACACTTGATAACCACCATCGCTGCCGCTTAATAAGCGTTTAGAATTTTTAGGATCAATCCAAAATGACTGGTGGTCGCCGTGTACATTGCGGGCAATGGTTTTGAAGGTTTTACCACCATCCATTGATTTACTTAAACCACCGGATAAAGTATATAATATTTCCGGGTTATTGGGATCTACTTTTACATCACTATAATAAAATGGTCGGAAATTAATATTCGGATCTTTATTGACCAATTTCCAACTCTCGCCCCGATCATCCGACCGGAATAAAGTACCACTCGTATTAGGGAATTCCGTAATTAAATACACTGTATTGGGCTGACTTTGCGCAACTGCCAATCCCATGCGTGCCATCGGCGCTTCGGGTAAGCCTTTGCCAATCTTTGCCCAGGTTTTGCCGCCATCCATCGAGCGATAAACGGCTGTTTTTTTACCGCCATCATCAAAACGCCAGGGCTTTCTGCGGAAGGTCCACATTCCGGCATAAATAATTCTTGGATTCGACAAGTCCATTGCAATATCCGAACAGCCGGTATCCTCGTCCAGATACAAGGTTTTTTCCCAGGTCTTTCCGCCATCGGTTGTTACAAAAACACCTCGATCAGGATTCGGTCCCCACTCGCGTCCAAGCGCGCAAACGCACGCTACATCCGGGTTATTGGGATGCACCACAATGCGCTTAATACGATCGGTTTTATCCAGCCCCAGATGCGTCCAGCTCATCCCGCCATCCGTCGAGCGATACACCCCGTGCCCGTAGCCAACGCTATTGCGGGGATCGCCCTCCCCACTACCCAACCATACCACATTGTAATCAGATGGGGCAATGGCCAGTGCGCCAACCGAATACGATTTCTGATTGATAAAAATCTCCTTGAAGGTAGCGCCGCCATTGGTCGTTTTGTGTACACCACCATCGGCTCCCGCCACATAAAAAGTACTCGGATCACCAGGAATACCTACAATATCGGTGACCCGACCGCCCATGTTGGCTGGTCCAACTGCTCGCCATTTCAGATTTTTTAGTGCCTTCTCTGGCGTAGGCACTTGCGCATAAAGCATTGATAATGAAATCGAAAGCATCGCCGAGAGGCAAAACCAGTATAATGTTTTTTTCATAGAAGAATGGGTTTTACGTGATTGATTTCAAACTAAAAATTAGACAATCTTTTCTACAAACTTATCGCTTCCTATTTCTTTTTTTTATCAAATATCTACAACCACTACCAGACGAAAGTCAAACGGATTAGCCATTTACATTAAATTCATCTAATCAACTCTTTATCAAACCTTTACTTGTTGGCAATGCTCAAAATCATTACAAATTAAGCCAAAGTCAACCCCAGTAAAGTTGAGCATTGCTGTTTCATTCCTAGAATTTTATTTTACAAAAGCACATAAACACAGTATATTTATCCATTATTCTCTAGTTTATAAAACATTTATAATAAAACAAAAATATGGCTTCTGCTGAAATGGTGCTCGCCACTACCCTACTCCTGATTGCCTATGCAGGCATTATTCTTTTTTTCGTGATACGTGGCGCTCTGAAAACCAGCTCTATAGCGGATTATGCGGTCGGCAGTGTACAATTTTCACCGGTAGTCGTAGGACTCTCGCTGGCAGCGTCCATCACCAGTGCAGCCACTTTTATTATTAACCCTGGATTTATTGCATTATACGGGCTGAGTGGTATTTTAGCAATGGCAGTGGTGCTGCCCATCGGTTTATTTACTTCCCTTATCATATTATCGAAAAGCTTTAGGCGATACGGCAGTTCGGTCAAAGCGCTCACCATGGCTCAATGGATCGGCAAACGCTATGATAGTCAGGGCTTTGCGCTATTATTTGCTTTCTTTTCCCTGTTGCTTATTACCTTCATCGTATTAATCTGCGTGGGCATGACCAAAGTAATGGCACAAGCGCTAAATACCAATGAGTTATACGTATTAATCGGTTTAGTTATTTTTGTTTTTGGTTATATGATGTTTGGTGGAGCTAATTCAATGGTTTACACCAATACTATCCAGGCTGGTATTATGATTATTGTTGCTATTATATTATTAAGCTCTGGTTATGAGCACTTTAGTGAAGGCGCAAAAGGTTTTTGGAATAAATTAGCAACGATCGATCCTTTATTAACACAGCCCACCAATCCCAGCAGCCCTTTATTTCGGGATTATTTTGAAATTATATTTTGTAATCTGATCGTGGGCATCGCTATTGTTTGTCAACCGCATATCATAACTCGGTCCTTATTATTAAAAAATGAGCAGGATGTGAATCGTTATTTACTCGTAGCCATCATAGTGGAAGCGCTGTTTTTTGCCGTTATTATTGCGGGTTTGTACGCCCGCCTGGAATTCCCCGATTTGACGCTCAATGGTCAGAAAATCAGCATGGACAGCATCATTCCGACCTATGTTGTACAGGAATTTCCGGTATATGTCAGCCTGCTTGTGATTTTGGGGTTGCTTTCTGCCGGGCTTTCTACGCTCGAAGGTTTGATTCAGTCGCTTTCCACTACCATTACATCTGATATCATACAACCGATTTTCTTTACAAAAGCAAATCATAATGAACCCCAAAAGGCTCAAACCTTAAATTGGATCAATAAAATCGTCATAATCGCATTAGGGATTATAGCTATATTAATAACCTATAATCAATTATTATATCCCAACCTAAGTGTGGGTATATTCGCGCAAAATGGCGTATATGCTTACTTTTCCGCAGCGTTCGTGCCGGTTTTACTTGGCATTTATTTCCAAAATGTATCCAAAATTGCCCCGATTGCAGCATCTGTTACCGCTATTATTACCCACTTCACAGTTTATTATGGCGGTATCACCTGGTACATGCAGGGAGCGGTGCGCAACCCCGCGGTAGCAGCTGCTTTTGCAATTGTAGCGGCGGTTGTAGTCGGTTTTGGCTTGCATTTTGCTTTGCGCAAACAAGTAAAAACCGATGTAATTTAAATTTTTACAAAGTAAAAAATTACATTATATTATATGAAATATTTATTTTCTTCAATTTTAATTATCATCACTTTTGCGGCAAGCGCCCAAACTAATCCACCTAAGTCTATGCTCGATTGGATCTATCCTTATGATACGAAATTTATAGAACTAAGTAATAATATCAAAATTGCTTATGTAGATGAAGGAAAAGGTAAAACGACTTTGATTTTTATTCATGGCTTGGGTAGTTATTTAAAAGCCTGGACGAAAAATATTGATGCATTAAAAACGGATTATCGCTGTATTGCGCTCGACCTGCCCGGCTACGGCAAATCCAGCAAAGGTGACCACGAATATAATATATCATTTTTCTCGAATATTATACAGGATTTTATTAAAAAATTAAAATTAAAAAATGTCGTGTTGGTGGGGCATTCGATGGGTGGGCAAATTGCATTAGCTACTGTTTTACAGCCTAATAAAAATATTAAAAAATTAATACTGATCGCCCCGGCAGGCTTTGAAACGTTCAGCGAGAGCGACCGCCAATGGTTTGCCAATATTAATAAACCGCTTATTTATAAATCTTTACCACCGGAACAAATCAAGCGTAATTTTGAAGTGAATTTTGTACAATTCCCTGAGGATGCGCACTTTATGCTGGAAGATCGCCTATATATGCGCGAGACCGCAGAATATGACCGCTACTGCGAAATGATTCCTAAATGTGTAAATGGCATGCTCCAGGAGCCGGTATTCGATGATTTACCAAATGTAAAATTACCAACCTTGATATTATATGGTGAAAAAGACGCATTAATTCCAAATAGAATATTACATCCGACCTTGACAACTTTACAAGTAGCCGAAGCCGGCACTAAACGCATACCCCATGCAACATTACAAATGCTCCCTGAAGCGGGACACTTTGCGCAATGGGAACAGGCAGCATTAACCAATGCGGCAATCCGTGCGTTTTTAAAATAAAAACACCTATAAAATTTTAGATCATTTTATAGGTGTTATAAACAAGTATATAATAAATTGAGTAATTATTTATTCATTACCCGACCAGGGAAACTGCCCGCAGTCCACCGGCAATACTTTTACCTGGATACAATTACTAAATGCTTCACAATTTACATTATTGAGCGTCGCTGTAACTTTACGACGATAATAGGTTGTTTGCTGTAGTTTTTCCGGCACGGTATAAGTAGCCGCATCTGCATTTTCAATATCTGTAAATTCCTCAGAATCACAACCTTCCGTACTCTGTTGCCATTGGTATTCCAATGCGGCATTCGGCACTGCGCTGGCATCCTGAACGGAAGTAAATGGATCCGGTAATTTTGTTACACAAACCGACTGATTGCTACCGATTAAACCGGCATTTATTTCAAGAACGGTGACCGTTATTACATATTCCTCGCTTACACATTCACTTTCGCTATTGCGCAGCGTCAAGGTAGCGGTATAAACACCACCCGGTGCATTCGCAGGAACTGTAATAGAAATAGGGCTGGCTGGTAATGCCGTAAAATCCGGAGAATCGGTGAATCCTGCCGCTTCAGCCGCTATGTTAAAATTAATTCTATATTGATCCGGATTATATTGGGTTGTAATATAAGGTAAATTAGCAAGTGTAGTGCCCTGACAAACAGTAGGCATTGTGCCAAAGGTGATCGTTGGAATATTATCATATACTGTAATAGTCTGCGTAAACGTTGCTTCCGCAACATTGCCGCAGAGATCTTCTAACTGGAAGATGCGCACGCGGGTATAAGCATTTTTGCAAGGGGGATTCGGCGTCGTTTCATCACTAATCACTTCAGCAATCACCGTACCGGAATTATCCGTACCTGTAGGCGTCAATGCCAGTGCGGCATCCAGCGCGGCCTGGTCACCTGCAAGAATAGATGCATCCAAACTACCCGGCTCCGAGGTCAATTCCGGCGCTTCTTCATCGTCGCATTGCAAAGTAATACGCAGGGTATAGAATGATGTGCTTACACCGGGTAATTCTTCAAGCTCCATCCAGACTGAGTAAGCACCGGAATTCAGCGGCGGACCTAGCGAATTGATCAGATTACCGGTCGGTACCTCGTTTTTATCAATATTTTCTACCCCCACATCTGCACTGTTAATAGGCTGACAATCACTGCCTATCCACAGAAAAAAGCCTAGTTCGGTGTGGTCAAAAAGTGGATCAAATTCAATCAAAGCAATAGAAGCCAACTTAAATCCAGCAGGCACCACAAAAGTAAACAAATCATTATAATCTGCCTGGGACGGAGTCAAACACCCCCTTACATCAAAAACCAGGTTTGTCGCACTTGGATTCTCCAGTGTAATGTTATCAGGGTTTCCGGAGGAAGCTGCTCCGCCATAATCATTCTGGAAACAATCGGTTTCTATTATCGTCTGCGCGGTTAGCGTGGAAGCTGCAAATGCGCAAATGACGAGAGTTCTGGCAACTGTACTAAAAAAATTGGAAAGATGAGGTCGATTCATGGCTATGACTTGTTATTAGGAATCTTTATAACAAGCTCAAAGATAATAAATTTATTGTATATACAGTAGCCTGAAAATAAAAAATGGTATTCCAATATTCTTCGGAAAGGAAACAGGTTTTAAATACAATAATATTAGGTAACAAATTCCTAATACTATAACCAATTAAAAATCAAAATATTATTGTAGCAAAATAAGTCCTATATTATATTCTACTTAATCCTTCTTTATATACTTTCAGGCAACGCTCGCGGGCAAACGCATGCTCCACAATGGGTTTTGCATACTGCGCGGTGCCATACTCCGGTACCCATTTTTTGACATATTTCAGTTCAGGATCAAATTTCTGTTGTTGGGTAATCGGATTAAAAATACGGAAATACGGTGCTGCGTCGGTGCCGCTACCGGCCGCCCACTGCCAACCGCCGTTATTGCTAGCAAGCTCATAATCAAGGAGTTTTGCAGCAAAATACGCTTCGCCCCAGCGCCAGTCAATCAATAAATGTTTGGTGAGAAAACTTGCCACAATCATGCGCACCCGATTATGCATATACCCCGTAGCATTTAGCTCACGCATGCCCGCATCCACAATAGGATAACCCGTTTTGCCCGCACACCACAACTTGAATTCGGCTTCATTATTACGCCAGGCAATATGATCATATTCTGGTCTAAATGATTGATTCACAACATACGGAAAATGCGCCAAAATCATAATATAAAAATCACGCCAGATTAATTCATTCAAATACGTTTGATTCAACGCAGCCGCATTACGCGCTTTTTCGCGAATACTGATGGTGCCAAAACGAAAGTGAATGCCCAGGCGGGAGGTGCCTCCCAGCGCCGGAAAATCCCGGGTTTTATCATAATCTTTTATAATGGATCGGGCGATGGTTTTAGAAGGTATGGCAATATCAGTCCGTTGAAAACCCATACTTTCCAGGGTAAATAAGGGCAAAGGCGCCGTTTTATAAAAATTCATGCTATATTTTTCGGTAGGATAAGATTGTAAATAAAAAGAATCCTTAACCGATCCTAGTTTAGCCCGCCATTTTTTACTATAAGGTGTAAAAACAGTGTAAGGTTTTCCGTCGTCTTTTAATATTTCGTCTTTTTCAAATATAACATGATCTTTGTACGTATAAAACTGAATACCATGCTTTTGCAATAAATTATACACTGCTTCGTCTCGTTCTATTGCATACGGCTCATAATCATGATTGGTATAAACAGCATCAATTTGATATGCTTGTAATAATTCCTGCCAGATTTCAAGTGGCTTTCCATAGCGTACCAGCAGCGAGCTGCCAAGTTTTTGTAATTCCGTATGCAATTCAAAGATGGTATCAAAAATAAATTCTACCCGGGCATCATTTTTATGCTCCAAACGATCTAAAATTTCGGTATCAAAAATAAAAAGCGGCAAAACGGGTTTATTTCCTTTGAGCGCATGGTACAGCCCGGCGTTATCCTGTAAGCGTAAATCGCGGCGAAACCAAAAGATTGAGACTTTAGACATCAGACGATTGACTTTAGATAGAAAAGCACAACAGCAAAAGGAAAGTATGGTTTATGCAAAATGTCATTTGGTCAACTATTCCCCTACTTTTACGTTCCAATTCCGCACGAAGCGCTGTATTTTTGCGCCTTGGTAAATAAAATCAACCTTTATGAAATTTAATTACGTATTATTATTACCTATTTTTATTATATTTAGTGCCTGTAAATCAGAAAAACAAGCAGCACAAGTCGATATTCAGCAACTGGAAGCAGCTGTAAATGCTGCACCCGATCAAGCGCCATTGGATTCGTTATTATTGGCTTATCAACATTACATTTCTACTTATCCAAATGATAATGAGCAAATTACAAATTATAGAAATAACGCACAAAATTTATTGGAAAAGCGATTAGCGTATTTAAAAAAGATAACTTTCAATGAAAGTACCGGCGTACTCGATCAGCAAGCCGTGCGCGAGTTTATTCAATTAGCCGAATATTATGCGGTGATACTGCCCGAAGCCAAACAAACTCCGGACTGGCTCTACCAGGCGGCAGAATTGGCTGGCAGTTTGCACGAATATGGTAAGACGCTGACCTTATTCCAAATGGTAAATGAGCGTTATCCGAAATACGAAAAAGCGTCGCAGGTACTGTTCATGCGGGCTTTCACGCTGGATAGTGAGCTAAAACGCTTTGAAGAAGCACGACCTTTGTATCAGGAATTTTTGCAAAAATATCCAAATGATGATTTTGCCGATGACGCCCAGTTTTTGCTGGATAACCTGGGCAAAAGCGAGGAGGAAATCATTCGGGCTTTCCAGGAAAAACAAGCGCAGCAATGAAGTGAAACGCTTTAATATACAAAACATTAGCAATGTAAAATCAATATAATATAAATTATTTACTTCAGATGTAAGGGTTTGGAGTCAAATGGATTAAGCGCAGTTCCTTTGACTTTGGCAGTAGCCTCTACCCGATAATAGGACTTAACGGCATTGGCGGTTTTCGCTAAATTGGCAACGCCACGAAACAGGAAATTACGGTCGGCGAATTCATCCATTTCCGATTTCACCAATTGGAACGGCAGTTCAAAATCGACTTCCACAATTTCGCCTTCGGGCACCTCGAAAGCTTCGGTTAAGGCTATTTCACCGAGTTTGTACTCGTCAATTAACTTTTCGGCACCGCGTCCCCGACTGTACTTTTCAAAAATTGCCACGTTGACATTGGTCACCGTTTGGGTGTTCATCGATTGAAAGCGCAATTTACCCTCCACCACACGATCCCGGGCACGCACCTCCTCCGGTAGTAAGATTTCTATTTTTACGCCTTCAATGCCGAGCCATTTTTTAACTTTACCAAACATGTTGAAAATTAATGATTGTCAATGGATTATTGATAATTGAAAAACGGCTTATTCCGAATATAAGTTTATCTTTCTATACTCGTATTGCAAATATTTAGACAAAAGTTAAAGTCTGAACGTCCAATGATAAATAATAGACGAACCATTTAAACAAAGCGCTTATGCCAACTTCTATGTAATGGTTTTATAAAATTATTATCAAAATCGGCTTTATTATTTACTAAAGTATCAAAAACCGGCGTCTCGTCATTAATTTTTCCTTCGGCATATAATGATTCAAATTCTTCCCGCGATACCGTTTTCACTTCCTCGCCATCCAAATAGCTGAAGCGCATGCGATCAAACAAATCCACGCCGTACTGCGCCTGCAAATTTTTCAAGAAATACACCGATTTATCAATCGAGCAACCGCTGGCATCTGCCTGACTTTCGTCCACCATCAAAATGACAAAACGATTGTGCAACACGTCGCCATGTGCGCGGAGTTGACGGTTATGGCTGATCCATTGCTGCGCGAAATCCTGTACAAGTTTTTGAACTTCAGGCACTTTTATATCAGGAAATGGCTGATTGCTCTGGTAAATCCAGATGCGGGTAGAAGGAGGTAATGGTATCGTAGTAGTCATTTATTTAATTTTATTTTGCATCAAGCTTCAAGCCACAGGCTGCAAGCTTGCGATTACAAATTAACAAGTTAGCGGTAAAAGAGATTAGTCTTCCCCCAATCTTTCTTTATAACGATATATCATTTTTTGTTCTGCTTCTAATTCTTCTAAAATTTTTCCCAACAGCGCCAAATCCCCATAATTTCTACGTTGACAAATCAGTAAATGCGTTTCCAACTCATACCCGGAAGTAAGCGCAATTTCTAAAAATCGAGCAAAATCTTTATTACTGTTTCTCCCTGAGCCTTCTGCAATATTCATCGGAATAGAACAGGCGCATCGAATAGCTTGTGAAACTAAATTCTACTTTTCAAAACTTGGCAACGCCTCACAATATTTATAAACCTAATCCACAATATCCATTCCTTTGTGCCAAATTTGTAATGTTTTAAAGTTGGTTTTACGCATAAATTTGTTTTAACGGAACTTGCAGCTTGCCTCTTGCCGCTTGCAGCAATTTTATAAATTCTTCACAATCAACTCACTTAAATCATACACCATCACATCATCCTGCTTATCCTTAGCTTTTACGCCATCGGTTAACATCGTTAAACAAAAGGGGCAATTCAATGCAATGATTTCTGCACCCGTTGCCAGCGCTTCCTCCGCTCGCTCCACATTGATGCGCTTTTTGCCGGGTTCATCTTCCTTCCACATTTGCGAGCCACCGGCACCACAGCACAAACCATTTTGTTTGGAACGCTTCATTTCGACCAGGTCACTATCCAAGGTTTCCAATACGGTGCGCGGCGCTTCATACACCCCATTGATGCGCCCCATGTAACAAGAATCATGATAGGTAATGCGCTTGCCTTTAAATGTGCCGCCCTCGGTCATTTTGATGCGACCTTCATTGATTAATTGTTGTAATAATTGCGTATGATGTATAATATCATAATTACCGCCGAGTGCCGGATATTCATTTTTAATGGTATTAAAACAGTGCGGACAAGCAGTAACAATTTTTTTAATATTATACATATTCAGCGTTTCAATATTCATCAGCGCCGACATTTGAAACAGGAATTCATTGCCCGCGCGGCGCGCAGGGTCGCCCGTACAGCGTTCTTCATTGCCGAGAATAGCAAATCTGATACCGACTTTATTTAAAATTTCAGCGAACGCCCGCGTCACTTTTTGTGCCCGCGCATCATAACTTCCGGCGCAGCCCACCCAGAATAGAATTTCCGGTTCTTCACCGGCAGCGGCGTATTCCGCCATGGTTTTTACTTGCATAATAATTGTTATTTAGCTATTTCATCAAAATCTTTAGGATTCCGACGAGCATGCATTACTGCAACTATTTGAACATGATCGCTTTCTATAAAATAAACAATAATATAATTTTTAAAATTGATACAACGATAACCTTTTTCTTGTAACATTTGATTACGGCAAAAAGGAAATGTACCAGGATTCTTTTCTAACTTCTGCACCTCCCTTAACAAGTCATCAACAAAAGCATCTGCTTTTTCATCATAAGTTTGAGCCGCCAGATAATCCCGAATATCGGTTAACTCATCCATCGCCCGAAAACTCCAATCTATCTTTGTCGAATGCTCTTCCACGCGCTTATCAGATTTTTCACTTCTTCCTGAGATAAAGATTTTCCTTCATTCATTTCTTGCCGCCGATGCTCTAAGATCGAAATTAATTCCTCGTCACTTACAGCCTCTCCTTCTAGTGCCAGGCTCTCGGAAGGCTCCACCGATTCTACTAAACCAACAGCCACCAGCGATTGTAATAATTGCAACACCGCTTGTTCTCCCTCTGGTTTAATGCTAATTTGATATGTCATATCATATTGATTTAAATCTAGATATTACTTACATAGTTCCTATTAATCGTTAGACCGGATAAATCCGGTGAAACGGAAGGCAGCCTAAAGGCTGCGCTACTCGCGCGCCCAGGCATCCCGATCCACGCTCATTGCCCAGGCAGAACCGCCATTTTCGATGCTGTTGAACAAAGGCAGCCACTCCGCCGGACCCGCCGATTCGCTCAGAATTTCATAGCGCCGCATTTTTAAAATCGGCTCCATTGGATTTATGAGCACCGGACACGCTTCCACACAGGCGTTGCAGGTCGTGCAGGCATGAATTTCTTCTCTGGTAATATAATCAAATAAGGATTTGCCGTCCTGATAATTAGCTTTTGTTAATGGTAAGGATGGATCTTTTTTAAATTCTTCCTTTCCACTTTCAATATTTTTACCAACTTCTTCCGCACGGTCGCGAATATTCATTACAATTTTACGCGGGGATAATAATTTTCCGGTGATATTGGCCGGACATTGATCGGTACAGCGCCCACATTCCGTACACGTGTAAGCATCTAAAATATTTTTCCAACTCATTGAAAATACGTCATTTGCACCAAATTCGGGCAATTCCGTCGCGTTGGTTTCCGGTGCCAATCCCATCATCGCCTTCACTTCATTCATGATTTCCGGCATGTTTTCCATTTCACCGCGCGGCTTTTGCTTGGCAAAATACGTATTCGGAAATGCTAATAAAATATGTAAATGTTTGGAAATCGGTAAATAATTTAAAAATGCAAACACCGTAAGAATATGTAGCCACCAGCCAAAACGCTCCACCACATGCAGCGCACTTTCGCTCAAACCGCCGAACAGCGCCGGACCCAGCCAGCTACTCACCGCCAGCGTGCCGGTATCTTTATAATGTGTTGGGTCGATTTGTTGCAACATTACATCGGCACCATTCATACTAAATATTCCAACCAATAATATTACTTCCAAAAACAATATTATATTTCCATCCCGAAAGGGCCAGCCTTTGAGTTCATAAGCTTGGAAACGTTTCACTTTCAGCACATTACGACGCGCTAAAAATATAATGGTTGCAATAAATGCCAATAATGATAAAATTTCTATAAAACTAATAACGAATGTGTAAAATCCGCCGAGCTTATCCGCAAAAAAGCGATGCACGCCAAAGATACCGTCGATAAAAATTTCGATCAGCTCAATTTGCGTAATTAAAAAAGCAGCATAAATAAAAAAGTGAAACACCGCGGGAATCCAGCGCTTGAACATTTTTTTCTGTCCGAAGGAAATCAGCAGCACATTGCGCCAGCTTTGAGCCGGGTCAAGCCGCAGGTCTTCATCGGTTCCCAGCATGATGTTGCGCCGGATTTTTGAAAACTGCCAAAGCGCAAACCC
>JBKBWT010000111.1:0-16902 GCA_046314415.1 Saprospiraceae bacterium
GTCGCTCGCCATTGTCGATCCTCTTTTATGGCTTTATAATTTAGGCTCATGCTCCTTTTTTAACCCCAAATTTAATCAACTTTGATTTTCAACTATTTACATGGACGCAACTCTAATTTTTAATCATAGCTGTTAATAGTTATTTACTATTTCTTTTATTACAGATGTAATAATTGCGCGAATAATAAATAACTCATTTAACAATTGAAATTTTACGGGTCAAATACTGTTCGTTGTTGCCAATTTTCAGGAAGTAGATGCCATTGTCTAAATCGTGTGTCGGTATTTCAAACTGATGCGTGCCGGGAGGCAACTGTGTCCGGGAAAGCTTCTGCCGGAGCTGTCCT
This sequence comes from Saprospiraceae bacterium, assembly GCA_046314415.1. Lineage (GTDB taxonomy): Bacteria > Bacteroidota > Bacteroidia > Chitinophagales > Saprospiraceae > JADJNW01. Next base: position 348 of record JBKBWT010000111.1, read on the forward strand.
CTACTGTCGAGCAACTCCATGTACACTCCGGCAGATTGCAACTGCTCCAAATGTATGAATACCCGATCCTTTGCAGGATTGGGAAAAATTTCTACTTTGCTGAAAAGCGTGGGTAGGTCAGTGGTTGAAACCAGTGTAGAATCAGGGACAAAGCCCGCGCGGCGCAGCCCTTGCTGAATTTCAGGATCAGACATAAAGTTTTTCCACAACAATTCAGTTCGGTAATTTTCAATCATCCCGATAATGGGACCCTGATCAATAGCAAGGTAAGAAGTAGCGTACCAATCCAGTGTTTCATTATAAGCATCATAAAAACCCATGGGACCCCAGAGCCTTGCACCCAGATTGCGATAAAAATGCTTGAGTGCGGCGAGGGATTCATTGGGGGTGTAAGGCATCGATGCCAAAGCAGCTGTTGGGGCAATCGTACCATTGTCATTGCTACCGCCCGGTTCGTGCGCCAGATAGCCCACCAGGGGATCGTCACTAGCCGTTAGTCCCCATCCTTCTGCGCTATAACCCCGAAAATTCCTGGGATTTTCAATGGCGTAAGCGTGGTGAATCAGCGCATGATTGCGATTGCGAATAAAATAATTGGTGTATTCGTCCCGTACAAAACGCGGGTCGAAGCCTAAATAAGAGTAGTGCGTAAAGAAAAGTGGTCCGCCGAGCCGGGGTCCTACATCTAATTGCAAACCATAGTGAAAACCGCCAAAGCGATAATTGCTGCCCGCCCAGCCTTGCTGGTATAAATTCGCCGGAATAGAATCGGTCGGGGAAGATAATGCCAAAAGATAAACCATATGGGTTTCATTGAAACCCCGCACCGGCAAATTGAGTGCAAAATTAAAATTGGGCGACCAATGCCAGTAAAGCACATTGCGATTGCCATTGCGGTACCAATTCCATTCAATGGCTTCCCAAAGTGTGGTGATTTTGGTGCGCAATTCATTCTCTGCATTACTACTACCATTGAAATATTGCCGAACCGTGAGCAGTCCTTCCATCAGGAATGCCGTTTCTACGAGGTCGCCGCCATTATCTTGCGGGCTAAAAGGTACAACACGACCCGTTGCACCGTTCATCCAGTGCGGAAATACGCCGTGAAAACGATCCGCTGTGTTTAAAAAATTTACAATTTTTAGGAGGCGTTGCAAACCTTGCTCTCGTGTGATAAAACCTCGTTCAATCGCAACCAAAATTGCCATGACGCCGAACCCAGAGCCACCCATTGTTACAATATCGCCAGAAGTGTTGCGCTCACGCGCCAGCCCAGATACCGGATGCCCAAAATCCCAGAAATATCGGAACGTATATTCCTGTACCATTGTGAGCAATTGCTCGTCGGTCATATCGAAGGTCTGTACTTCCACAGGCGCGGTTGGCGCAGATTCTGTGCCCGCATCATTCGTAGCAGTGAGTTGATAGCGCAGACTCAGATTCGTTCCCAAGGGACGAACGAAGTCAATTGCCAAGGTATCTGCTGCATTTAGTGAGCGTACAAACTGAAAATCACCGCTACCTAACGCTCGGTAGAGCCGGTAACCGCCAGTACCAGCACCCAAACCGCTCTGCCACCGCAATTCCACGTGACTGTCATAACCGAAAGCCCGTAGATTTGTGGGAGAATTAGGCACTCCGGTGGTACTGCGATATGTTCGTACTTCATCAATATATAAAGTGTGTTCTACACCATCTGCTACATTTTGACCAAAAATAATGGCTTTAATCTGGCTAAAATTAATATTGGTTTGATTCGGATCATTTAAAAAAATCGAAAGCGGGATTTTAATTTGTGTCCAGATCGCAGCCGGCAGATCACCAGAAAAGTTAGCTAAGCTATACTTGCGCGACTTGGTAGTGCCGGGCGCACCCTCCATAAAAACCACTGGTAAGGCATTCTGGGCTAGCCCGTTAGGCGCGTAAGCCCAAAATGCCAAGGTGTCGGTGTTACGAATATCCTGAAAAGGAAAGCCAGGTGCAATTACAAGAGCAGACCAATCACCGCCGGGGCGGGAGGTCCAGCGAAGTTTTAAACTATTTGTACCGGCATAAGCTGTGGTTTGTGTCGGAATTTTATCCCCTGAAGGACCCGTTTGCTCAATGGTACTGGGTGAAGTTCTAAATGCCAAGCCTGTATCATAATAACCGGGATTATTGCTATCTCGGAAGAAATAGACGCTCTGTGCATTGACCATCAACGACATGAATACTAACCATACTGCAATGCATAGTCGCAATTGTTTCATACTTTTACCTCCGGCAGATTGCCTCTTTTAGTTTTACAATTTAATATTTTACAAAAGCTCACTGACCATATAAAATTAAGTTAAAAAGTGGTAAAACGGAAAAAAGTGACCTCATCATTACCACATCATTGCGGAAAATCACCTCATCATGTAATAAAAGTCAGTCCTAAGATTTGTCTTAATCCTTTGAATAGAAGTTGTTTAAGTAAGAATTGTCTAAAATTAGCACACATCATTGCCGAATCGACAAATACAGATAGCAAATACAGGCTTAATTTATAGGTGAAATTAATATTGGAGCATAAAGTCGGTTAAATTCGCTTCTTCCTCGAGATTGAGTTTTTTGCGTAGGCGATAGCGTTTATTTTCAACGCTGCGAATAGAAATATTGAGCAGTGGCGCAATTTCTTTAGAAGATAGATTCATTTTTAAATAAGCTGCCAGCTTCAGATCGCCAGGTGTAAGATCGGGAAAATCGGCTTTTAATTTTTTAAAAAATTGCTCGTGCACCTGATTAAAGTTCATTTCAAACACCTGCCAATCCTGATCTGAAGAGATATGTGTATCAATTAAATGTGTAATTCGCTGGTATTGTTTTCCATTTAAATGCGGATCAGGTGCAGTGCGCAATGCCTGTAATTCTTCTTTGATTTTTAGTAAAGTTTCATTTTTTTGAATCAAATTCATTGTAGAATTGGCTAGTTCCTTGCTTTTGTTGATAATATCCGATTGCAGGCGTTCATTAGCCGTTTTGATACGTTGTTCCTCCAATTGTCTTTCTTTTTCCTCCTCCAAAATTTTCCGCTGTCTCTCTAATCGATGCTGATTCCAACGCTCTACCAACCATACGGTGCATGCAAACAACAGCATATAGGCTATCGCTGCCCACCCGCTCTGATACCAAGGTCGTTTTATTACAAAATGAAATAATGCAGGCTGTGGAGCTGTTCGGCTACAGACCTTAAAGGTGTAATGTCCCGGCGGTAGCCGGGTAAATTCTTTCTCCGGCAAGATTTGCCAATCCGACCATTCCGTATCGTAGCCCTCAAGCAGGTAGCTATACTCTGGTGTTTGGGTAAAAACAGGTTGGGAAAATTGAAAAAGAAAATTATTTTCTTTAGCCTTAAAAGTAAATAACTCATTTTCAGGCGTATAATATTTATGTTTTTTATTATTTGATACAGCGAGCCGATGTATTATAACCTCTGGTGAGTAATATAAAGCAGTGGTTTTTTGTAAGTGATTTCGATCGACCAAGGCATAACCATCATCTAAACCAAATAAGTAAAAAGTGTCATTTAAAGGTATAACACTCTCGAATTCAGGCGCTAAAGTAATATTAAAATTTACCTGCCGATTATTATAAATATAACATAATTTATTCCGATAAATTTTAAACCAATCACCCATCCAGCCATTTTTTAACCGAAAATCGCCGGGCTGCAACAGTGGATTATCGGAACGGTAATATGAATCGAAACGGTGGTGTGCTTCATCATAATAAAAAAAATGATCATCTGATTTAACAATGATTTGATTATCAATCTTTTCAATGTCTAGTTTGAATTCACTCGGCAAACCATCTGACTTTTTGAAGGCATAGAGATCGGTTATTTGTTCTAAATTTTCGTCTAATTTTAGTCGGTACAAGCCGCGATATGGATTAACAACCCAGAGATTTAGATCTCTGTCAAACAGTATTTTGTTAACTGGATCGGTAAAACCGGCAATGCGATGTGATAACTGCCATCGCCCGAGTGCATTTTTTTTCAATACCGCTAACCCTGTATAGGTGCCTTGTATGAGTACATCGGGTTTGCCAGGATAAGTCAAGGTCGTCCAACCGCCTGTTACATTTGATATAAGCGTAGCAGTATGGTTATTTACTAGAAAAGTGCCGTCATTATGTCCTGCCAGCAGCTGTCCATCGAATACTTTTAATTCCCAAATTTGCCCTTGTGTGCCTTTAATTAATTGAAAATCAGCTTCTTGTTGGAAGCGCTCCTGCCCGTGCCAAGGTTTTACAAAAACTCCATGATTGGAGCCAATGTATAAATTGCCCTGGTGAATGGCAGCCGCATAAACGGTGCCGATTGTGCCATTATTATCCTTAAAAAACGTCAGCGGGCTGCTCAGTTCTACCAAATCAATGCCTTTATCCAGTCCCACCCAAAGGTCTTTCGCCTGATCTTCGTACAACGACAGCACGGTGTTATTTTGTAAACCATTTTTTTGATTGATATGATATAAAATATCGCCGTTGGAATTAATAATATACACACCGTTCAAAATCGTGCCGAGCGCCAGTAAGCCATTAGATAGTGCAATTCCTTTATTTAGTTGATTGGTTACTAAATGATTATGTATTTCACTATTCCATAAAGAGAATTTACCTGCACTATCATATTTGAATAATCCATTATTTGATGTGCCGACTAAATAACTTCTCTCCCGGTAAGGTAAAATACACATGACCTGCTTATTGGCTAAAAGCTCACTGCCTTTGATAAAGCGAAAACCCTTGCTGGTAAGCTCATAAATGCCATGATCGATCACCGGAACCAATAATTTGTCTTGTACTTGTTGCATAAACATAATGGCACCCGGCGGAACAATTTTGCGGATTTTATGATAATTATATTCGTAAATATTAGAGAAAGATTGGAAATATATTAGGCTGTCTTTTATTAGAATGTGCCAAATTTCTTCTTTTTCCAGCGGGGTATCTGCCAGGAGTGGCAGCAGTGAATGATATTCCAGCTTTCCGTTTTTTGTTTGCCAGAATCCTAATTCTTCAAAGCCACCGGTAAAAATATTGCCGTATTGGTCGCAGGCTACCGCACGGATGGTCTGGCGATTGGGGAGGGGACTGGTTTGCCAGGCGCTGCCGTTAAACTGTAATAAGCCGGCATTATTGCCAAAAAACATCAGCCTTTGGGGCGATTGACCTACTGCCCAGTTTTGATTGTAAGCCTGGTATTGGTCTTTGGTGAAATTGATAGTACGGGGCGTCTCCTGCGCCAAGAGCCAGGAAATACAGGTGATCCACGAAATTATACCAGCAAATAGCCCTTTCAATGTACGCTCCGTTTTACTTGTTTGATCAAAGATCAACAAAAGTAAAGATTTACTGTCAAAAATTAAACGTAGAGTGGGGGAGAAGGTACCTAAGTTGGAGTCTGAAAAACTTATTACATTCGCCGGGCAAGCTTCACAATCATATAATTTTAATGATGACACGCATATTAACTCGTTCCATCTGGATTTTAGGATTGGTGAGTTTATTTACGGACTTTGCCAGTGAAATGTTGTATCCCATCATGCCATTATACCTGCGGGAAATCGGTTTTTCAATGGTATTAATCGGCTTTCTGGAAGGAGTAGCAGAAGCAGTGGCAGGATTGAGTAAGGGTTACTTCGGACGATTGTCGGATGCGTGGAATCGGCGGTTGCCTTTTGTACAACTAGGTTATACCTTGAGTGCCCTTTCCAAGCCAATGATGGCTATTTTAATAACGCCCCTTTGGATTTTCTTGGCGCGTACCCTCGACCGCCTGGGGAAAGGCTTTCGCACGGGAGCCCGTGATGCACTACTTTCCTCTTACACTACACCTCAGCACAAAGGCAAGGTCTTTGGTTTTCACCGTTCGCTTGACACCTTCGGAGCAGTGCTGGGACCCTTGTCAGCATTGGCTTTTCTACATTTTTATCCCCAGCAGTACCAAACAATTTTTATACTGGCGTTTTTGCCCGGCATGGCGGCGGTTGTTATTACATTTTTACTAAAAGAAAATAGAAATCCCTTGCCCGCTCAGCCGTTTCGTTATTCATTTATTTCATTTGTAAAATATCCCTGGCAGAGTTCGGGCGCTTACCGGCGCTTGTTATTAGGCTTGGTTTTATTTGCATTGTTTAATAGTTCTGATATTTTTTTATTATTAATGTTAAAGCAAAAAGGATTCTCCGATAGCACGATGCTTATGGTGTATATTTTTTACAATCTGGTTTACGCTTTATTTGCATATCCCCTTGGTTATCTTGCTGATAAACTTGGGTTTAAAAATATATTTATTGCCGGGCTGGTCGTCTTTACTTTGGTATATGCAGGCATGGCTTATACGTATCAGCCAATATTATTATGGTTGCTCTTTGCGTTGTATGGCTTGTATGCTGCGGCTACCGAGGGAGTCGCTAAAGCGTGGATCAGCAATATGTTGCCTCAGGAGGAACTAGGTACGGCGATTGGTACGTATGAAGCATTTAGAAGCCTGGCGGCAATTTTGGCGAGTACCCTGGCAGGAGCGATCTGGCAATTGATCAGCCCTTCTACAACTTTTATGGTAACGGCGGTAGCAACAACGGTGCTAATTCTCTATTTTCGCATCGCCATAAAAACCAGCGAACCGTTAAACAAGACTTAGTTCATTGTCATAAAAATTTTATAATTATGATGAGTTATTTATTTTAATTCATAATAACTTTTAAACCAGACTATAAACCTCAAATTTAAAACCATTATGTTACATTGCTTTTATCGTTCCAAAGGCGAAATTTTATCGGTGACGGACCTGCAAAAAATGGCTGTTATCAACGCCGATGATATTATTTGGGTGGATTTGCTCAATTCGCCCGAAGAAGAGAAGGCATTTGTCGAGCATAAATTGGGTATTGAATTGTTTACCCGCCAGGAGGCAGAGGAAATCGAGAGTAGTTCTAAATATTTTGAAAGTGAACAGGAAATTAATGCCAACCTGAATTATATTTTTAGGAAAGATGATGATACGTATTCGGTTGATCCTGTTTCTTTTATATTAAAATCTAATAAATTAATTACCCAGCGTAATATTCCCTTGCGTTCCTTTGATGATGTAAAAAGGCTGTTGCGCATCAGCCGCCGGGCTTCGTTTCAGGGACATAATATTTTTCTGTTGATGTTTGAAACCCGCATTGACATTGAAGCAGACGTGCTTGAGGATTTGTCTAAAAAGATTTATGCGGTTGGCCGCCAGTTGGCACTTGACCAGCGCATGGATGAAGATGTTTTAATTGATATATATAATTTGCAGGAAACCACGATTTTATTTCGGGAAAGTACCAGTGAATTGAAGCGATTGTTTTCCTCAATCCTGCGCAGCGATTATTTTCCCAAAGACGAATACGAAAAAATTCGGGTACTCATTAAAGATGCCGATTCCTTGCTGGGACACACGTCTTTTAATTTTGAGCGCCTGGAATATTTACAAAATACCTTCCTGGGTTTGGTGGATATTGAGCAAAATAAAACCATCAAAATTTTTACTGTGGTCACGGTGGTCTTTATGCCGCCTACGCTTATTGCCAGTTTGTATGGGATGAATTTTCATTTTATGCCGGAATTAAACTGGAAATTAGGCTATCCGTTTGCCTTATTATTAATGGTAATGTCGTCCTTACTTACTTTGTATTACTTTCGGCGGCAAAAATGGTTGTAACGTAGCGCAGGCTTTAGCCTGCTTTGGTTCATCAGGCTTTAGCCTGTACAAAATATACTTTTTCCTGGAACGTTCCTTTTTGAAACACTTTTTAAAACAATGCAATCTGCTATGAAAAAAATCTTGTTTGCTTTTTGCTTACTCCTTACGATTCAATCTTTTGGACAAAAAACGATTAAACTGGCGCTATTGAAATACAATGGCGGGGGCGATTGGTATTCGGTGGTGGATGCCATGCAAAATCTGGCACAATTCTGTAACGAACAGCTCAATATGAATATTGATAAAAACTATGCGACGGTCGAAGTCGGTAGTGCAGAAATTTTTAATTATCCGTTTTTATTCATGACCGGGCACGGCAACATCGTTTTTTCTGATGCCGAAGCGTCCAATTTGCGCAATTATCTGTTGGGTGGCGGTTTTCTTTTTGTCGATGATGATTATGGCATGGCGCCTTATTTCCAGGTTGCGATCAAAAAAGTTTTCCCGGAGAAAGAGTTAGTCGAATTGCCTTACCAACATCCGGTGTATCACCAGAAATACGATTTTAATAACGGAATGCCCAAAGTACATGAGCACGACCAGAAGCCGCCGGTGACCTATGCGATTCTACACGAAGGAAGAGTCGTTTGCGTCTTTGCTGCTGAGAGTAACATCAGTGATGGTTGGGAATCACCAGAAGTACACAATGACCCGGAGGCGGTGCGTCGTGCTTCGCTGCAGATGGGCGCGAATATTGTACAATTTGCATTCACCCAATGAGATTTCGTTAAAATAATCTTAAAGAAATAGAATGGCATTAAACCTTTTTATGTTCTTTGCGTCAAAAGTGCAAATTTTACAGAACTAAAATCCTTACTACTATGAAAATCAAGTTGTTTGCTATTCGCTTCTTTATGGTAGGTGCTTTCTTATTGGCACTTGTAGTACTCACACCATCCAATGTTCAGGCACAAACTGCCGACAAAATTGAAAACAAAGTAGATCGTGCGGAAAATCGGGCAGATCGCCGGGAAAACAAGCGCGACCGGGCTGAAAACAAACGTGATCGTGCCGAAAATCGTGCTGACCGTCGGGAAGACGTTCGCGATGCACAGCACGATGGTGGCGTGTTAGATAAGGCGGAAGATCGCCGCGACGCTCGGGAAGATGTACGTGACCGCCGCGAAAACCGCCGCGACCGTGCCGAAAACAAAGTGGATCGCGCTGAAAACAAAGTGGATCGCCGCGAAAATCGCCGGGATCGAAAGAATTAATCTTTTGGTGGACAAGAGAAGAGAAACAGTGATCTGATGATGGAATATCGTCAGATCACTTTATTTTTATTATAATGCTTGTTCCTGATGCTGCGTGATCAGGTTAGCATCAGAAGTAATAGGTACTTTCAAAGCTTTGGAAACGATACAGTTTTGTTCTGCCCCTTTGGTAACTTCCTCAAATTCGGCAGCAGTGATGCCTGGCACATCGCCGGTAATACTCAAATGAATACCCGTAATATCGAGCCCTTGCAGGGTCAAAGTAGCTTGAGTATCCAAGTAAGTAGGGTTGAAACCACGTTGCGCCAATTGTGAGCTAACCGCCATCGTGAAGCAGCCCGCGTGCGCTGCCGCCAGCAGTTCCTCCGGGTTGGTACCTGGTACGCCTTCCTCAAAGCGGGTTTTGTAAGAGTAATTTTGCTGGTTTAACACACCGCTCTGCGTGCTCACATTGCCTTTGCCGTCCTTCAGGGTGCCCTCCCAATGGGCGCTTGCTGTACGTTTCATATTATCTGGTTTAATTTAGAGAATCGATTTTAAATGGTTATTTGTTGAAATGAAGTATTTTCATGCTAAAGAAAATGAATAAAAAGCCTAACACGGCAAGCCAATGGATAGTTTGATCATTTGCGAGAAATCTTTTTGAAATTACATTTTTTATATGACTATAATAATGAATATTATATTGTGCTTTTTGATAATTATTTAGATTGATAAATAAAAATATAATATTATGGTAAAGTATCAACTAATTGTACTTTTAATATTAACGGCGACGTTTGGTTTTGCGCAACAACTGATCAATGTGCCGGGTAGAGCGGGGATGAGTTTGAACGGCAAATGGCAGATTTTAATTGATCCTTACGAGAACGGATTTTACAATTACCGTTATCAGGAAAACCCCAATGGCTTTTTCAAAGCCGCTAAACCCAAGGGAAAAGACGATTTTGTAGAATACAGTTTTGAAGGGGCTCCCCAACTCAATGTGCCGGGCGATTGGAATTCACAACGCAATGATTTATTATATTATGAAGGTACGGTGTGGTATCATAAGTCGTTTCCATTTACTAAAAAAGCAGGGAAACGTTATTTTTTACATTTTGCTGCCGTTAATTATAAAGCATATATTTATCTGAATGGTGAAAAATTGGGGCAACATGAGGGCGGATTTACGCCTTTTCATTTTGAAGTGACCGAAAGATTAATCGATGGTAATAATTTTGTCGTCGTAAAAGCCGATAACAAACGCGCCGCAGATTATATTCCTACCCTTAATACCGATTGGTGGAATTTTGGCGGTATTACACGGGATGTAACTTTAGTGGAGGTGCCTGCCGTTTTTATTGAAGATTATTTTATTCAATTAAAAAAGAATACGACCGACCAGATCGAAGGCTGGGTGAAATTACACGGTGTAAAGAACCCTGAAAATATTACAATCCATATGCCGCAGGCTAAAATAACCCAACAGGTAACTACTGATAATCAGGGGTTTGTGAAAATAGCTTTTCCGGCAAAGCTTACCCTCTGGACACCCGAAAATCCTTACTTATATGATGTAATAATAACATCACAACAGGATAAAATTCAGGAAAAAATTGGCTTTCGCAGTATTGCGGTGCAAGGGCAAGCGATTCTACTAAATGGAAAATCCACTTTCTTGCGGGGCGTTTGTATTCATGAGGAGGTACCTCAACGTATGGGGGGCGCCTGGTCGGAAGAAGATGCACGTATGTTGCTCGGATGGGCTAAAGAGTTGGGCTGCAATTATGTACGCTTGGCACATTATCCTCATAATGAGAATATGACGCGTGTAGCCGATGAACTGGGATTGATGGTGTGGTCAGAAATTCCGGTGTACTGGACGATTCAGTTTGATAATAATGAAGTACTAAATAAAGCCAAGCAACAATTAAAAGAGATGATCAACCGCGACCGCAACCGGGCTTCGGTGGTGCTGTGGTCAGTAGGTAATGAAACGCCGGTAGGGGAGGCGCGTACGCAATTTTTAAAAACTTTAGTAGAAGAAGCCCGCCGATTGGATCATACCCGACTTCTTACTGCCGCTCTGGAAATTAAAGGTTGGTCGGGGCAGGAAATTACCATAGATGATCCCTTGGGTGAATACCTGGACGTACTGGGATGTAATGAATATGCGGGTTGGTACACACCTTGGCGTCCGGCGTTTGCAACTTTGCCCTGGACAACACCGTATAATAAACCTTTGATTATCAGTGAATTTGGAGGTGAAGCATTATATGGCAATTATGGAGACAAAGACGTAGCCTCGTCGTGGAGTGAGGAGCATCAGGAGCAATTGTATCAACGACAAATTAGTATGTTTTCTAATATACCCTTTCTGCGGGGTACTACACCCTGGATTTTGACAGATTTTCGTTCGCCGCGTCGGCAACTGCCTCATTTACAAGATGGTTGGAATCGCAAGGGTTTACTTTCGGAGCAAGGGCAAAAGAAAAAAGCTTTTTTTGTGATGCAAAATTATTATCAGGAGCTGGCAAAAAAATGGAAGTAACATTATTTTTTCTATATTTACCTATTGAAGTAAATAGAATCGCCAGATGTTAAGATTAAAAAGGAAGGAAGCGCTTAAACCCAATTACGACAAGGAGTTTACCGGAGATCATAAAGCAGATAATCTTTTAATGCTGGGCTGTATTATGATTGGAATTATTATAATTGGCATCATTATTTATTTTTTTTTCATTTGATAAGCCCATATTGGCTTTCTTTGTGTTTTGAGCAAAGCAGGCGTAATTTTGTTTTATTAAAAACAACCTGGACTATGAAGTTTGGAAAGTTGCCGGATGTATCAAATGTAGATTTTTCGCTGCCCTGTGATATGCCAGGCACACGGGAAGCCCTGAAGAAGCGGCAACGCCAGGGCGACAAGGTGCATTTTTATATGGGGGGCACCGGCTGGGCAGTCAAGGAATGGGTTGGCTCCTTGTTTCCGGCGGATGCCAAACAAAAAGATTATTTAAAACATTATTCCCGGCAATTTAATACCGTGGAAATGAATACCACGCATTATCGCATTCCGACAGCGGAAATGGTAGAAAGGTGGAAGACTGAATCGGAAGCAGATTTCAAATTTTGCCCCAAAATACCTCAAACGATAAGCCATAGTGCTAATTTGGGCGTAAATACAGGCTTAATTGAGCAATTTGCCGAAGCCATCGAAGGATTAGGCGAGAAGCTAGGTTGTTGTTTTATGCAGTTGCCTCCGTATTTTGGTGCCGATCGTTTGGCGATTTTAGAAGCGTTTTTAAAAGTTTTTCCGCTGCATATTCCGTTGGCAGTAGAAGTACGACACGAAAGTTGGTTTGATAATGTAAAGCATGCTAATAAGTTATTTGATCTTTTGGAAAAATACGATACCTCCAGTGTCATTACGGATGTAGCCGGGCGTCGGGATGTATTACATATGCGTTTAACAACGAACACGGCGATGATCCGTTTTGTAGGGAATGGCTTACATCCCACTGACTTTACACGGCTGAATGATTGGATGTGGCGGATTGATAGCTGGTATGAGCAGGGCTTGGAAAAAGTTTATTTTTTCCTGCATGAACCAGAAGAAACCCAAGTGCCAGAAGCAGCGGCTTATTTACTAAAAATTTTAAAGCCATTTCCGCGTTATCAAATTCGCGGACCAAAAATTCAGCAAGAAAATACAGGGACACAGATTAGTTTATTTTAATATGTGATGTTTTAATAAAAAATTGCCGTAACCAGCTTGTTAAAGCGGTCGGTATTGCTAAAAAATAACTACATTGGTTGCCTTTTTGAACCTAAACCACCCAAACTGTGACAAAGTCGAGCCTTTCGATCAATAAAGCATTACTCGCTACGGATGAGCATCTGCCGTATATTCATCGCGATATTAGCTGGCTTTCTTTTAATTATCGGGTATTACAGGAAGCCAAGAATCCATCTGTCCCTCTACTGGAGCGCCTCAAATTTTTAGCTATTTACAGTTCGAACTTGGATGAATTTTTTCGCGTGCGCGTGGCCTCGCATCGACGTTTAATGAAGGCAGATAAAGGCACCAAAAGAGAACTGGGCATCTCGCCCAAAGCGACAGTGAAAGAAATTCAGCGCATTGTGAATAAGCAGCAAGAGGAGGTTAGTAAAATTTTTGAGAAACAACTGGTACCTGAGCTGCGTAAGCAAAATATTTATATCCTGCGGCGATTGGAACTAAATGAGGAGCAAAAACATGATGTAGATGAATATTTCAGGAATTATTTATTGCCTTATGCACAACCGGTTTTAATTGTTAAAGGAAAAATTCGTTTATTTTTAAATAATGCGGCATTGTATTTAGCCGTGTGGATGCACGAAAAGGGGCATGAAAATCCAACCGATCAGTATGCCATTGTAAAGATTCCGTCCGATCATTTACCACGTTTTCACGAATTGCCGCCCTCAGCGCCGGGTCGTCATGATCTTATTATGTTGGATGATATCGTACGATATAATATTGAGAAAATGTTTCCGGGGTATCATATTAAAGATACTTTTTCTATAAAATTGACACGGGACGCTGAAATGATTCTGGATGAAGAATTTTCGGTAGATGTAGTGAATAAAATCCGGGAAAACCTGGATAAGCGACACGTTGGTTCGCCGTCGCGCTTCGTCTATGACCGCGAAATGCCGCCCGCTATGCTTAATTTTTTGGTGGAAGTGATCAATGAAGAGCGCGAGCAAGAAGACGATGAGGATGATTATAAACTAGACAAGTACAGCTTGCTGCGCGAGGGGCGTTATCATAACAATTTTGATTTTTTTAAATTTCCGGATTTTGGGATGACGCATCTTAAAAATCCGCCTTTACCACCCTTGCCTTATCGTCCGCTGGAGGAAGCCGAAGACTTTTTCAGTGCCATTGCCAGGGAAGATCATTTGATTTATTCGCCCTACCATTCTTACCAATCGGTCATCCGTTTTTTTGAAGAAGCAGCCGATAACCCCAAGGTAACGCACATCAAGCTCACGCACTATCGGGTGGCGCGCAACTCGCGCATTATGCAAGCATTAATGCATGCCGCCAAATCAGGTAAGCAAGTGTCGGTCGTAGTAGAAGTGAAAGCCCGATTTGATGAAGAAGCGAATTTAAATTGGGGGGAAAAACTCCAGCGGGAGGGCGTAGCGGTGCATTTTATCAAAGACCCCGTGATCAAAGTACATGCCAAATTAGCACTGATACGCTGTAACGAAGGCAATGTTTCCCGCATGTATGCCTACCTCGCCACCGGCAATTTCAATGAGGATACGGCACGCGTTTATACCGATTTTGGATTTTTTACGGCAAATTCGGATTTGGTTACCGAAGTAGCCCGCGTTTTTTCGTTTTTAGAAAGCGGAAGCCGTCCTACGCAACCCTTTGAGCATCTGTTAGTTGGGCAGTTTAATCTCCGTTCTGAATTTGAAAACCTCATCCGATTTGAAATAAATGAAGCCAAAGCGGGGCGACCGGCAGCTATCGTGCTCAAAATGAACAGCATTCAGGACTTGCCGATGATAAAATTGTTGTACGAAGCAAGTCAGGCTGGCGTGAAGATCGAATTAATTATTCGTGGTATATGTTGCCTCGCTCCGGGGGTAAAGGGCTTGAGCGAAAATATCGAAGCCATTAGTATTGTAGATCGTTTTCTGGAACACGCCCGCGTATTTATTTTTCATCATGCCGGAGAGGACCGAATCTATTTGTCTTCAGCCGACTGGATGGTGCGCAATTTAAGTCATCGGGTGGAAACCGCTTTTCCAATTTATAGTGAGACTTTAAAATCTGATATTAAAGATTATATGCAGATTCAACTCAGTGATAATGTGAAAGCCCGGGTTTTGGACGAGAATTTTTCGAATGCTTATTATAAAAATAATTCAGATATCGCCATTCGCTCGCAACTGGAGACCTACTATTATGTCAAACGCAGAGCCGGTCGGAAATAAGCCTTTTCCTTTATGTTATATTTTTTCGGTGGTAAGCAGCGATTTAAAAGTGTTAGCCGTTCTTTTGCAGGGTAGAAAGGTTACAATGTTTTTACAACTAAAAAAAGGTGTCAAATACTTTCAATGAATAAGTGTTGGTAAAATTAAGAAAGTTATTTAAAATTGCAGGTCAAAAAAGATAGTATTACTACATTTCCCTTTTCCTAAATTTCTAACCCCGTTTTCAAATCTATCAAACACTATCCCAAGAACTAGGGTCATTCTCAGGTGATTAAATAAAATATTGCCATGAACAAAGAACTTCTCTGCTTACTGAGTAGGCAGAGCGGCAGGATATGATTCTATATCCTGGTATTTATTTTGTTACCAAATTATTAACTTGATTAATTATGAAAAAACTTCTGTTCAGCATGTTAGTGCTGCTGCTTTGTGCTGCCACAGCCATAGCACAGCGTACTGTAACCGGAACAGTCAAAGACGACAAGGGTGAACCCCTCATTGGCGCGACTGTACTGGCAAAAGGAACGACTACTGGTACCGTGACGGATGTGAATGGCACTTACTCGGTAAATGTACCTGCTTCTGCTACTACACTGGTCTTTAGCTACACAGGTTATGAGACCCAGGAAATTGAACTTGGCACTTCTAATGTGATTGATGTAACGTTGGCTACTTCGGCAGTTTTGGTAGATGAGGTTGTGGTAGTAGGGTATGGCACCCAGCAAAAACGCGATATTACCGGCAACATTTCTACGGTGAAAGGCTCAGATATTGCCAACCTCGCGGTACAAAGTTTTGACCAGGCGCTGCAAGGTCGAGCTGCGGGTGTAAACATCAACATTCCGAACGGGGTACTGAACAACCCACCGGTTATCCGTGTACGTGGTATCAACTCCATCAATTTGAGCTCTTTCCCTTTGATCGTCATTGACGGTATTCCTACCTTTACAGATAACTTTTCGGGCACGCAAGCTGCCAACAACCCACTGGCAAACCTAAACCCGGCTGATATCGAAAGTATTGACATCTTGAAGGATGCATCGGCAGCGGCTATTTATGGTTCGCGTGCTAGTGCCGGGGTCGTGTTGATTACTACCAAGCGTGGTAAGCAAGGCAAAACCCGCGTGAACTATGATGCCTGGGCGGGCTTGACCCAACCGGCACGTTTGTTCGATCTGCTGAACGCAGCAGAATACATCGAGGTAAAAAATGAAGCAGCGCGCAATGCTAACCTGCCGAATCAATTTTTCCCGGATACTTTAAATGGTCAATTGGTAGATACCGACTGGTATGATGAGGCTTTCCAGAATGGCTTTGCGCACAATCATAGCTTAAACTTCTCGGGCGGTAGCGAAACAACTAACTTCTTCGTATCGCTGGGCTATACCAATCAGGAAGGGATGATCAAACGCAATACTTTTGAGCGACTCTCCGGTCGTGTGAATTTTGGTAACCGGGGTGGTTAATTAATTTATATGGGTTAAAACAATAAATAATGCAAAAAATTCATTGTAACAAAGTACTTGTTTATCATAAATTACAAAAACTATGAAGAGATTGCAGGCTCCAAGGCAGTAAAGCTTGCGGATGTCGCAGATAA
>JBKBWT010000112.1:0-7809 GCA_046314415.1 Saprospiraceae bacterium
ACGCAATTTGGGTTATGTTGTATCCAATCGCCCAGGTGGTCGCGGTAATGAAGACCTATATAAAGTGACCAGAGCCGCTGATAATGTGGTAATTCTGGTAAAAAATGCTTCTGATGGCAGTCCGGTTGCCGGCGCAACAATAGATTTTTCAGCTTGTGGGGAAGGTGCTTTCCAAACGGATGCGAAGGGTGCTTACAATTTACAAATTGTACAAGGCTTAACTTGTAACTTATTGATTCAGAAGGAAGGATACTTGAGTAAAAGCTTACAAATATCTGCTTCCGGTGCACGCGAAACCAAAGAGTTTCAGGTCATGTTGAGCCGAATTGGTGAAGAATACCTCGGCAGAGTGGTGAATTATTCTACGAATTTACCGCTTGAAGGCGTGACGATCAATGCAGTCAACCAAAATACCGGCAGCACAATGGAAACGGTGAGTGATTTTAATGGCGATTATCTGCTGGCGCTGGCACCAAGTACCGTGTATATTGTTCGCTATTCTCGTCCGGGTTTCCGCGACCTAAGCCGCACCGTACGGGCTGACGCCGGTTACAGCCGTGATGTATTAGGCATTATTTCTATGGTTGATGTCAATCTGGCTGGTCCTGGTCAGGTTCAACCGCCCATCACTAATCCTAATACGCCCGGCAATACTACGCCTGATAACACTAATCCAACCGTTACTTCCGGTTTTTCGGTGCAAGTAGCAGCTGGAAAGCAGGCAAATTTAAGCCAATACACTGCCTTGCAAAATTTTGGCGAGCTATATGTGAAGCAAGAAAAAGGACTTGAAAAAGTGCGCATCGGTCCATTCGCTAATCGGCAGGATGCTGACCGAGTACTAGGACTTGTTAAAAATCAAGGTTATAAAGGCGCTTTCATTGTCAAAGAAGAAGGAGTAATACAAAATCCGGCTGGCGGAGGTGATGCCTTGGCTAATAAAGGCGGTACCGAGACACAACCAGTTGTAAACGGGCGCTATCGAATTCAATTGGCAGCCTACCGGAATCCGCAATTTTTCAAACCGGATAAAATTCAAGACCTGGGTACCATCGAGGACGAAAGACGCGGTGATTTTACCGTAAAATTCCTGGCAGCTTATGATACTTTGGAGCGTGCCCGAGCTATCTTAAGCCAAGTGAAAAGCGCGGGATTCAAAGATGCGATTATTGTAGAGAATATTGGCGGCGAGTGGAAGAAAGTACAATAAATCAACATATTAAACATAAGAAAAGTGGGGTATATTATACATTATACCCCACTTATTATAATAATAAAACCTTCAATTAAGCCAAGAATTGCTCAACATCCGCCAGTGGCAAATTAAACGCTTCCGCTACACCAGCATACACGACTTCACCTTTCACCACATTCAAGCCCAATTTTAAAGAAGGATTTTCCTGACAGGCTTTGACCCAGCCTTTATTCGCCAATTGCAAAGCATAAGGCAAAGTTGCGTTGGTCAAGGCAATTGTTGACGTGTAAGGCACTGCGCCCGGCATATTCGCCACGCAATAATGCACCACATCATCAATAATATAAGTAGGATTCGCATGCGTCGTTGGGGTACAGGTTTCAATACAGCCGCCCTGATCTACAGCTACATCCACCAACACAGTGCCCGGACGCATCAATTTCAACATATCGCGGGTAATGAGTTTTGGCGCTTTCGCACCCGGAATAAGTACCGCACCGACAATCAGGTCAGAATCTTTAATATGTTGACGAATATTATACTCATTAGAATAAATCGTAATGACATTATTCGGCATGAAATCTGATAAATAGCGCAGGCGCGTCAGATTCACATCCATGATCACGACCTCTGCCCCTAAACCAGCCGCCATTTTCGCTGCTTGAGTACCTACAATACCCCCACCTAAAATAAGTACTTTGCCTGGAGGCACCCCGGGTACGCCACCTAACAAAACCCCCCGCCCTTTGATCGGCTTTTCCAGGTATTTTGCACCTTCCTGAATCGCCATGCGTCCGGCTACTTCTGACATCGGAATCAACAAGGGCAAAGACCGATCTGGTAATTCCACTGTTTCATACGCCAGACATACTGCTTTGCTTTTGATCATGGCATGCGTCAAAGGCTCATAGGAAGCAAAATGGAAATATGTAAATACCAGTTGGTCAGGTTTTATCATATTATATTCTACCTCGATAGGTTCTTTCACCTTCATAATCATTTCTGCAATGTCGAATATCTCTGCCGCCGTTGCTAAAATTTTAGCGCCAGCAGAAACGTATTCTTCATCCAGAAAACCACTGCCCTCGCCGGCGGAAGCCTGCACGTACACGGTATGTCCGCGTTTATTCAGTTCAAAAGCTCCGGCAGGCGTAAGCGCCACGCGGTTTTCGTTGTCTTTAATCTCTTTTGGAACACCAATAATCATGGGTTTTCTATTATTTGATTAGGAAATTAGAATGTTAATTTTAGATTTTAGATTTTAGATTTTAGATTTTTAATATATAAATGTCTAATGTCTAGTGTCTAATAGCTAGCGTTTTTCAAAAAGTTGCGCAAAAATAAAAAAGGTTTTTTATTCGCCGCATAACACTGCCCGGGACACCTAATAAAAATGTCCAAAAAGAAATGTAGGCGTCCAGGATTATTATAATGGAGTGGAGATATGCTCGGTTAAAAAAATTGATGCATTGGTAGCGGGAATTAACTGCTTTTCCTGAGCTACGTCAAATAAATGTTGCACCGCTGCCCTACCCTGCTCACCGAGCCTGGCGGTATAATGATTAACATATAAATCGATATGCTGATACATAATCGCTTCTTCCATCTCCTGTGCGTGCGCCCGTACGAAGTTGAGTGAAGATTTTGGATGGTCAAAAGCAAATTGCACGCTGCGTTGCATGACCCGATTTACTTTATGTTGTAACGCTTCCGGCAGACTGCGTTTGACTACGATTCCACCCAGCGGAATAGGCATTCCCGTCGTGGTTTCCCAAAATTCGCCCAGATCAATCAGCTTTACCAAGCCTTTTTGGGCGTAAGTAAACCGATTCTCGTGGATGATTAATCCTGCATCTACCTCGCCGTTTAAAACCGCATCTTCAATATTCGAAAACAAGGTTTCTACTTTATTCCTGGCATCCGGATAAGCCACACCAAGCAGAAAATTCGCAGTGGTAAACTTTCCGGGAATCGCAATTTTACTCTCAATGATTTCGGTATCACTCAACGGGCGTTTGGCGATGAGGAGCGGACCACAATTATTACCCAGCGCGCTACCCGCATCCAAAAGGCTATAATGTTCCGTCAGGTAAGCAAAAGCGTGATAACTCAACTTAGTAATATCTAAATCTTGAGCAAAAGCCTGTTGATTCAACGCCTCTACATCAGCCATAACCACCTCAAATTCAAGCCCTTCTGTATCAATTTTACCATGAATCATTGCATCAAAAATGAACGTATCATTGGGGCAAGGCGAAAAGCCTAAAGATAATTTCATATTTTTGTGTGTTTGAGTGTTTTGGTGTTCATGTGTTAACGTGGCACAACAACCATAACACTAAAATACAACAACACCATAACACAAATTAAATGCAAATCATTTACGAAGATAATCATCTCATTGCGGTAAACAAGCCATCCGGCGCGCTGGTTCAAGGCGACGAAACGGGCGATCGTCCTTTAAGCGAGGATGTGAAGTTATACATTAAAGATCGTTATAATAAGCCAGGCGACGTCTTCCTTGGCGTGATTCACCGACTGGATCGTCCGGTAAGTGGAGTGGTTATTTTTGCGCGCACGAGCAAGGCACTGGAGCGCATGAATCGGTTGTTTCAGGAGCGAAAAATTGAAAAAACATACTGGGCAATCGTCAACGAACGTCCAGAACCGATTACCGGCAAATTGACGCATTTTATATTAAAAGATAAAAGTAAAAATATTGTAAAAGCGTTTGATTTTCAAAGCAGTAGAGCAAAAGATGCCAAAGAGGCAATTTTAGAATACGACCTGATTGCTGAAATTGGTAACCAGCATTTGCTGGAAGTGCATCCGCTCACTGGACGCCCCCACCAGATTCGGGCACAATTGGCGAAAATCGGCTGTCCTATTCGCGGAGATTTGAAATATGGTGCGCCCAAAGCCAATGAAGATGGCTCCATTTGTTTACATTGCCGGAAATTGGCTTTTGAACATCCCGTAACGAAGGTGAGAGTGGAAATCAGCGCCCGCCCCCCGGAAAATCAATATTGGCGAATTTTTAATAATTTAATCTAAATAATAAGGGTATGTTTTTGAAACATACCCTTATTATATCTTATAAATTTATATTATTACGCTTACTTACTTCTGCCGCATCGCTACCACCGGGTCCATTCGGGCAGCTTGTAACGCTGGGATAATCCCCGAAATAACCCCGACTACCACCGAAGAAATAACCCCCAGCGAAATATTTGCCAGTGACATATACAATTCAAAATCAATTAATTGCGACAAAATAGTTGTAATTATAAAGACCAGTAATAAACCAACCGCTCCACCTACTAAACACAAAATCACTGATTCTATTAAGAATTCTAATAATATTACATACTGTTTGGCGCCTAACGCTTTTTTGATACCGATAATATTCGTACGTTCTTTCACCGATACAAACATGATATTGGAAACACTAAACATGCCTACAAAAATGGCAAAACCACCCACTACCAAGCCAAGCATATTGAGTACACCGAAGAAGCTATTGAGAAAACCCGAAATAATAGAAATGGTATTCAGTGCAAAATCGCTTTCTTCGCGTGGTTGCAGGCGGCGGTGCGCCCGCAGAATACCGGTGAGCTCGTCCTTCAATTCTTCTACATCCACCCCAGGTGCCGCTTTGATATTAACTGAGGAGTTACCAAAAGGATGATTGGGTTTGAGGTTGGCAATTTTTCGGGCATATTCATAAGAAATCAGGATGCAATCATCAAAATTCAACACATTCACCAAGCTTTCCCCTTCTTTTTTCAAAACCCCGATTACCTCCATCGGTCGCCCATTTACTTTGATGGTTTTACCAATGGGATCAATATTGCCGGTAAATAACTGTTCTGCTACATGAAAGCCTAAAATAGCCTTATTCGCACCAAAATTATATTCGGCTTGTGAAAAATAGCGCCCATCATCATATTCAAAATTAAACATTTCACCAAAATCACTGGTGATGCCAATCATATAAGCACCTTCGGCACTACTGGAGCGGTACTTAGCAGTACGGCTACCCACTTCGACATGATAGGACACCAAGCCTGCCAGTTTAGAACGTTCGGTAACGGCTTTAAAATCCTGGTAATCAATGTTGCGGCGACGCATAATCTTGAACCAGTTCTGCCCGGGGTCTTCCGCCCAGGAAAACTTACTGAGGTAAACAACATCGCTACCCAATTTCTCAATGCTGCCGCGCACATTGTCCTCCAGCGAATCGACCGCTGAATGAACGCCTATAATACAAAAAATACCAATGGAAACGCCGAGCAGCGACAGGAAACTGCGTAGTTTGTTGCCTTGCAACTGTTGCAACGCCTGCATAACGCTCTCCGCAATGATTTTAAATAAAATATTCATAAGCCTATGATTTCAAGCTCGAATGTAAATTTTAATTTTACCTTGGAACAATTGATTCGATCAAATGATCGTTTTTTTCGATTGAAGTAACAAAGTATGCTAAAAAAACTTTTTCCCAGCTTTTTGACGGAAGATAATTCCCGTTATCGCAACAAATTACGTGAATGAAACGTATAAGGAAATGAGAGGATTTCAGAATGCATCCGAGTGTTCTGGTAATCAATTATTTCCTTTTATAAAAAGCTGATAAAAACTAACCAGCACTGCTTAGAATTATTATCTTTGCCGTCAATTTTTTGAAAACGAAGGAGAATGAGAACCAAACTGTCACAATTTGGATTTGAATTACCAAAAAAATTAGTAGCACAGCATCCTGCCAAAAACCGAGACGAATCTCGCCTGATGGTTTTATACCGGAATACTGGAAAGATTGAACACAAGATTTTTAAAGACGTCATCGACTATTTTGACGATGGCGACGTGATGATTTTCAACAATACCAAGGTATTTCCCGCCCGCCTATATGGCAAAAAGGAAAAAACCGGTGCCAAGATCGAAGTATTCTTATTGCGTGAACTCAACCGCGACGCTCGCCTGTGGGATGTATTGGTGGATCCCGCGCGCAAAATCCGGGTGGGCAATAAACTCTACTTCAGTGATGATAATGATAATGATATCTTGGTAGCAGAAGTAGTGGATAATACGACTTCACGTGGACGTACCATACGTTTTTTGTATGATGGACCAGAGGAAGAATTTCAAAAAGACCTGTACGATCTGGGAAATACGCCTTTGCCCAAATACATTACCCGTAATCCGAATGAAGCCGACCGCGAACGTTATCAAACGGTCTATGCTAAAGAAGTAGGTGCGGTAGCCGCACCGACAGCCGGTTTGCACTTTAGTAAAGAGTTAATGAAACGGCTGGAAATCAAGGGCTTGGAATTTGCCGAACTCACGCTACACATCGGTTTGGGCACTTTCCGTACGATTGATGTAGAGGATTTGTCCAAGCATAAAATGGATGCCGAGTATTTCAAAATTGCTGCCGAAGCGGTTAACACCGTAAATAAAGCCAAAGAACGTCGCAGCCGTATCTGTGCCATCGGTACTACTTCGATGCGGGCAGTAGAATCCGCCGTTTCAGCAGAAGGCATGTTGAAGCCAGCGGAGGGCTGGACGAATAAATTTATTTATCCACCCTATGATTTTAGCATTGCCAATGCGATGATTACCAATTTTCATCTGCCTAAATCAAGCCTGCTGATTATGGTATGCGCATTTGGTGGTTACGATTTGATTATGGAAGCTTATGAAGAAGCCATCAAAGAAGAGTACCGCTTCTTTAGTTATGGCGACGCTATGTTGATTTTATAAAATGCACTTGGTATCGTATAAGCGATCGAAATGTTCAGTGGAAATCGTAGATTTCTGAAACTTTAACATAGTTCCAAGCCGTTAAAGCCATTTAAATAGCAATAATTACACGGCGAAAGCGTATCTTTCTGTGACAGCAAAAAGATGCGCTTTTTGCGTTTTATCCGGTAACACTTTAGCGAATTGTTCTAATCTCATGAAGCAGCAACTCTTACTTCTATCGCTCCTCATTGCATTCAATGAAGGACTGCTGGCATTCAACGGAGCGCCACAATCTCCTATTTCTTTGGCTTTCTATTCGGAGCAGATCAGTATTGATTTCAGTACCGACATTCTCAACGCACAGTGTACGAAAGTGGACGAGAAAAGTATTCTCAATTTTTATCGTCAATTGGAAAAATCGGATTATCGTACCTTACTCACTAATTTGCAACAGCAACAGAAGCACTTGAATCTCAATGACTGGCTGTTTTTTCAACTGATGCGCAATAGCGTCCAGGAAATTTTTCGGCAAAAATCAAGCCTGGAACAGGAACTGGCGTGCTGGTTTTTCCTGTCGCAAGCAGGGTTTGACACTCGTCTGACTTACCTCGACCAACGGGTATTCGTGTATGTGTATTCTAAAGATGAGATTTTTGAAGTTCCTATGATCGAGGAAAAAGGGCGCACTTACGTAAATCTGACGAGTCTGCAAACCGGTAAGAAGCCAGCAACCTTATATCTGCTGGAATTTGCGCCCCACCCGAATGGGAAAGCCTTCTCTTTTTCGCTTAGCAAATTCCCCAAATTTCAACCTCAAGCTGCTACGCGCCAAGTCTCCTTTACGTACAAAGGGACGGTACAACAACTGGATG
>JBKBWT010000112.1:7819-16891 GCA_046314415.1 Saprospiraceae bacterium
CCTTTAATAGCCGAACAAGAATATTTGCAGTTTCCAATGTCGCCGCTACTCGAAGCTTCTTTGGTACCTACACTCCAACAATTAATCAGCGATAAAACACCTGTCCAGGCGTTGGAACTTTTGCTGGGGCTTACACGTTCCTCCTTTGCTTATAAGGAAGATCGGGAAAATTTTGGCAGAAGCAAGCCGATGATTCCTGATGAGTTATTCGCCTATTCGCATTCAGATTGCGAAGACCGGTCAGCCTTATTTTATGCACTGGTCAAAACATTGTTGGATTTGCCGATGATTGTCATTGCTTATCCCAATCATGTTACAGTGGCAGTTGCAATTCAAGAGGCAGTACGCGGTAAATTTGTAGAAGCCAGTGGACAGCGGTATTATATTTGCGACCCTACCGGACCTGTCAATTCGACTGCTTTGGGCATTTTTCCGGCAGAGTATGAAAAATTGGCTTATGACATTGTCGTAAAACATAAATAACTATATTACAGTAGCTTATGAAGCTACCAAAGCCTGACAAAAAAAAAATCAGTAAATTTGGCTTAAAATTTGGAAGGAAGCCGTTAGAATATTTGGTTTGTTCATTCTATTTTTTACTTTTGCCGACAAAAATTAGGTAAAGCGGTAATTTTAACCTCTTACCTTTTATAAAGCGCTAAAAAAATATAACCATTTAATTTTTACATCATATGTACTGGACGTTAGAACTTGCAAGTCACCTTGAAGACGCTCCTTGGCCCGCTACCCGCGACGAACTAATTGACTATGCCATTCGTTCGGGCGCTCCGGTAGAAGTAATTGAAAATCTGCAAAATATGGAGGACGAAGGTGACCTCTATGAAAGTATTGAAGATATCTGGCCCGATTATCCTCGCAAGGATGATTTCCTCTTTAATGAAGATGAGTACTAAACCAATAATTGGTATAGCTTTGCTTTGATCGGGTCGCAGTTGTGTCTTTGGCTCGGCAACAATAAAAAAGGTGTTATACTTTACTCAAAAGTGTGACACCTTTTTATTTTTTGCGTCTCAACAAAAGGCGCTCCAGAATGGTGCGCAAATGAAGTTCCGTTAAAGCGACATCATCTACTAACTTTTTCTATAACCATGAAAACTTTACTCGAAATTGCCGGCATTCTTACCAGGAAGAAAATTGCCAGAATTGAAATTTTGGATGAGCAAGTCCTAAAGCAAAAAGACAGTAAATTTGGCAAATTTTATGAGGGGCTACTGACCGGTAAGATTGAAACCGATGAAGATGCAGCTTCACTGCTCTACGAAAATGGAGATACCAGCGATGCCAAATACCGACAAATTAAGTCCCGCTTCCGCCGACGTTTGCTCAATACCCTGTTTTTTCTAGATGTCAATACCCCTGCCGCCGCCAGCTACGAACAAGCTTATATCAGTTGTAATAAAGAACTAACCCTGGTAGAAATATTACTTTCACATCAGGCTAATCATAGTGCAGCTATTCTATGCCGCCAAATTTTGACTACTGCCCTGAAATTTAATTTCACTGAATTGATACTAAAAACCGCCCGGCACCTGCGTCGCCTGGCAGTTTTAGAAGAAGATGAAAAAGGATTTAATTATTATAATGATATAACATTAAAATATGCTTTAATTTATGAGGCGGAGCTCCAGGCGGAGCATTTTAGCCTCGCAGCTTTAGACATTTACCAGCGTAGCCTTTGCCGACGGGATTGTATTGAACAACTAAGCACATATGCGAATCAATTGGTCAAACTTTCCGAAAAACATGCCTCGCCTCGCATCAATTTTCAGATGTTTTACGTCTGGAGTATGTATTACGAACTGCTTTATGACTATGAAGGGGTGCTGGAAGTATGTAGTAATGCCAAGCAATATTTTGACGATCATAAAAACCTTTTTAGTAATCAGGAACAATCCATTTTTACACTCAAAACGCTGTCTGCCTATTTTCACCTGAATAAATATGAAGAAGGCAGAATACATGCCGAGAACAATCTCACCGAATTATCGGAAGAAATGCCCCAGTGGATTGATTTCATGGAATATTATTTACTTCTTTCGCTAAAAACATTACATATTATTAATGCTATTGCTATTTTTAATAAAGTAACCGGCTCCGTCATTTTCAAAAAACTGGATGAAGACCGTCGGGAAAAATGGGAATTATTTGAAGCGGCATTGCACTATCTGATTGACAAAGAGAAAATGAATCCGATGCTGCTACCGCGTCAGCGCCGCAAAACCTTCAAAGTGAGTGATTTTATCAATCGACCCGTCAATTATCCAGCACGCCTCAATATCCTTTATCTTCAACGACTCACCTTCCAGATTTTATTCTTGCTGCAACGCAAAAGCCACCAGGGTATAACCGAACGCATTCAAAGACTCATAAACTTATCAAAGTACGAATTAAAGAAAGAAGGCTATGAGCGTGCCTACTTTTTTGTAAAACAACTCCAACAATTAGAAAAATCGAATTATTCGATTAAAAATTTAAGAATCAACACTAAATACTTAAATAAAATTAAAAATATCCCTTTTATTTACCGAGGTAAAATAGCCGAATTAGAGGTTTTGCCATACGAGCAATTGTGGCAATTCATGATTCAACATTTGGAATAAAGAGAAAAATCATTTACAACTGCGCTAAATGCCCCGCAACAATTTTATCTTTAGCCGATGAAAATCAAAGTTGCGTGAAGAAAATTATTATAGCCATAGATGGTCCTTCTGCGTCCGGCAAAAGTACGCTGGCTAAAGATCTAGCAGCGCGTTTGGATTATACATATGTGGATTCCGGCGCCATGTATCGGGCAGTCACGCTTTTTTTTCTGCAACAACGTATTCCGATTGACAATCTTCAGACCGTGCAGCACGCGCTGGAGCAAATCACGATCCGTGTTGAACGCGACGAACGCGGTAATCGCACAATCTTAAATGGTAAGGACGTTGAAGACGCCATTCGGCAAATGGAAGTATCCGAAATGGTCAGTCCGGTTGCTGCCATAGCGGCGGTTCGGGTCGCTATGGTGCAACAACAACAAGCAATGGGCAAGCACAAAGGTGTGGTAATGGATGGCAGAGACATTGGCACGGTGGTTTTTCCGCAGGCAGAACTAAAGCTTTTTGTAACTGCCGACCTTGAAGCACGCGCCCAACGCCGCTACGCTGAACTTATTAAAAAAAATCAGCAGGTATCTTTTGAAGAAATCCTGGATAACCTACGCGAACGCGACCATATTGATTCTACTCGTGCCATCAGCCCGTTGCGTAAAGCCGACGATGCTTTTGAAATTGATAATACCCACCTGGGGCGGGAAGAGCAATTAAAACTGGCTTTGGAATTGGTGAATCAAAAAACTGGTGTCCAGGTATCATAATAACTTTATATGAAACGATTTTTATTATATTCAACCGCCCTATTCATCATCCTATTTTTTAGCTGGTTTTTAGTACAAATGAACCCCAATATGCAGTTTCGTCGCTTCAAAAAAGAATTAACCCGAGCTTATCAGCAACAAATTGCCGCGCTGGTGGATACAACTTATTCTCTCCGGATTCAAGAGCCCAAATTATTACAAGCAAAACGCCAGTTTTATGAATATTACATCATGAATTTTCGCCCTAATTATAATCAACTAAATAGATTAAATGAACAGCATAGAAAAGAATGGTTGCAATTAAAAAAGCAAATGGAAGACCAACTTGAGGAAATACAACAATTACAAAAAGACCCATCTTTATATAATCTGGGCGGTGCCATTAAAAAAACGCTCGTAAGTAATGAAAATCAAAAGTGGCAAATTATTGAACGGCAATTAGCAGAAGCACCCCGGTATTACAAGGCAGCAATTGATATTTTAGCACCGTCCGATGCCGAAAAAACTCGGTTAGCCATTGAAAAACAGTTACTTACACTAAAACTACTGCAAACAGAACTGATGGATTCGCTGGCTCGCGCTCCACTCCATGAACCCCAGCAACAAAAGATTGTTCAACACAATGCCCAGGCGCAAATTGCCGTAAAAAATTACATCGCATTTTGTCGCAGTATTTTATTTGAATATCAAGACTCAACTTTTGTGATGAAAAAAGTGAATAACTATTAATGCTCTCACTTTTTCATTAATAATTTAAGTTATGAATCGCCTATTTCGTTACCTCCGTCGCTATCGTTTACAATTCTGGTCGTCCGTTGCCTATAGCGTACTCAATCGCATTTTCGATCTGATGCCTCCATTTCTGACGGCTTGGTTCATTGATACCGTGAGTCGGAAAACGCCCGCATGGATTCCAGCGTTCACCGGGTTGACCGATCCTTGGCAGGTTGTGATTTTTCTTACCATCCTCACCATCGTTATTTTTGGCTTTGAAAGTTTTTTTCAGTGGCTCTACAATCGAGGATTCATGCGCCTTGCGCAACGCCTGCAACACGACCTGCGGCTCGATACCTATGCCCATTTGCAAGACCGCGAAATGGCGTTTTTTGAAGAGCAACGCACCGGCAATTTAATGTCGATCCTCAATGATGATATTAATCAATTAGAGCGCTTTTTTAATAATGTTTTTAATGAAATTATTCAGTTAATCGTATTAGTTATCATAGCAGCCTGGTCATTATGTAATGTTTCCTTAGAATTAGGACTAATCGGGATGTCGCCGATACCATTCATGATATTGGCTAGTTTTTATTACCAACGTAAAATTGCACCGCGTTACCAAGCCGTGCGCAACAGCGTTGGCACCTTGAATAGCCGCCTGGAAAACAACCTCGCCGGCATTGCTGTCATCAAAAGTTTTACCGCCGAAAAGATTGAAATTCAACGCGTGCATGAAGTTTCCAGCGAATATCGCAATGCGAATTTTCAAGCCATCCGCTGGAGTTCGGTGTATATTCCGATTATTCGTATGTTTATCTCGCTGGGATTCGGCGTAACCCTTTGTATTGGAGCCTATTGGGTGCTGTTCGAACCGGGTAGATTCAGCTTTGGCGATCTGGCATTTTTTGCAATGATGATCGAGCGACTCTTGTGGCCTATCACCCGCCTCGGTGCCGTATTCGACGACTACTCACGGGCACAAGCCGCCGCGAAACGCATTTTTGGCATTCTGGATTCGACCAATCATATTCAAACTCCTGATAATCCATTGGCAATCAAGGAAATCACTGGGCAAATTTCGTTTGAAAAGGTTGGATTCGCCTACAAATCCGGCACGCCGGTTTTAAAAAATATCAATCTCCATATTCCCGCTGGACACACCATTGGCATTGCCGGACCCACCGGCGGCGGCAAAACCACGATGACAAAATTATTACTGCGTTTTTATGATGTAACGGAAGGTAGCATCCAGTTAGAAGGTATTGATATCAGGAATATAACATTAGAAGATTTACGCAAGCATATTGCACTGGTTAGCCAGGATGTATATTTATTTCACGGCACCATTCGCGAAAATATCGGCTATGGGCGTGAAGGCGCTTCCGATACTGCAATCATGGAAGCCGCCAAAAAAGCGCAACTCCACGATTTTATTACAACCCTACCGGATGGCTATTTATCCGTCATTGGCGAACGCGGTATCAAGCTCTCCGGCGGACAGCGCCAACGCCTGAGCCTGGCACGCGCCATCCTCAAAGACGCGCCGATCCTTATTTTGGATGAAGCAACCAGTGCCGTAGATACCGAAACGGAGCGCGCCATTCAGCAGAGTCTGGCGCAAGTAACTAAAGGTAAAACCGCGCTTATCATTGCACACCGGCTGAGTACTATTCGCCACGCCGATCATATTATTGTAATTAAAGATGGACAGATTGCCGAGCAGGGACACACGAGGCATTACTCACATTGAACGGTGCTTACGCTGACTTGTGGAAGGTGCAGATTGGGGAATTGGAAGCGGTCTAAAATTATAAATGCCACATTTTATCAATGTGGCATTTATAGGTCTTTTTACAAATCTTTCACCGAATTCCGATCTACCAGAATATCCTTTAGTTCTTTCAGGAATTGGTATTGGTGCGGCAATACTTTTTTGAACGCTTCTTTGAATGCAAAAAAAGTACCTTTATCCAGTTCTTTGATTTTTTCTTTTAATTGCATAGCATCTTCGAGCAGCATCCCCTTCAATGATGGAATATCGTGCCACTCCCCTTCTACGGCGTAAGCCTCCTCGGTCTTACCGTCGTCTTGCTGCACTGGGTCGAGTTCGATGAATTTCTCCTGTTGCATGCGCGCATTCGCTCCTTGCATGCTACCTTCTGGAATGCTCCAGTTATCGGCATTTTCCGGGTCGTTCACCAGAAATATTTCTAACCCCCGCTCCCGAAAGCGGTAAATTATGAGATTAATTTTTTTTGATAGGCTCATCTTGTGCAATATCTTACCTAGAATCAATAGCTGAACAGCGCCCGGCGCAAAAGGTTCAACGAGCGATGAAGCGGTAAAGAAACGCACTTTTGCCGATTTTACAAAGATTGTACGTCAGTATTAACATGCCTGCTGTGTGCCCTTGCTAAATACTGGTTGTTTTCCGCTTTTTTTGTGG
This sequence comes from Saprospiraceae bacterium, assembly GCA_046314415.1. Taxonomy (GTDB): domain Bacteria; phylum Bacteroidota; class Bacteroidia; order Chitinophagales; family Saprospiraceae; genus JADJNW01. The sequence goes on from JBKBWT010000112.1 coordinate 14,365, forward strand.
TGCTGGTTTTGGTGCAGCTTTAGGCTGGTCTTTATCTTGCTCCTCCGGGGTGGATTTCCACTCGCGGAAGTAATAATGCTGCCCGTTTTCATCGAATTCTTGTCCGAATCCTTCCAATTGTTTCATCATGCGCTCCATCATTTCCGACAGGTTTTTTGACCACTCCTCGTCAAACTGTAAACCCGGAAAATCTTCGCCATTGAAGTTTTTAAACTCTTTAAAAATCAAAGTATCCATTTGCATAGGCATTTCCCCCGAACCATACCAACGGAAACCCTTGAGCATGGATGTGTCAAATGGGAATGTTTCAAAATCTTCCCCATCAAATTTAAAAAATCCGAAATTCTTAATCATCGAAGAATCAAAGGGAAAGTTCATGCCATCAAACGAACGCGAATCAAACGGCATCACGAAAGAGGTATCAAAATAAAAGCTATTACCGCCAAATTGCTTGCTCAATTGCTCAGTCATTTCCCGCATCTGTTGCTTGAATTCTTCCATTTGCTGGTGCAAGTTGTCGTCAGTTTGTGCAAGTCCAAATTGTAAAGCACTGACTATCAATGCAATTATAATTAAAACTCTATTCATATGAAGTGTTTTATCATTTTTTACAAAATAAATTCATCTATGAAGCTTTCTTGGGAATAGAGCGCTGTACCAGTTCGAGGGTTGCAAGCGCCAGCAAAATTTTTTCTTCTTCGTCGGTAATATCCGGTTTTACAAATTGAAAGGCACGCGGACTTAAAATGTCGCCTTTACGCACCTGCGCTTTGGTGAGGCAAGCTACTTCCCGATCTTGCACGATAATAGGCGCTACTTCGGATTGATGATAATTGATACGGGCAATGGGACGATTTTTTTCATTATATAATACGCCATTTTCGCGGAAAGCGCCAATCAGTTTATTATTAATCAGCACCTGTATCTCCTTGCCTTTCAGCCAATAAGCGTATTCGTGCTGGGCAGTTCGGGCATATAATAACGAATTCACCCCCGATGCAATATAAGATTTGAAACTGTACGCCAGCACCGGTTCATTATAAATTGTAGCGAACACGCCTCTGGCTTTTACAGTAAAACTTTTTTTAATACTTTGCTGTAACTGATTGATAGAGAAGAGTTCCAGTTCTTCCCGACCAATAGGCACCAAAGGCTCTTTCAGCCAGGTCTGCATTTCGGTTTGTAAAGTTTTTAAATCTTTTTGCACCCGTTTATAATTAGGCGCCACGTGCGGCAGTACCCGCGACAAAATGCTGAAACCAATGCCGACCGTCACCAAAGTAAATAATGCGAAAATGCCCATTTAATAATGATTTATCTATTTATTACATTACAAAAATAATGTTATTATATTAATTTCCGGCTTGCTGATTTACAGAAATCCCATTGGCACTGGGGTTCTCAAATTGTTTACGCCGGGTTTGCAGTGCAATTTTATCCGCAGCGGTTAAAATTGGATAATTTTTCACTAAAATCGTGTCCAATTCTGCCAAAATCTTTTCCTGCTTCTCCCAATAGTTAACATCCGGTTGAGTTATATCGTTGAGTAACAGGGTTTTCCAACGTCGGATTTCCGGGGCAAACAGGTCGCTTTTTTGCAGTGCTTCGTCCATTTTTTGTAAAAGCTGCTGATGCACCCCTCGCCCCAACAAGCTGCTGCCGCCGTAGTCCCAGGTTTGCAAAAACCAGGCTGGATAAAAATACTCCACACTATCCTCCGGGAACAGCATAATTGCCAGTTGCACAAAATCATTATCCGGCGTATCTACCGTGTTATTTACTTTTTGTAATATTTTTTTATAATCCCAAAATAAGTAATAGGCTGTCCCCTCGGCTACCAATTGTGTAACAAAGCCTGGCATGGCTTGTTCCAGCCAAAATAAATCGGGTAGTTCATTGGGGTCATTGACTGTAATTTTGTTATCCATAACACCGACCACCGCATCCCGCAAGGCAGTACCTTCCCGATAGGTTTGTGCCATATCGGCTGCCGATTTTACAGCATTAAAATGTTGTCGGTAAGCCACCATGCTATCCGCCAAAGCTTGACCAAACAAAGATACCAATCGCTTGTTTATCAACAAGTTAGTCAACTTTGACGCATCATCCATGGTAAAATTCAAAGCGCCGCCATCTACCCAGCCCTCCGTGCCATCCTCCGTGCGTACCTTTAGCCAGGGATCATCAAATTCAATGCCCCGTAATAGAATTTTAGTGGTAAAATCACTCACTTCACCTAAATCATATAATATAGTACCTTTTGGTAATGCAAGAATCACTTTGGCATTTTCGCCCGGCGCATCCCTTAGCCGCACGTTATCCAGATTGGTTATTAATCTTGAAGTATTTGATTCTGAATCATTTACCGATTCTTTTTTATTTGGTTGACAACTTAATAAAAGTGTTACTATGAACAAAAAAATGTAGGAAACATATTTTACAGGCATATAATATTGCTGGTTGATTATTTAATAAACAAATACGCAGTAAAAATAACAAAAAACAGAAGACGACACCCTTCCAGAGA
>JBKBWT010000113.1:0-16873 GCA_046314415.1 Saprospiraceae bacterium
TTCCCAAAAGAAATCCATGCCTTCTACCAACCCCAGCACCACCACTACGCTGTACAGATACGCCACTGAAATCGCTACACCAATCAAAGTCATCATACCCGGCTCGCCCCGCCGCAGTTCCTGCACCAAGCCTTCCAGAAAAGGTTTGCCACCATACACAAAGATGATACTCGCTAAAATCAGTGACACCCAGTCTCTACCGGGGAAAGTGAATTCATACCCCACCGCATGTTGAAACATGGGCGAAATAATCACCACTGGAATGGTTAGAATGAGCGAGATCCAAAACCGCCGCATAAAATCCCCAATCATAGCACTATGATCATGTCCCGAATGCGCGTGCGCTTCTACCGGATGATCGTAGTCTTGAGGCGAGTGCTTGCTGTGATCATGCGCATGCTCCGGCTGCACGGACGAGTGCTCCGAGTGATTGGGCTGTTGCGTCGAATGATGATGCTGATGATGTTCCATAATAATTGGTTTTTGATTGGGTTTTTATAAAATCAACTTATAAACACGCTTGTCCTACTTCTTTTTTAACGCTTTCATTTTACATACTTCCTACTTCCTTATTCGCTTATCCATTCTTCATTAATAATTATTCACGCTGCATTATAAATCATCCATTCTCCATTATGAATTATTATATCTCTTTTCATTCCGCTTCGGCTTCAATGATTTCAATGCGTCCTTTACGTTTCAATTCGCGTTCTTTCATCATTTCAAATACAACCGGTGTAACCAATAGCACGTAAATGGTTGAGGTAATGGTTCCCCCAATCAATGGAATGGTAATTGGCAACATAATATCACTGCCTGCGCCTGTTGCCCAAAGAATCGGAATCAAACCAAACAGCGATACCGATACCGTCATCAGCTTTGGTCGCAAGCGTTTGGCAGCTCCGATGATGACATACTCGCGTAAATCTTCTGAAGTGATCGTTTCACTCGAATTGCCTTTGCGATCCACCAGATTTTGCATGGCTTCATTCAAATAAATGGTCATTAGCATGGCAGTTTCTATTGCCATTCCGAATAAAGCGATAAAACCAACTGCTACTGCAACGGAAAGATTTACACCATAAAAATATACCATAAATACCCCGCCAACCAGCGCAAAGGGTACGGTGATCATCGTAGCAACCGCTTCTTTTATCGATTTATACGTGAGGTACAACACCATAAAAATGATGATAATCACAATGGGCATGATGAGTTGCAGGGTGCGATTGGCACGAATTTGATTCTCCCACTGCCCACTCCAATCGAGAAAGTAGCCTTTGGGCAATTTCGTAACCATCTGCTCCAAGCGTTGCTGCGCTTCTTTGACGGTACTGCCCAGGTCGCGTTCGCGTACATTGAATAACACCGTGCCCCGCAGCAAGGCATTTTCAGAATTGATCATTGGCGGACCCTCCGCAAGGCTTACATCCGCTACAGCTTCAAGGGGAATAGCGCCATATTGCATCGTTTGCACCTGCAAGCGCTTGATGGCTTGCACACTGTTGCGGTATTCCTGCGCATAGCGCAAATTCACCGAGAAACGTTGCCGTCCTTCTACTGTAGTGGTAAGGCGCATACCGCCCAGGGCGCTTTCAATAATGGTATTCACGTCGTCAACGGTTAAACCGTAGCGTCCCAATTCTTCTCTGCGAATCCGAATGTCTAAATACTTACCGCCGGTAATAGGCTCAACGTATAAATCTTTCACCCCGGGCACGCCCTGGAGTGCCTGCTTCATTTGCTGCGCCAGTATGTTAATGCTGTCCAGACTTTGTCCATACACTTTCAACCCGACATCCGTTCGAATACCGGTAGAAAGCATGTTAATACGATTAATAATCGGTTGCGTCCAGCCATTGGTCACGCCGGGTATTTGCAACTTGCTGTTGAGTTCATTGATAATGTCATCTTTCGTCATACCAGGACGCCACTCGTGCCGAGGCTTGAGTAGAATAATGGTTTCGATCATGCTAATCGGCGAATTATCAGTGGCGGTACTGGCACGCCCCGCTTTGCCGAGTACATTTTCTACTTCGGGTACCGATTTAATAATCTTGTCCTGTACCTGGAGCAAGCGCTTGGCTTCCGTATTCGATACGTCGGGCAACGTAACGGGCATGAACAAGAGCGAACCTTCGTCCAAGGGCGGCATAAACTCGGTGCCTAAGCGAAACAGCATGACGAACCCAATCGCAAGGGCTATGATATTGATTGCCAACGTGGTTTTTCGCCACCTCAGACACCATTCTAAAATGGGCGTATAAATGCGTTCCAACACCCGATTCAATGGATTCTGTTCTTCCGGGCGTAATTTTCCTTTTAGCAATAAGGAGATTAAAACCGGCGTGAGGGTAATTGCAATCACCGCATCCACCAATAAAATAAAGGTTTTGGTCCATGCCAAGGGGTGAAATAACTTTCCTTCCATGCCCGTCAACAAAAAAACCGGCAAAAATGACGCAATTACCACGATGGTTGAATAAAATACCCCCGGACCCACCTGCTTCGACGAGCGTTCGATGATGCGCAGGCGCTCTTCCGGCGATAAATTGGCGCGATCCTTTGGTAATATTGCTTTTGATGTATCCATAATTGCTACAAATCAGACTTTAAACAATCTTGGTAATTTCGCTTTTGCGCTGGTACCATCGATAAACTGGCAACTGTAATTGATAAATGGGTAAGTACAATTTATAATCACGTAGCTGTAAAGTGTAATCGGGTAGCTGTAAAGTATAATCGCGTAGCTGCAAAATAGAATCGGGTAACTGCAATTTTATGATTACATAGCTGCAATTTATAATCACGCAACTGCAAAACATGATCACATAGCTGCAATTTATAATCACGTAGTTGCAAAATGTAATCGCGTAACTGCAAAATATAATCGCGTAGTTGCAATTTATACTCGCGTAACTGTAAAACATGATCACACAACTGTAATTTATAATCACGTAGTTGCAAAATATGATTGCGCAACTGCAATACGTTTGTACCCGATCTTTTTTTATAAAATTGCTTTTGCATCTTCGTTTTATCCTTCCGTTTGTCGTTCTGATAAATGGCGATACGCATTTTCTACCATTACAATGCCGTCATCCACTACCACACCAATAGCGAGTGCAATACCCGTTAGTGACATGATATTCGAGGAAATACCAAAAGCTTCTAGTAAAATAAATCCAATGGCTACCGAAATCGGCAATTGAATCAGAATGATAAGCGCGCTCCGCCAGTGAAATAAAAAGAGCAGTACCACAATGCTAACGGCGATCATTTCTTCGATAAGGGTCCCCTTCACCGAATTCACGGCTTCTTCAATCAGGGTACTGCGGTCATACGCCGTTTTAAAAGTGACGCCTTCAGGCAAACCTTTTTCTACTTCCGCCATTTTAGCTTTCACATCGGTGATTACCCGGTCTGCGTTTTCATTGTAGCGCATGACGATGATACCACCCACGACTTCGCCTTCGCCATTTTCGTCGAAGATGCCGAGCCGCAGGTCGCCGCCCATTTGTACCGTACCGATGTCGCGTACTCTTACCGGGATGCCGTCATTATTGGTAATGGAAATATTTTCAACGTCTTCCTTACTTTTGATATAACCCAAGCCCCGAATAATGTACGCCATGTCGGTCATTTCAAACTTGCGACCGCCCACATCGTTGTTGTTTGCCTGCACAGCATTCATCACCTCCATCAGCGTTAATCGGTAGTATTGCAATTTGACCGGATCAACGACGATTTGATATTGCTTTTCAAATCCTCCGAAAGAGGCTACTTCGGCTACGCCCGGGACCGTTTGCAAAGCCAATTTGATGTACCAGTCCTGTAAAGCGCGTTGCTCGCCAAGGTCCATGCCTGGCGCGTTCAGCGTGTACCAATAAATATGTCCTACCCCGGTGCCATCGGGTCCCAGCGTGGGAGTTACATCTGGTGGGAGTAAGCGTTGCGCATAACTGAGGCGTTCCAGCACGCGCGTGCGCGCCCAGTAGATGTCCACCTCGTCTTCGAAGATGATATACACAAAGCTCATCCCAAACATAGATGAACCCCGGATATTTTTAATCTTAGGAATGCCTTGTAAGTTCGACACCAGCGGGTAAGTGACCTGATCTTCAATGATTTGCGGGCTACGCCCCATCCATTCGGTGAAGACAATCACCTGATTTTCCGACAGATCGGGAATGGCATCAATGGGATTTTGTTGTACCGAGTAAATCCCCCAGCCCAACAGCCCGGCGGCTAAGAGCAATACCATCAGCCGATTACGCAAAGCCAATTCGATTAAACGCTGTACCATTTTTATTTTTTTTTGTAGAGGGGACAGAGTATAAGTTAGAGAGACGCTTTTATAGCTTTTTCTTGCGCTTGTCTCTATACCCTCTACCTGCTACCTTATTCAATAATCTCGCGCACTTTCCCGCAGGTCAGCATTTCATCGCCGAAGTACGGATTGCGAATTTCCTTGGATTCACTGAGCCACAGCGCCCCTTTGTTGTCGAATGCCATCGGGCAATATTCCTGATAAAGCGTTTGGCTGCCTCCGAAAGCTTTCGCCAACTCATAAATATTGTTTGATAAAGTTTCAAAGCTCGCACGCTGTTCCGCCAACTGATCGCTGGCAGCAATGTCGGTTGCCGCTTTTTGAATCGTAGCAATGCGGGCATCGTACGCTTCTTTCTGCTGCATCGTGAGCAAAGATTTATCGAAACCCTTGATTTCTTTGGCGATAGCGTCGGCACCACTCTTTGCATCGGCAGTATTGGCAGCTACCAGGGCATTTTTCACGTGGAAATAGTGGGCAAATACATTATCAATATGGGTACTCGCTTTAGCGTCCACGTCTGTGAAAGATGCTTTGATCACTTGCGCTTCACCGCTATTGCCCGCAGACATGGATTCTTCCGCAGCAGGTGTCGTTGCCTCATGCGCAGCGTGATCATCATGGCTGGTTTTTGCCGCGTTATTACATGCACTGATGAACAATGCAATGATTATTACAATGAAAAAGAGTGCTTTTTTCATAATTAAAATTTTTAATATTATATAATGAAATAAATTAGTAATTACCTGTTCAAAACGCGAATTGCCAAAGCAAGAACAAACCGTTCCTGTTTTGGAAAAGGATGAATACTGCGCGGTATTTAGTTACACCGGGCAGCAATGAGAAAGATCAAATGAGGAGTACGCGATGCCGCAGGAAGATTTTGCCGGTATTACCGGGCGGCGAATCAGCTATGAATGGTGAAGCAGCTTGTTCAGCTGATGTAATATTATTAAAATTAATAATTAGTTCAGCCGGAGCCGCTGCAATTATTATATTCGAAAGGTAAAAATGATGAATGGTAGTCTCGTCCGTATCCGCTTTCAGAACGACTGCCTCATCGTGGCAGCAGCCGCGGTGATGTTCATGGTGATGGTCGGTCGGGCACGGACAATCTTTGCCAATGTCAATGCCCAGCACTTTGTAAGAAGTTCGTTTGCCGCAATGATGCACCTCTACCGTCACGCCCAGTTGCAGCAGCGCGAAAAGTAAAGTGTACAACAATATAAAAAATCGTTTGGGCATAACAACCTCGTATTCAGCTATAAAATTCGTTAAAAATTCGCTAGCAAACAAATTTTTCTGGAAATCTTACTTGGGAAATCGCTTTTTACAACTCGCAATTTCAAAAACAGAAACACTGCTCACTTAGAAATAGGTTGAATTAGGGTGCGATATTTTATAAAATAGAAAGAGCTAAAAAAGTATAACGAACAGCTAGTCTTTAACTAATGTAAATTAAAACACCGCCGCCACGTGGGCTTTGCCGGTGTTTGCAAATCCATGAGTGACCATACAATATGCGGAGATACAGCATCGGTAGCAGATTTCAGCCACTAGAAGGTGCGCAGCGTGAGGAGTAAAGCGCCAAGCAGCAATCCTTTTTTGGAGAGGGTGAAGTCCATTGTTTGGGTTTTAAGTATTTTAACAGTTAAAATAGTTAGAAAATTCCCTAAAACAAAATGCTATTTTTAATAATATCAGGAACGATTCTCAAGTCATATGCATTATAACAATAAAATAACGATCAAATATTCAGAAATTAAACCTCGTTTTACAAATGAAATCGTTTCAAGAAAGAAAAATGTATTCTATTACCTACGAAACCGAAATTTTGAAAACTGTTGAAGAACTGGGATTCAATGTTGCAAAGAATGGAACAGAGCACACTCACTCCGATTTTGTGTCTTTATTAAGGCGAAGTACGGATCAAACTTCTCTAAGTATTAGGTACCAACCAGACGCTGTGTGTAACATTCATTATTTTAATGAAATACGTTCCTTTTATTTGGAAATTAAAAATTCCAAGTTTATTGAAAAACTTGCCTATGAACAGTATATGAAACTTTATAACAATGGTAATATTGTTGTAATTGTCTTCGAAAATCGTGATTGGACATTTGTTGAAAATCTAAAATTGATTTCTGGTCAAGTATATGTATCAAAATATTCAAATCCTTATCCCGTTGATGAAGACGATTGGATATGTCCAAGATGTAGCCCCGATTCTAATTGGGTAACTACAAGTACGAATGGTAGCGGCACTTCATATCGTTATGTTAATGAGAATACTTTATATGATTTTTCTTATTTTAAATTTAAAATTATAGATCGCCTTTTTCCAGATATTCTACCATACTAACTTGTTAAACACGAAACAATTTGATTGTAATATCTCTTAACAAAAAACAAACCTCATGACTAATTTCAAAAAAATATTAAAAATTTTTTTAAAACCTGAAAACAAGAATCATTTAGAAGACTTTATTAATTCTAAGGTTTCTGAAAGCAATGCTAAAAGAATCTATTCTTATTTGATTGAATTTCAGCATGTTGGTTCTATTCCTGATATCTCTGATATATCAATTTCAAAAGAAGGAGATTTATCGGTAACAGTCGAAGCTGGCAGAACTTTCCTTAAATAAGTTTAATTTTAGACAATTCCTATTTCTAAAACACCGCCGCCACCTGCGCCCGTCCTACATGCACCACGCGGGCTTCGCCGGTTTTTTGCCAAAGGCATCGCTAGGCGGCTGCCCTCGTAGCTGAGGTTGAGGCTATATTTTTACCCTTTCAATCTTAATGACTTCAAAATACTTTTGGTGTAAATGGTCAAAATCGTGGTCAGAAGTGAGGAGTTGAGCATTAGCAACGACAGTTGTGGCAGCTATCCACAGATCATTTTTGCCCATGTTGCGGGCGCTTCTACCCAATGGTTCGGCACGTATTCTTCCCTGGCTAAAGGCGTCTATTTCCGCGTATTTTTCTAGGATGGGTTCATATTTGATGTCCGTTATGATACAGCTGCCTAGCAAGTCTTCTACAGCTTGAAGGCGTTTGCCGCCCCATTGATTTTGTCGCGCGATGGACTTGATTTCACCAACAGTGACAATCGAAATAATGGGATTATTGGAAGCGCTAAAAGGATTGTATTGCTGATCAATGAATGCTTTGGTGTGGGAATCTCGGAGATAAAAGAGTAAAATATTGGTGTCCAATACGTAATTCATTGGCGAGCCATTTCCAACAATTCTTCAATCGGTTCTTGAATATCCGCTTCTTGAATGATACGATTTAATGTTGCTTTATCCGTCGGTTGATAATTTTGCTCCCTTTTGATAGCTTCTAAATCAAAAAGCGGTTGAATTGGGCTGGAAAGTTGCGCTAAAATATCAGCATCAGTAGTAGCTATACCCGCTACTTCATTTAGTTTCTCTAATAATGCGGGGTCTTCGGTCTCTATAATGCGTTGAATCAGACGCATTTTTTTTGCTTCAATGGTCATTGGCTACGTGATTTATTACAAATATATAAACATTGCGACACAAATACCAGTTCCACGAATGTAAAAGTGTTCATCACCTTATCCCCCTATTCCCCTATCACCCCTTTAAAACACTGCCGCCACCTGTGCCCGTCCCACGTGCACCACGCGCGCTTCGCCGGTTTTTCTGCCTTCATAGCTGAGGTTGAGGCGAAGGTTTTTGGAGAGTTGGCGGTCGAGACTGAGGTTCCAGAGGTAATTTTTGCCAGGTTGTAAACCATTGAGAATGGCGAAGCCGACGGGCGAGCTGGGATTGCCGTCAAACGCAATGTCCACGAGGGAGGCGCGTAGGCGCAGGCTGGTGCTGGCGCTTTGGTTGTAGGTCATTTCCACGGTGAGGTTGTGCTGGCGGGCAGACTCCGGGGTCTCACCAATGGTATTTTGATCTTGTTGATATTTATAACTCAGGATAGTGCGGAAACTTTGCGAGGGCAGGTAAGTAAACTGCGGCTCGACATTCCAATATTCAATATTATAATCGCGATTGTCAAAAAATTCAGAATCGCTGAAACGCGCGCCCTGCGCGAGATTCATTTGCAGGCTGACGCTGCGCGAGGCATTGACGCGGCTGCGAAAAAACTGCTCGGTGTTGCGGCGACTTTCAAAACCGGAGGTTTGCACAAATTTATTGGATAGACTGGTATTCCCAATTTGCAGATCATATTTTGGATCGGCGCGATTGAAAAACAGAATGTTACGCATATTAGAACTCACTGATACCAACGACGTATCGGCGATGTCGAGTTGAAAAGGATTCCAGGCGGAGACGTCAGGGGCATCCAAAGTTTTGCGGTTGATGGTGAGGGTACTTTGCGTCGAGAATTTAGATAAGAAATTTTTAATACCTTTTTGATTGAACCAGATGGCTTTAGGCGTGAGTTGTAAGCTACTGTTGAGATTCACATAATTGGTGCGAATGTACTGATTCACAAATGTATTGACCCGCACGTAATCGGCAATGTCCTGAAACGGCGCGATTTCCATTTCATTCGGCTGAATCACGCCGTCGTTATTATATAAAGAATCGAGCCAGATGTGCGTGCCCTCGCCCTGGCGCACGCGCACGAAGGTGAATTCGAGGCGCGGTTCCTGCCCGGAGCCGAGTTCGTAGGTATTATTGGCACGTAATGCGCCTTTCCAAAGAGTGAAATTAACGTCGGTTCGACCTAAAAAAGTCTCCGAAGGTTGTTCACGGACCAGTAAATCATTTAGTAATTTTAATTTTCGATACGTAAAATTACCGGCTAATTGTAAAGTGCGCTTAATATTCCAGTTACCATTTACATTGATTTCATTTGCAATATTACTTTTTATAAAATCTTCACCCAAAGGCGCATAATCATTGCGTTGGCGGAAGCTCGCGCCAAAACTGAATTTTTCGGTGACGGGACTTTCCAAAAAAGCGCGATACACATCATAATAAAAACTGGCGCTTGTAAGCGAATCGCCCCCCTGCCCCCCTGAAGTGGTGTTAAAGCGGCTATTTTGTTCACTTTCGGTTTGGATGCCGATTTTCCAGTTATTGAGTTGTTGAAAGGTTTTTATTAAACTTACACGAGGTCGAAAAAAGCGAGCCCCCCGACCCCCCAAGGGGGAGTTACCACCCTGCCCATCGAGCGTCTCTGTTGAGTTTAATAAACTTCCTTCGGCGTCAAGTTCAAATCCGGCGTGGGTGATATTTAGTTTGGTATAATGTCGGGTGCCGTTGTATAATGATTCGCGATTGAACAAACTAAAGCGGTATTGCAACAAGCTAAAGCCGGTTTTACGTAAGCTGAAACCTGCGCTGCCCAGGTTTTCCGTGGCTTTTTCGACCCTGCCAAAACCCTGAATATCCGTCAAACCCCAATCGCGCAGGAACTCCGGATTGCGATAGGGATTAATCGGTTGAAAAGTTTTTTGTACAAATTCATAATTTCCATTTAGTTCCAGCGACCATAAGCTATCGATTTTAAATAATTTATTAAAATTGGTAAATGCCGCTAAGCCCGCATCATCATTGGCGTCTAAACTGGAAAAACGATTGAGATCATTGCGACTAAGAGCAACTTCCGTTTGTAAAGCGCTGGTTTTAGACATTTTATATTCACCGCCAACAGTTATCAACTGTTGCTGCCGGGGCGCTAATAATTGAGTCACCGGCGCATAATCGCCACGGGGCTGACAAGTGATTGGATCAGGTTCGACAAAACGATACACGCGTTCGTTTGCAATTTGCTCATTATCAAGGACATAATTGCCATTTCCTGCACCGACGAAAGAAAAACGAGCGGTGTATTGGGCGCTGTCGGGATTGGTGGAATAAATTAAAACAGAATCAAATGTGATACAGGATGTAATAACAGGCTCTAATTTATATAAAACCCTCGTTGGTGAAAAACTCAATGTATCAAAGCTTGGAAAAAGCGCTATACTATCACCTCTTTCAATCAACAATCTTTTTTGCGCATCGCTCAGATTCTGCCCGCCGGTGCTGGTGCGGCTGTCGGCTTGGTTGAAAATATTGCCGTATAATCTGAAATTACCTTGTTGATATTCGGTATTCACGGCATAAAAAGAACGTAAATAATTCTGATCCGAATATTCAAATTCTATAATAATCCGGCTGTCTTTAGTAATAAGTCGCTTATTGGTAAATGTAATTTCGCCGCGATTATAATCAATGATATAATCATATTCGATGCCGCGTTGTAATAATTGCCCGTCGAGCCAGACTTTTTCGGTACCCGCGAGAACAATGATAAATTGCTCGCCCTGACTGCCCAAAAGCTTGTAAGGACCTTGATTGCCTTCTTGTTGCTGGATCTGATTGCGTGCAAACTGCCCACGCGAGATGGCGACGCTGGCGCTGGTATTTAGTTTTCCTTTACCAATATTACTTTGATTACTAAATGTAGCACCCTGCAAACGTTTAAAATAATTCATAAAATAGCTGTTCGGGCGCTGCAAATCATAATCTCCGGCGATGAGTTTATTATTATTTTTAGTGAGTTGTATAAAGATTCGATCAAATTCCTGTAATTGTCGGGTATTGCCTTCGGGCTGAATGGGAATATTTTCGTCGGAAATGGCGGCGAGAATCTGAATGCCTTCGCCAATATCACCGGCGAGTTGCAGATTAAAACTGGAATTCAAGACCAAATCCTGATTATTGCCAAAAGAAATGCCACGTGCAAAGCTGCCGTTGTAATCTAAGCCCTTGAAATCCAGCAGGTTTTCCTGATTTTCAGCGTAGGGATTGTACTCAAAAACGATTTGTCCGTCTTCGGTTTGAATGGCTTTGGTGGTGTCGAGGCGGACGTAAGTTTTGCCCAAATTGTACGGAAAAACGCGGTAACGCACAATTAGCAAGGAATCTACCGGTTTGCGCCAATGAATATCGGTGTTGTAAATAGTATAAAAAGATGTATCAAGCCGTTCGCCGGAAAGGCGGAAAATTTCGAGGGAATTGGGAATAATCGTCAGAGAATCAAGGGTTTGTCGGGGAGCGGTGTCGATGGTTTTACTGCGCAGGTTGGAGAGGCTTTGCTGGGCGGCGGCAAAGGGAAAAAGGGAACATAAAAGTATGATCTGGAGTAAAACTCGCTTCATTTCTATAGTGCTCGCCAATTCTCGCAGATCATTCTTCGCAGATTTTCGCAGGATAAATTTATTTCAGCGATCATCTGCGTAAGCATCTGTGCGGGTCTGCGAGACAATTTTTACTCCATTCTAAACGCAGAAAATAGATTTTGTTGCTGTCCGGGGGATTGCAATTAGCTATTTATCAGCTTGAAAGCTGCTTTGTGGGTACAACCTGAAGGTTGTTGGACGAAAGGCAGCGTAAACGCTGCGCTACCGGAGGATCGTTACACTACCCGCTGCACTGCGTTCTATTCCCTGACATTTGTAGCGCACCCGCCAAAGCATGACCCCTGGATTGACCGGTTCGCCTTTGTGATAGCCATCCCAGCGCCCAAAAGCATTGTCAGTGAAAAAAACGCGTCCGCCCCAGCGGTCAAAAATTTCAAAAGAAATCAGTTCAATCGCATAAGGATTACTGATGCCGTAAGTTTCGTTGATGCCGTCGCTATTGGGTGTGAAAGCATTAGGCAGATAAACGGTGTTACAATCCAATCCGCTCGGATCCACCACATTGATGCGAATCGTATCTGTAGCTGTACAGCCAGAGGCATCGTCATAATACCGCAGCTCATATACTTGTTGCCCGGCACTGGTAGGAGTGATCACAGCTTCGCCTCGGACCGGAGGAGCAACGTCGCTGGCTGGTGCCCAGGAAAAACTGGTCGCACAGGTGCTGGAAATATTAATGTCAACCGAACCTCCCAAATATATAAGTGTATCGCGATTCAAGATGGCATCAGGCGCTTTATACAAATCTCGAGCTTCTAATTCATTGATTGCCAGATAATAAAAACGCAAGTCATCAATCAATCCGGCAAATCGGGTTTCATTGGCAGTGAGACAATCTGCCCCACCAACTACCAATGCACCATTATTGCGAATGTTAATTCTGCTGGTTGTGGTTGCTTCCCGACGCAGGCGTCCGTTTACGTAGAGACGTACCCGCGTATTTTGACGCACTACCGTGACCTGATACCAACATACGTTAGCTTCCAGATTGGTAGTCAAGGATACATTTTTATCGGGGCTTTCTGCAAGCGATACATTCAATGTACGAGTACGCGGTACATACCGAATATAAAATGAACTATCAGCGGTGCAGGTACCACTGCGCTTGGAAAGCAAATATTGTGTACCGGCATTTCCAGTAGATTTGAAATAAAAGCTAACAGTAAAATCCTCGGTATCAAACTCTTGCGTAACCGGACCCACCAATCGCAATTCCTGGTCGGCACCATTTAGCTGTAAAGCATCGCCAGAGAAACCACACCCGTAGCCCGTATTACCCGTGGGAATGCCGGTATTGGCAGAGTTGCCGGTAACATCAGCAAGATTTTTTTCAAAAGTGTAGAATGCCACCAGCCCAACGCCGGTTTGTGCAGTCAAAGTAATGTAGCCAAAAATAAAAAAGAGTAAAACCAGATGTTTCATGGGAAGTGACAGTTCAATGATTTAAGGTTCAAAGGTTTAAGAAATCACCATCGGCACGGGTATGCCTGTGGCACAATGATGACGGCACTGTAGCTGGCACAGCGCATTCCTTTAACGCAGCGTTTAGCAGATTATTTTTTAACCAAACAGTCCTGACAAATCACCCATCCCCGGAGGCATCATGTCCTGCATGAGTTTTTGTGCCGCTTCCGCTTCCTTTTCTGCCGCTTTTTCTAAGGCTCGATTAACGGCAACCGTCACAAAATCTTCCACCTGCTCTACATCGTCCCAGTCCAGCGCGTCTTTATTGATTGAAATATTCACAATTTCCCGATTAGCATTGGCTACTACTTTCACCGCACCTTCACCGGCTTCGGCTTCCACGCGGATTTCACTCAATTTACTGCGCATTTCCTGCTGCTTCTTTTCCAGATCGCCAAACATATCTCCGAACATAATCCTTCGGTTTTTTTGGTTATTGAATCCTACAAAGATAGCCCCTTTCAATGGCTTTCGCCAGATTAAAAGCTGGCATTCTCGAAAATTTAAAAACGCCCGGCAGTTTTACTGCTTATTTTGAACAATTAGCGACAACAAAATAACTACGAAGGCAGTTTTAGCCAGTAGGCTTCCGCACAATTTTTTTATTTTTGTGCTCGCCTGATTATTGCTGACCGGAAATACCTATTTTTTGCAGGCAATGAACGATCCGCAATTCTCAATAAAAAATAAAGACCATGCCTTTAGATCAAATAGATGTGGACAACATGGGCGGCGAAAGTCGCAGTAGCGGTAAGGAAATGAGCTTTTTTGAGCACCTGGAGGAATTGCGCTGGCACATTATTCGTAGTCTGCTGGCGATTGTAGTGGCAGGCATTGTGCTGTTCATCTTTCAAAATTGGTTGTTTGGAGAAGTGCTATTTGGTCCTACCAAAGGTGATTTTATTTCCTATCGTATTTTATGTGAGCTATCTAAGCAACTGGGCACCGGTGATGCCATGTGTTTGCCGCCGCCTAAATTCACGATTCAAGCAGTGGGTTTTGCTGAGCCTTTCGTTACCAGCATTAAGGTAAGTTTCTTGGCTGGATTGGTGTTGGCGTTTCCCTATGTTTTTTACCAAATCTGGAGCTTTATCAGCCCGGGACTACACGAGAACGAGCGCAAAGCTTCGCGCGGAGCAGTATTTATCTGTTCGGCTTTGTTCCTATTCGGCGTATTTTTCGGATACTTTGTGGTGGCACCTTTTGGCGTGCGCTGGTTGGGCGGTTACACGCTGCCGGGCGTAGAAAATCAGCCAACACTATCGTCACTCATCAATTATATGGTGATGTTTACACTACCCACCGGTTTAATGTTCGAATTGCCCGTGGTGGTTTATGTGCTGGCGCGCATTGGCTTGGTGACTGCCGCAGGCATGCGCAAATTTCGTCGGTATGCGATCGTTGGTACGCTGATTGTAGCAGGCGTTTTGACACCACCGGATCCGGTGACGCAGTTCTTGGTCGGTATTCCGATGTATTTGTTGTACGAATTGAGCATTTTTATTGCAGCCAGAGTAGAAAAACAATTGAACGCCAGGGAGTTAGCGGAGAGCAGGAGTTAGCATTATTGGAATATTGTGAGGAATCTAGGGTCTATTGTCTAAAGTCTATTGTCTAAAAATCATATGCAACGTATATCAACGAATTTGACGCTGTTTTATAAATTTTTTATACCCACGTTTTACCTGGCTTTTTTTGGTGCGTTTACAATTTTATCTTTCTCGTTGCGGAGCATTCCTTTATTTGGACGCTTCATAATTGTCGGCTTATTTTTGGCGAGTGCGGTGTTCTTTTATTTTACCTTGCTGCGCCTAAAGCGCGTGGAAATAGATGAACAATTTATTTATGTGACCAATTATTTCAAGCATTACCGCTATTCCCTCGATAGTATTGAGAAAATTGTAGAGCGTGACTTTCTCGTTTTCCGCACTGCCACCATTCATTTGCATCAAGCCGGTAGCTTTGGTAAAAAAATGTTTTTTGTGCCGAGTGGTAGCCTTTACAATGATTTTTGGAAAAATCACCCGAATTTGCGGGTGGATTTATTGCGTAAGAAGTAGTTTTAATATTATCAATATTTACCGAATAAATATTTAATAAAATAAACATTTCTATTAAACAGATATTCAACTACTTGTTGAATTATTGCTCAAACTCACATTTTTTAGTTCTTTCAAAATATCTTCCATATAATCCGTTTGGATTTGCTGAATCTCCAGCAGGCGTTGATTTTGATGTACAATCAGATGGTCGATCTTCTCGTGCAAAAGGCGAATTTCCAACTCGGCTTTCAAATTAACTTTATAATCATATTCACTGCGCTGACGATCTTTTTGTTCCTGCCGGTTCTGACTCATCATTATAATGGGCGCCTGAATGGCTGCGAGACAGGATAAAATAAGATTGAGCAAAATAAAAGGGTAGGGATCAAACGGTTTTTGTACCAAAACAAAGACATTCACCGCCATCCAAAGCAATAAAAAGGAGAAAAAGCATAAAATAAAGGTCCAGCTCCCGCCAAAACTGGCAATCCGATCCGCCAATTGCTGCCCCAAGGTCAGGTTTTCCGAGGTATTCAGCTCCAAATTACCCGATAAGAATTGATCTTTACTGATGGCTTGAATTACTTCCTGTTCCAGACGCGACAATTCACCCCGTTCGGATTGAATGATTGCCTCCAAATATTTTTTGCGGTATTTATTGAGCGCTTCTATCGAAATATAAGACTGCGCGGTAAAATCAGGATAATCCGCCTGAATCAATTCGAGCAGGCTTTTGCGCAAACCGGCACCCTGGTACAGTTCGCTGATCGGCAATTTTTCGCCGGTGATATGACAGGTAAATTGTTGCACAGCAATCATTTAGCTGCCAAAATAAAAAAGAAGTGCTTCACTATACCCTAGCGAAGCACCTCTTTTTGTAAAGTATGGAAAACTGCTTATTCTTCCACTACTTCAAACTGTACTTTGGCATCCACACTCTTGTGCAAATCCAAAGTAGCTGTGTACGTGCCGAGGTTTTTAATTTCCTCGTCAATCAGAATTTTTCTACGTTCGATTTCGACACCCGCCTGATCTTTCAGTGCCTGCGCAATTTGTACGTTGGTCACGCTACCAAACAGTTTGCCGCTCTGACCGGCTTTAGCGCCAATTTTCAGCACTATGTCCTTCAGTTTATCCGCAATTGCCTGATACTCACCTACTTTCTTAGCTTCCTCCGCAGCTTCTTTCTGCTTCATTTCATCCAGGTTCTGACGGTTCGTCTTGTTTGCCTCGAGCGCCAGCCCTTGCGGAATGAGATAATTGCGACCATAGCCATCCTTTACCTTCACGATGGTGTGCTTGTCGCCAACTTTATCGAGATCTTTTAACAGAATAACTTCCATTTTTTTAAGGTTGAAAGGTTGAAAAGTTGAGAAATTGAAAGGCACACTTCCAACTTCGTACCTCGAACTTTGAATTATTTCAACAAATCCGCTACATACGGCAACATTGCCAGGTGGCGTGCCCGCTTAATGGCGGTGGACACCTTGCGCTGGTATTTCAAAGAGTTGCCGGTGATACGGCGCGGCAGAATCTTGCCCTGTTCGTTGATGAACTGGAGCAGGAAGTCCGGGTCTTTGTAATCAATGTACTTAATGCCAAATTTGCGGAAGCGGCAGTATTTCTTGCGCTTCTGCCCAATATTCGGATTACTTAAAAACTTTATATCATCTCTGGTCGTAGCCATTGTTTAAATCCTTTTTTAAAATGAGACCATTGGGTTTATTCTTCTACTGCTTCCGGGGCGCTGGTTTCAACCGGAGCAGCCGGAGCTTCCTGACGCGGTGCAGCCGGAGCCGGACGCTCGTTGTCTTCCCGTTTCTTCTCCGTTTTCTTCTTGCTGCCAATCAAGCCCTTGCG
>JBKBWT010000114.1:0-16859 GCA_046314415.1 Saprospiraceae bacterium
AAGTCAGCCGCCATTTGCAGCGGGCTGTACATGGTGACGTACAACGCCAATTGTTTGGTCAGCGTCGTATGCACTTGTTCTTTGCGTTCCGGCTGATAGTAGCTGCGCTTGATTTCAAAGATGCCGGGCGTATAGTCCATTGGTCCACCCATGAGTCGGGTAAACGGCAAGATGGTTTCATGGTCCGGCGGATTACCTTCACTCCACGCGTTGAATTCGTTGCCACGCGCAGCTTCACAGGCTAATAAGTTGGGATACGTGCGATGTAAGCCCGTCGGACGTACCGGTTCGTGCGCGTCCACCATGATTTTGTAATCCGCAGCTTTGGCAATCACGCGGTTGTAGTGATTGATCATCCATTGCCCATCGTGAAATTCGCCACGGGGGATAATTCTGCCCACATAACCGGTTTTGACCGAGTTATAACCATATTTTTTCATAAACTGAAAGGCAGCATCCATCCGGCGTTCGTAATTGGTAGCGGACGCAGAGGTCTCATGGTGCATGATAAGCTGTACACCTTTAGACGCAGCGTAGCGACTCAGTTCTTCCACATTAAAATCGGGGTAAGGCGTTACAAAGTCGAACACCTCTTCTTTCCAGTTGCCAAACCAATCTTCCCAACCGACATTCCAACCTTCAATTAACACGCCGCCCAAGCCATGTTTTGCCGCAAAGTCAATGTAACGCTTGGTATTTTCGGTTGTAGCGCCGTGTTTACCGCTGGGTTGCAGTTTCTTCCAGTCGGTATCCGCCAATTTAAGATTTCCACCAGTGGCATAACTCCAGGTTGCTTTGTCCACGTGCATCTCCCACCAGATGCCGACGTATTTGATGGGCTTGATCCAGCTTACATCCTGGATTTTATTGGGTTCATTGAGGTTGAGAATCAATTTGGACGCTAAGATGTCCGTGGCTTTGTCACTTACAACAATGGTACGCCAGGGCGTCGTGCCTGGTGTCTGCATGAGGGCTTTATCACCCACGGCGCTGGGCGCTAGTTGCGCAGTCAGACGGTAATTTTGCTTGTTGACCAGTAGGTGCATCGCCGGATAATTGACTAAAGCCGCTTCGTGAATGTTGATATAAAGTCCATCGGCGCTTTTTAACATCAAAGGAGTTTGCACGGCGTTGTCCGCAATGATAGTACGCGTGCTGATTTCGTTGGCGTTGCGTCCGCGCAGGGCATTGACTTCACTCAGTGCGGTGGTAGAATAGGCATATTCATTGGTATCATAATCGCCGGGGATCCAGAAAGCCTTGTGATTGCCGGTCAACTGAAACTCGGTTTTTTCATCCATGATGGTAAAGTAACTGAGCGCGTCCTGCCGGGGAAATTCATAGCGAAATCCCAGTCCATCGTCAAATACCCGAAAGCGCAGCACGAGTTGACGATTGTTAGCCGCTGATTGTTGCAAAGTAACCGCCAATTCTTTGTACTGATTGCGGATGTTTTTTACTTCCCCCCACACGGGTTGCCAGGTTTCGTCTTTGCTGGTCGAATCTACCCGTACTATGGTAAATCCATTGAGGAATGCCGGTGCGTCTTTGAGTTCTAAGCCTAATTTGCTGGCTTGTACGACTGCTTTGTTGGCAAATGACAGACTGTACGTCGGTTCACCCCCGGCAGTTAAAGCAAAAGTCAGTGCCAATTTGCCATTTGGCGATTGAATGGTTTGAGCGGTTATCATGGTATAAAAACACACGAACCACAAAAACAGAATTGTATTTTTCATAAGCGAATCAAGTTTTTTCCAATCGGCAATTTATATAGTTTTTCAGGTAGTCGATGGCTGATAAAAGTCATGTTAGCAAAAGAGTTTTACAATTGTGACCTTGCTCATCAGGGAATTTTTTATAACAATCGTCTCTTCTTTAATCATCTTTTTAAATAATGTTTAAATTAGTCGCTCATTAGTACCAATTTCCTTTATGCCTTTTCAACTGACACAAAAGACAGCCATTATTACCGGAGGCGGCAGCGGTATTGGCGCCAGCATCAGCAAGATTTTTGCCGAAGCGGGTGCCAGCGTGCATATTTTGGACCTTTCCGCCGATAACGCGGAGCAGGTGGCGCAGAGCATCCGCGAAAATGGCGGCAACGCGCAGGGGTACGTCGCCGACGTGACCCAACAAGCCGAACTCACCCAACTGGTCAAGCAGATTGCGGGTATTGAAAGTAAAGTGGATATTCTGGTTAACAGTGCGGGTATTGCCCATATCGGTAAATTGCATACTACCGGCGAAGCCGACTTTGATAAAATCTATGCCGTGAATGTGAAAGGCGTGTATAACGCCATGTATAGCGTGATACCGCACATGATGGCGCAAAAACGCGGCGTGATTTTAAATGTGGCGTCGGTGGCGTCGGTGCTGGGCTTACCGGATCGCTTTGCGTACTCCATGAGTAAAGGTGCGGTGTTGACGATGACTTATACGGTGGCACGGGATTATCTGGATTACAATATTCGTTGCAATTGCGTGGCGCCGGCGCGCATTCACACGCCTTTTGTCGATCAATTTCTGGCTAAGAATTATCCTGGTAAGGAGGCAGAGATGTTTGACAAGTTATCCAAAACGCAACCCATTGGTCGGATGGGCAAGTCTGACGAAGTAGCGTACCTGGCTTTGTATTTGTGTTCGGATGAGGCGGGCTTTATTACCGGTACAAATTTTCCGATTGACGGTGGGTTTATTACATTGAATACGTAAATTTAATTACAACAGGAATAATTATTACATAATGTTGTAAATGATTCATTCGATAAGCTTTTATACACTTAAAATACCAGTAATAAAGTAAAATATTTTATAATGAAGTTAATACGTTTTGGGGCACCCGAAAAAGAACGACCCGGTATTGTGACGGATGCAGGCAAACGCCTGGATGTAAGCGCTTTTGGGGAAGATTATGACCGTACTTTTTTTCAAAATGATGGATTGACCCGTTTGCAAACGTGGCTGCGGCTGCATGAAGCCGATTGCCCGGTAATACCGGAAGACATGCGCCTGGGACCGCCGATCAAAGACCCTTCTAAATTGATTTGCGTGGGTTTGAATTACGCACAACATGCCAAAGAAAGTGGCATGACGCTACCCGCCGAGCCGGTTTTGTTTTTTAAAGCGACTACGGCGATTTGTGGTCCGAATGATAACCTTATTATTCCTAAAAACAGCGTAAAGACCGACTGGGAAGTGGAACTGGCGGTGGTCATCGGCAAGCGGGCGAGCTATGTGACGGAGGAGGAAGCCATGAATTACGTAGCAGGTTACGTGCTGCACAATGACTATAGCGAACGTGAGTTTCAACTAGAGCGCAGCGGGCAATGGGTGAAGGGAAAAAGTTGTGATACTTTTGCGCCGCTTGGTCCTTTTTTGGCAACGCAGGATGAAATCAGTGATCCGCATCAATTGCGTTTGTGGCTCAAAGTAAATGACGTTATGATGCAGGATAGTAATACGTCTGATCTGGTATTTAATATTCCAACGCTCGTTAGTTACATCAGTCAGTTTATGACTTTATTGCCCGGAGATATTATTTCTACGGGAACGCCTTTTGGGGTTGGCTTAGGCATGCAGCCGCCGCGCTATTTGCAGCCGGGAGATGTGGTAGAACTGGGGATTGACGGGTTAGGCAGCGCCCGACAAGTGGCAGTGGCGTATCAAAGTATTACATTGTAAAGGTGGGAATTCAAAAACAGGAATAAGCAAATTATCATCATATCATAAAAACCCTGCCCGCTAGCATGAAAATTGATGCGCATCAACACTTTTGGCAATATGATCCGGTAGCATATCAGTGGATTAGTGATGCCATGCCGATGCTAAAGCAAGATCGACTACCCGAGGATTTGTTACCCCTACTGCACGCACAGGGATTTGACGGCTGCGTAGCGGTACAAGCCCGACAAAGTGAGGCGGAGACGGATTTTTTATTGCAATTGGCAGCGCAACATAAGGAAATTAAAGCGGTGGTAGGCTGGGTGGACTTGCAAGGTGCAGATTTGGAACTGCGCTTACAACATTATCGACAATTTCCTTTATTGAAAGGCTTTCGGCACATTGTGCAGGACGAACCCGACGACCATTTTCTCTTGCGCGACGCATTCATTCGCGGCGTAGCGTTATTACATGCATTCGGTTTTACCTATGATATCCTGGTGTATGAAAAACATTTACCAACGGTTATAAAATTCCTGGAGCATTTTGACAATCAGCCTTTTGTACTCGATCATATTGGCAAGCCGGATATAAAAGAGCCGATGAAACCAAGCTGGCGCGATGCGATCTTTACCTTAGCCACTTATCCTAATCTATATTGTAAAATCTCCGGTTTGGTAACGGAAGCGCATTGGCAGCATTGGCAAGTGGCTGATTTCCAGCCTTTTTTAGAGGTTGTTTTTGAAGCATTTGGCGCAGATCGTTTGATGATTGGTTCGGACTGGCCCGTGTGTTTACTCGCTGCCCCGGATTATGATGCCGTGATACACCTGGTAGAAAATTTTACTAAAGATCTTTCTCCGGCGGATCAGGCAAAGGTTTTTGGTAATAACGCTGCGCAATTTTATAATATCCAATAAATAAAACACCATTCCATTATATTTTACCAATTAATTATAACACATCAACATGGATTTAAAATTACAAGATAAAGTTTTTATTGTGACCGGCGGGGCGAAGGGCATCGGCGAAGGCATTGTGAGACAACTTGCTGCCGAAGGCGCTATTCCGGTTATTGTAGGGCGTGCGCAGCACGAGGGTGAGCAATTGGCGCAGGAAATTCGGCAAGCGGGCGGTGAAGCTTTGGCAATCACGATTGAATTAGGCACACCCGAGAGTTGTCAGGAAGTAGTTCAGCAAACATTTAGTAAATATCATAGAATTGATGGTTTAGTAAATAATGCCGGTGCCAATGATGGCGTTGGTTTGGAAAAAGGCAACCCCGAAGCTTATTTAGCTTCTTTACAAAAGAACTTACATCATTATTATTATCTGGCGCATTATGCTTTGCCGGCGCTAAAGGCATCCAAAGGTAACATCCTGAATATCAGCTCTAAAACTGCTTTGACCGGTCAAGG
Organism: Saprospiraceae bacterium; assembly: GCA_046314415.1. Classification (GTDB taxonomy): domain Bacteria; phylum Bacteroidota; class Bacteroidia; order Chitinophagales; family Saprospiraceae; genus JADJNW01. The sequence continues at coordinate 5,079 of JBKBWT010000114.1, forward strand.
CAATACCTCGGCTTACACGGCGGCGAAGGGCGCACAACTTGCGTGGACGCGCGAATGGGCAGTTGAATTATTACCTTATAATATCCGGGTGAATGCGATTGTTCCGGCAGAAGTGATGACGCCTTTGTATCGTACCTGGCTTGATACGTTTGAGCATCCACAGGAAAAACAAGCTGCGATTGAGCAAAATATTCCCCTCGGAAAACGGATGACTACCACACAGGAAATTGCCGATATGGCAGTGTTTTTGCTGTCTGAGCGTGCTTCGCATATCACTGGACAGTGGCTTTTTGTGGACGGCGGCTACGTACACCTCGACCGCTCGCTGGGATAAAGACTTTATGCATTATATAATATTTATAAAAATAGCTATATTATATCCGCATTATAAGCGGCTGAAAGTATAGCCTCGTTGCTTCAATGCTTTTATTAAATCATTTAAACGTGTATAAAACTTATCCGTTCGTTGTTCGCCTGCTCCGATATGTAATAATAAAATAAAACCATTTAGTCCTTGCGGGTCAGTTTGTTCATATTGTACTATTTGATTGTAAATCTGGGCGCTGCTTTTATAATTTTTCATATCGGGGGTCGTGTAATCCGCATTGGAACCCGTACCCGGCGTGAATTGTATTAATTGCAAACCCGCCTGTCGTGTCCATAGCACAATCGAATCATTATACCATTCATAAGGCGGCATAAAATACAGCGCCTCTTCCCGCTGAATATTATATTTTGCCAGTTCATTATAATTTGCTTCTAAATCATTGATAAACTGAGTTTTACTTATTAAAGTAGAATCACGTTTGTTCCAGTCGGCATATAATAAATGCTTGTCAGAATGGGCACCGATGTAATGTTTTGCTTGTTTTAAGCGGCGAACAACTTTGGGCTGCTGCCGCAGAAAATCCCCGGTAAAAAAGAAAGAGGCTTTAATATCATGTTGTTGTAATATTTTTATAATAATATTGCTGCCTTCGGCAAATTCATGTCCGGTAAATACGAGGTAAATCGTTTGCTGGGTTGTATCATGTCGGTAAGTAGCGCCGTAAGCATCTTTTAGCACTTTATTTACTTTTCCCTCCGATTCAAGGTCAGCAAGTAAATAAGTGAGACTGGCGCTGCCATCCATTGTAGGTTCGTTGGTAGAATAATCGCCGTAATCATCATGATATACGATGTAATTAGACTGAAAATCTTGATATTCATCGGGTGCATACAACGTCAAACCAATGAGCCTGCCAAAGATAGAAGCATATAATGGACCATCCACCAAGCCGCCATCAATTTGTATTTTTCCGTAATGGGTGAACGCCGCATGCGGATCTTCGGGAAAATCTCCATTAGGATTCGCTCCGATTTGCGCATTGGGCAAGCCAATAATCATGCTGGTTCCCCAGGGATTACAGCCGAAAAGCCAATCACGCAGTGCCGTTTGCATCGCGCGGAACTGCGTATCGCCGGTTTTTTGCTCATACAAACGCGCCTGTGATGCCGCCGCCGAGATGTAATTATTCGAGCACCAGATAAATGGAATGCCAATATTAAATGCATTTTTAGCGCCCCGATCGGCGAGTTTTTGTAAATCTGCTTTAATAATTTGCGGAAAATATTTAGTATTTATATCATTATTTTGAGCCAATAACTCAATATGTCCGTAATTAATAAAAGGAAACCATTGATAATGAGTGGCGGTGTCTTTACCCATCCAGTGGGAATGCGCTTCCATTTTGCCGTAGCGAACTGCATCGCTAAAATATTGATTATCAGGATCAAACTTCGCCAATTGCACTGCTGCTAATTCCACATCATCGTACCAGTTTTCTTCTTCATAAAAATAAGGCGCGCGATTCGGGGCGGTCTGACAAACGCCGGTATCCGACAACGCATAATGATATGCATTTACTGCCTTATGATATATCATATTTGCATAATTGGCATCATATTTTGCTAAATGTCTTGCTCCGGCGGCAAACGCCGATGCAAATTTAGCCACCGAAGAAGACACGCCGGTCGTGCGATTTTTATATTTGCCCAAGCCTTGCGGCTCCCCGGTAATGCGATAAACCGGACGCGCACCGGAGCCTTTTATATCATAAGTCAGTGTATCTTTATTGGGCATACGCATGCCCCGGTGGTCGCGATCGTCACATACCTGATTGAAAAACACATTATTTTCGGGATTCATGCGTACCAGCCAATCCAAACCCCATTTGACTTCATCGAGTACATCGGGAATGCCGTTAGCACCGGGCAATCCATTCGCTTGATGCTGATCTTTGAAGCTGCCGGGATTTTGTTCATACGCAAAAAGCATTTGAAAAACTGCTGTAGCTGTGGTCGTTACATATTGTAAATAATCAGAAGCATCATGCCAGCCACCAAAAATGGGATATGGCGCCAAATTATGATATTTTTGACTCATGGAATCGCCATAAACAATATAACCACCGTGCGTATGGCAGGAATCATTTAGTACCGAATTGAAGCCGCAGCGCTGCTGACGTAAATAACGCAATATAAAATCTGCCGATCCCTCGTAAGCATCTTTACTAATCCGAATGGTGGGCGAGTAAATAGCTCCGGTTTTTATGTAATAAGTACCCTCCGTTTTTATATCGGAAAAATCTAGCCGGTAAGTCGTTTTGAAAGCTGTCCATTCACCAAAAGACTGTATTTTGTTACTTTTTAAAACCAATTTTTTAGTTAACACATCATATACTTCAAAATTAATGATATTAAAATCGGCTTTTTTACTACAAAGTACGGCTACTTTTACATCATTGGGTAAATAACCGATTTGATTAATGCGAATCCAAGTATCGGTTTGCGCTGCTGCCGAGCTCGCAATTATGACTGCATTTAATATAATAAAAAACTGTTTCATGCCCGTTTGTTGTTTATAGTTGGATGGACAATCTACTACATTTTACCTTTCGGTGGAAAACTTTTTTGGAGAATAGATTATTTTGAATTCACTATTTTATTCCTAAATTTCTTGCTGATACAAAATGAAAAACACATGAAATTATTTTATGTAGTATTAGCGTTGAGCCTGGTTGTTTACAGCTGTACAAGCAAAGAAGGAAAGACGACTGCTAATGTGCACTCTACTTTCCCCGACGGGCAATGGATTGATCTGACTTATGCCTACGATGAAAATACCGTGTATTGGCCCACCGCAGAAGGGTTTCACCTCGACACTGCTTTTGAGGGCATGACCGATAAAGGATATTACTACTCCGCGTATCAATTTTGCTCGGCGGAGCATGGCGGCACGCACATGGATGCACCGATTCACTTTGCGGAAGGCAAGCAAGCGGTGGACGAAGTACCGGTTAATCAGGTGATTGGCGCAGCCGTGGTGATTGATGTTTCTGAAAAGGCTTTGGCAAATCCGGATTATAAAGTGTCGGTTGCCGATTTTGAAGCCTGGGAAAAAATGCATGGAAATTTGCCGCAAGGTGTAATTGTTTTATTGCGAACAGGTTATGGACAATTCTGGCCCGACCGGGTAAAATACATGGGCACCGATGAACGAGGAGAAGCGGCAGTCGCAAAATTACATTTTCCAGGATTAGACCCGGCGGCAGCCCAGTGGCTCGTGGAAAATCGGCAGATCAAAGCCATTGGTTTGGACACGCCTAGCATTGATTATGGGCAATCTACGCATTTTGAAAGTCATCAGATATTATTTAAAGCCAATATTCCGGCATTGGAAAACGTAGCGAATTTAAATCAGTTGCCGGTTACCGGTAGCCATGTGATTGCCTTACCGATGAAAATCAAAGGCGGCAGCGGCGGACCCGTAAGGATTGTAGCGCTGCTACCGTCTTAATAATTGCAATGCTGCGAATGGTCAATTTCTTTAGGAAATAAGCATTCGCAGCATTGGAAGAAAATCTTTATTACAATCTTTCAGCTACTTTTTATCTTCATCATTCCACATATTAGCATCCAGTACCTCGTCATTTTCGATGACTGCCGGAGCCTGGTTTGCCAGGTATTTAGCCCCATCAATACCTATATAAATAAAATATGCGGCCATTGAAAAAACAAATGCCGGAAAGATTTTGAATCCTAAAATGCTAAGTATAGCCATAATCAAACAAATAGTAAACCCAATTCGTAACAGCGTAATTGGATTATTGCTGCTTGTAGCGCCTAGAACAAAAAAGAAGAGTGCAAACAATAAATTGATGATACCTCGTAGCATCATATCATTCGCAAATAATAATAAGATGCCGGAAAATGCAGCATAACTGGCAACAGCATAGAACATCCGACGGGCATTAATGACCTTCTCCTGATTTTTCTGTAAGAGACGGTTTTTCATGTAATCACTTTGGTTTGCCATGACTTATGATTATTTAGCGAGCAATTGATTAAAATAACCCCGTAATACTCCCCTCCGCATCTACATCAATGCTTTCGGCAGCAGGCGTATTCGGCAAGCCGGGCATACGCATCATTTCACCAGTGATGGGTACCAGAAAACCTGCGCCCGCCGCAATCTCAATCTCGCGCACGGTGAGTGTAAAGCCGCTGGGGCGACCGATCAAATCAGGATTATCCGAAAAAGATTTCTGCGTTTTTGCCATGCAAATGGGCAATTGCGTCAAGCCCAGTTTTTCAATGCGCTTGAGGTCATTTCTGGCTTGCGGGGTGTATTCGACTTCGGCTGCACCATACGTTTTTGCAGCAATGGCATGGATTTTTTGCTCTACGGACCAATTCCAGTCGTACAAAGGTGTAAAAGGAATGGTTTGATTATCCGCAAGTTGCGCAACCGCATGGGCTAACGCCTCGGCACCAGCACCGCCTTTACCCCATACATCCGCGACAATGGCTTGCACGCCAATTGCCTGACATTTTTCTTGTACCGTGCGGATTTCTTCATCGGTATCCTGGGTGAAACGATTGATGGCAACGACAACGGGAACATTATACAACTGACTGTTTTCCAGGTGTTTCTCTAAATTCACAAAGCCGCTGGCGACCGCTTCTGCATTCGGCATTTGCAATTCTTTCAAGGACACCCCGCCGTGATATTTCAAGGCACGAATGGTTGCTACAATAACAATGGCATGTGGCGACAGCCCGGCAGTGCGGCATTTGATGTTCAAAAACTTTTCGGCACCCAGATCAAAACCAAAACCTGCTTCGGTGACTACATAATCCGACAAGGATAAACCCATTTTCGTGGCAATAATCGTATTCGTGCCTTGCGCAATATTCGCAAACGGACCACCGTGAATAATAGCCGGATTCCCTTCAATGGTTTGCACCAGATTGGGTTGGATTGCGTCTTTTAGCAAGGCAGCCATGGCGCCATTTGCTTTCAAGTCACGGGCAAAAACAGGTTGCTTGTCCCAGGTAAAACCGACAAAAATATTGCCCAGGCGATTTTTTAAATCTTCCAAATTGCTTGATAGACAAAGGATTGCCATCACTTCCGATGCCGCGGTTATATCAAAACCCGACTCACGTGGCACGCCCCCGGAAGTACCGCCTAAGCCCACTACGACATTGCGCAGCGCACGATCATTCATATCCATTACTCGTTTCCAGGCAATGGTGCGCGGGTCGAGGTTTAATGAATGTTTTGTATTTTGTAAATTGTTGTCAATCAGCGCCGCCAGCAGATTATGCGCTTTTTCAATGGCTGCAAAATCGCCGGTAAAATGTAGATTGATATCTTCCATAGGCAGCACCTGCGAGTAGCCGCCGCCAGTCGCACCACCTTTCATACCAAATACGGGACCCAGGGAGGGTTCGCGCAGTACGACGGTTGTTTTTTTGCCAATGCGATTCAAGCCTTCGGATAATCCAATCGAAACGGTCGTTTTTCCTTCTCCCGCCGGTGTTGGGGAAATAGCCGATACCAAGATCAGTTTACTCTGGTTAAGTCGTTGATTATCAATCAATGACAAAGGTAATTTTGCTTTGTAACGTCCATAATAATGGAGTTGATCTTCTTCAATACCGAGTTTGGCAGCGATGTTCCGAATTGGTTGCAGCGCAATGGTTTTCGCAATTTGCAGGTCTGTCATAATTTAGAATTATTTGGTGATAGGTGGTTTAGGAATAGGGCTCAAAATGGCACGAAAAATAGTAAAAGCTATTGTGTTAAAGTATATCACAATTAAAAAACCGTCGTTTATTTTTTTAAAATTAGAGCAAAAGATTTGGCAAATTATAATTCCCTACAAAATCGTTCATCCGGTATGAAAAGAAGAAGCATTCTACTCTTGGTATTGGCATTGCTTGTCATCGCTTTTTCGACCTTTAGTTGCAATCTGCGTCGTTTTACAGATACCCGTGACAGCACTATTTTCGAGCAGTTCGCCATGCGGGCACCCGCGGTTCATCCTCAACTCATTCGCTATCGCAGCCCGGAAGGGCGTACCATGCGTTATCTCAAAGTGGGCGTGGATACGCTGCCAACGCTGGTTTTTATTCATGGCGCACCGAGTTCGATTAAAGGCTGGGCAAATTTTTACCTCGACTCTACGCTGTTAAAGCAGTATCGCATCATTGCCATTGACCGGCCCGGCTATGGAAAATCGGATTACGGCGAAGTGGTCACCGATTTGCAAAAACAAGCAGCATTGATTAAACCTATTTTTGATTTGATTGACAATGGCAAGGAAGTCACCATCGTTGGTTCTTCTTACGGCGGCACCATTACGGCTCGTTTATTAATGGACTATCCTGGAATTGCGGACAAAGCGGTGTTGCTTTCGGCTTCGCTCAAGCCCGGCGCGGAGAAAACCTATGGTATTTCTTATCTGATGAAAACGCCCATCATCAAATACATTTTTCCGAAATTTCTGCGACTGGCGACGTATGAAAAATTTTCACATTATGATGAGTTATCTAAAATGAATGCCTGGGATCGAATAAAAATTCCGGTTTTAATCATCCAGGGGGATAAAGACGATTTGATTTATCCTGATAACGCCGACTACGCCAAAGAACGCTTGAAGAATGCCCTGGTAGAAATGGTGGTATTGCCAGGTCGTGGACATGGGCTACAATTTTCAGAACCAGCCACCATTAAATCATTATTCTGGAATTGGTCAGATCATTTAGCACTGGCGGAGCAAGCCTTACCTACTGTGACCGGAGCAAACCGCTAGCTATGTAATAATTGTATCAAAATTTAAATCAATTGTATAATAATGGCGTTAAAATTTATCAATGTGTAAATTTTAACGCCAAATTATTACAGGTGTAACTTTTCTTTACGTGCCAGCAGGATATCCTGACTTTCTACGCGTTCGGGGTCGGGTACACAACAATCTACCGGGCACACCGCTGCACATTGTGGTTCTTCGTGGAAACCCACGCATTCTGTACACTTGTCGGGCACAATGTAATAATAATCATTGGAGATTGGCGTATGACTGGTCTTTGCATCCGTTTGCTGTCCATCTTCCAAAATATAAGTCCCGTTGACACCCGTACCATCGGCGATTGCCCATTCTACCCCACCTTCATAAATTGCATTATTCGGGCATTCCGGTTCGCAGGCACCGCAGTTAATACATTCGTCAGTTATCATGATTGCCATAGCAAAATCTTTAGTAGCGAGCAGCCAGAGCAAACAGGCTCCAGCTTTCTTTTATGTTGAGTAAATTATTTTAAAATCGTTACACACTTAACTGCCAATAACTGGCAATAGTTCTAAATGCGCCGCAAAAATAGTTTACCAAATTTAAGGATCAAAGTTCCAGCAGCAAAAGTTCATTGATTGCATTAATTTTGGCAACGTCCAAATTCAATATTAAATTTGACTAATATTATTTTCAATTGATGATGGCTTATTGGATATCGATTAAACTACTGATTTTGAATGGTTTAATATTTTCATATTTACGCCTTCTCATTTCAAACCTGGTATAATTCAATATGAGTGGCTATTCGGCAACGCCTTTATTAAAGAAATTAGGCATTAAGACTAATTTTAAATTGTATTTTATCAATGAACCAACGTATTACATAGATTTACTTGGTGCATTACCGCCAGAAGTAAATATTGTGCAAGATATTTCCGAACCGGTTGATTTTATTCACTTGTTTGTAGAAACGGTCGCTGAATTGGAAGCGCAATTGCCGACATTAAAAGTTGGTATTGTAAAAAACGGCATGATCTGGGTGTCATGGTATAAAAAAAGCGCCAAGATTCCGACCGATGTAAATGAGGATATCATTCGGGAAACCGCGCTGGCATTGGGTTTAGTAGATGTGAAAGTGTGCGCTGTGGATGAACAATGGTCGGGATTAAAACTAGTATGGCGGAAGGAAAACCGATAAGGTCTGGGCGTTTGGCGGTTCGCAAGTTTATATATCCAAACTGCCAAACCGCCAAACCTTCGAACTTTTCAACTTGATTTACTGAACCCTTTTCCAGATTCGGAATAATAAAAATCCACCTATTGCTGCGACGATTGTTGCAATCAGTCCCGAAGTTACATTGCCGTAAATCCAGAATCCAGTAGCAAACAGCGCTGCATATACTGCTATCGCGCCAATCAACATACCGCCAATTTCCAGCGGGAGTCTGCCGGTAGTCACTTCGGAAGGCTGCAATTCACCATTCGCAATGGCTTTATCAATCACAGGTTGCCAACCAATACTCGCGGGTTTTACCAATTTGTAAAAATTCACCAGCACTTTATGATCCGCCGGTGGTGTCAGCAAAGCCACTGATAACCAGCCAATTGTAGTAATGCCAACGCCGATCAGCAATTTTTGATAATCCAACAGCGGGGCAAAGCCTGCATTGGTATGAATAAATTCAAAATAGACGGCTACCAAGAAGGAAATCACCATCGCCGCCAATTCACTATAAGAATTAATGCGCCACCAGAACCAGCGCAAGATAAACAGCAAACCTGTACCCGCACCAACTTGCAATAATATATTAAACGCCTGTAATGCATTTGTCAATGCCAATGCCAACAGCGCTGCCAATATCATTAAAACTACTGTAGAAATTCTACCAATTGTAACTAATTGTTTTTCAGAAGCTTCTGGTTTTATAAAACGCCGGTACCAGTCGTTGACCACATAAGAGGATCCCCAGTTGAGGTGAGTGGCAATCGTGGACATAAATGCTGCAATCAAAGAAGCAACGATTACACCGAGCAAGCCGCTTGGCAGTAAGGTCATCATAGCAGGATAAGCCAGGTCGTCATTGATTACATTCGCGCTTACATTTGGGAAAGCTTTTTGCAAAGAAGCAAAATCAGGAAATACAATAATCGAAGCCAAAGCTACCAGAATCCAAGGCCAGGGACGCAGGGCATAGTGCATAATGTTAAAAAACAAAGTTGCGCCCATTGCGTGGTTTTCATTTTTTGCTGCCAGCATTCGTTGAGCGATGTAGCCACCGCCACCCGGTTCAGCGCCTGGATACCATACACTCCACCATTGTACAGCTAAAGGCATGATAAACAGAGGAATAAGCATATTGCTATCGCTAAAATCGGGGAGTATGTTAAGTTTGGAATTCACCGCCGGATTGGTCAGTAAGTTGTCCAAACCGCCTACTTCTGGCAAATTGACGATATAAATAGCCGCCGCCAGCGAGCCAATCATTGCAATGACAAATTGGAAAAAATCGGTCCAAATAACCCCGGCAAAGCCACCAATTACCGAGTAAATAACCGTGATAGTTGTTGCCAGCAATAAGGTTTGCATCGGCGACATCCCCAGCATTACGCCCCCAATCTTGATGCCTGCCAGACAAACCGTTGCCATAATCATTACATTAAAAAAAACACCCAAGTAAATAGCGCGGAATCCCCTCAGAAAAGCTGCCATTTTACCGCTGTACCGAATTTCGTAAAATTCCACATCCGTCAATACCCCACTACGCCGCCACAGTTTGGCATATACAAACACCGTAAGCATCCCCGTAAGTAAGAATGCCCACCACGCCCAGTTGCCGGCTACGCCGTTCTTGCGCACAATATCCGTCACCAAATTTGGCGTATCTGCCGAAAAGGTAGTTGCCACCATGGAGAAACCCAGCAGCCACCAGGACATGGTTCGTCCTGACAAGAAAAATTCGGAAGAATCTTTTCCCGAACGTTTTGATACAATAATCCCAATCAGCAAGGAAAGCACAAAAAATGCCGCGATGATCGCCCAATCTAAAGTCGCTAAGTTCATTTTGTTTTGTTTTAGGTGCAGGTATCGGCTGCTTTAGTTGCCGAATCCTCATTTTAGCGAATAATATTCGCTTGCACAAAGGAACAAATTTTCTGCAAATGGGGCATATTTTAATTGGGAAAGTTATAAAATAGGCTTTTATATTGTAATAATTGCTATATCATTCCGGCATAAATCAATTTCCTCTTCTTTATGACAACATTTTGACTGCCGCACACCAACGAAAGCCGTGTTTTTAGTGTATTTTTGTAGAAATTTTAAAATCTATGAAGAAAATATATATCGTGGCAGTGGTGATGATTGTAGCGGCGATTGTGCTACTGACCAGTACCGCCAAAGATGTGAGCACCTATGGCACCTTTGCGGATGCAGCGCAAACGGGCGAAAAGGTAAAAATTGCCGGACAGTTGTCGAAAGACAAAGAAATGACTTACAACCCGGAAAAAGACCCCAATTATTTCAGCTTTTATATTAAAGATAACAAAGGCGAGGAACGCAAGGTCGTGCTGTTAGCCAGCAAACCGCAGGATTTTGAATTGTCGGAACAGATCGTTGTCACCGGCAAAATGAAGGGCGATGAATTCGTAGCGACGGATTTATTAATGAAATGCCCATCCAAATATAAAGACGAGGAAATTTATATCAAGAGTGAGAAAGGTTGAAGGGGTTGATTCGTTGAAAAGTTGACAAAACAGCATAAACCTGTCAACTGCTCAATCTTTAAACAAATAAAGCATGGAATCCATACAATATATCGGTGAGCGTTTGTTGCCGGGGCAGATCGGTCATTTTGCCATTTTATTTGGCTTCGTTTCCAGTTTGATGGCAATGATTGCTTATTTTTTTGCTACGCAAAAGCGTGATACGCCAGAAGCAATATCGTGGCGGCGGCTGGGACGCGGGGCATTTGTGGCACATGGCGTTGGCGTGTTGACGATCATTGGCGTCTTGTTTTATGTAATGACCAATAAATATTATGAATATAATTATGCGTGGGCACACGTAGGCGAAGATTTGCCCTTTAAATATGTATTCGCGGCATTTTGGGAAGGACAGGAAGGCAGCTTTTTATTGTGGATGTTCTGGCATGTAGTGCTGGGTATCTTACTGATTTTCAGCGCAAAAGAATGGGAATCGCCTACTATGTCGGTGCTGTCAGCGGTACAATTATTTATTGGTTCTATGCTGCTAGGCGTTTACGTAGGCTTTGGCGAGGATGCCTGGAAAATCGGAAGCAACCCTACCCTACTCTTGCGCGACACCATGGACGCACCGATTTTTGCCAATGCCAATTATGTCAGCTTGATAAAAGGCAATGGTTTAAATCCATTATTACAAAATTGGTGGATGACCATTCACCCGCCGACCTTGTTCCTGGGTTTTGCTTCTACCACCATTCCTTTTGCTTACGCCATTGCCGGGCTTTGGACGCGTAAACATACCGAATGGCACCGCGAAGCCATGCCTTGGGCACTGATGAGCGGCGCGATTCTGGGCACCGGCATTGTAATGGGTGCAGCCTGGGCGTATGAAGCCTTGAGTTTTGGCGGATATTGGGCATGGGATCCCGTAGAAAATATGTCGCTCGTGCCCTGGCTT
>JBKBWT010000115.1:0-14282 GCA_046314415.1 Saprospiraceae bacterium
TGTTGCAGTTTTTGCGTCAAGCTATCTATGCCAAACTTTTTTACCACTTCATCACTCACTTCTAATTGAATCGTCACCATTTTCAGTGTTTTTACAAAAATAACTTTAAAAAAACAGAAAAACAAGGCAAATAACATTGCTCTTTCAAATCTCACATTTCATATTTCTCACTTAACCACTCTTTTTCTTCAAACAACGCCCTCACATCCTTCACAAAGCGTTGATAATCAAAGTCAGGAATGTGCAGCTTGGGCAGATGCGTCTCCATAGCATGCAGGTAAAAGGACGCCATGAGTTGCAGGACTTGTTCCTGATTATATTGTTCCACCAGATCATAAGGCAGATGCAGGCGCATGAAGATGTCGTGCTTTTTTTTGTTGTATTCCACGCGTTCCGGGTGGAAGCGCACGGGCGGGCGCATAGCAACGAAGATGAAAATTATCTCCTTAACATTATCACCATAGTCAGATATCTTGATATGCTTATTGAGTTCTACTTTAAAATCGAGCAAACTAATTTTATCATCCACTTCATGCCAAGCAATAGCAGTGAATTTGAAGGGCAAATAACGGGTATCAATATTATATTTTGTAATTTCCATTTACTCATCTATTAGGGTTGCCGGGCGACGCTAAAGATCAGCGGATGAAAAAATTCATACGTTTATTCCAGCTTGAAACGGATGGGCAAGTTGAACTGGACGCGTACGGGTCTGCCGTTTTGAGTGCCGGGACTCCAGGCAGGCATATTTTTTACAATGCGCATGCATTCGTCTTTGATGGATTGGCAAAGTCCCCGTGAAATGACAATATCGGTCATACTGCCGTCTTTCTCAACGACAAAGGAGGTCACGACCATCCCTTCAATGCCCATTTCGCGGGCAATCGCCGGGTAGCGCACATTGCGATAGACGTATTCAAGCATGGTGCGGTCGCTGCATTGCTTGCGTTTGAGCGAATCCTGAATCGTCATGCAGGTTTGCATAGTCGGCAATTGCTCTACTTTTTTGAGTATATCACCCTCGTCGGCAAAGTCGTCCGCTCGGTATTTTTCCTGCCGGATGAGTTGGTCTTCCCGATATTCACCGGTTTCAATCAGCGTGCCTGTTGAGTCGTATTTGTGATAAACACCGTGTTGCAGGTCATTTTTATAATTATATTCCGAACGCAGCCTACCCAACGTATCCAGGTATTTCCAACTGCCTTCTCTTTTGCCATTGACGTAATTGCCGGCGTGCGAAAGCTTGCCGCTGCGGTGTTCATAATATTGCCAGAAGCCTTCTTCCTGGTTGTTTTTGTTCATCCCCTCCTTGAATTTATTACCGTTATCGTACCAGGCAATGTGTTTGCCCGATTTGGTTCGTAAGGTTTTGTCGGTGTAGGTAATAAAATCCGTGATTTGTCCGGTCTCCGGAAAATAGATTTTGTAAATGCATGCTCCGGTAGTCGTTTGTTCCAAAGAGAAATGATAACCGGCATTCAACAGGAGCGAACCGGGTTCGACGCGGCTGCGGTATTTGTCCAGAAACACATTGGTGGGAGCCGATTTGGTACCTGGATAAACAGTGAAACAAGCGGCAAAAGACACGACAATGAACAGGTAAATGAGGGCTTTCATTTGTTGAGATGAAGTTTAGTAAAATATTAAAAATTTTCAGGGCGAAAAATAAATGTTATTAGATTAAATTGCAATGATTGAATAAAACATTAACATTTTGAGCATTCGCTACAAAATTTTAGGAAAAATCCGCCGTCAGGTAAATAAAAAATATAATAATAGCACAGTTGCCAGTGCCGTCAGCCCCTGCAAGCCGGTCATCAGAGTGTACGTGCGGTAAGCGTCGCGTACCGACAAGCCGCTGAATTGCGTGACCACCCAGAAATAGCTGTCGTTGGCGTGCGACACGGTCATGGCACCGGCACCAACGGCGAGTACCGTGAGTACGATTTCTATTGGCGTATCAAATCCCAGTGCGGGTAGCAAAGGGGCAAGCATAGAGGAGGTGATGACCAGCGCTGAGGTGGAAGAACCCTGCATAGTCTTGAAAAGGGCGGCAATGCCAAAGGCGACCAGCAGTAGTACGCTCCCCGACGCGAAGCCACTTTGGGCAATACTTTGGACGCTTTCGGCTAGGGGCGTGGCTTTGAGTACTGCGCCAAACGCTCCGCCTGCGCCGGTGATGATGAGAATGGGACCCGAAAGGGCAATGCCCTCCGTAATCCATTGGCTTTTTCCTGATCCTGATAATCCCCAAAATGCCAGTCCGGTGCCGATGGCAAGCGCAATCAAAGGCTGCCCGATGAAGCGCAACAGATTGGATACAGTGCCTTCCCATTGTACAATTTGGATCAGCGAAGCCAAACCAATGAGTACAACTGGCAAAATAATCGGTAGCAAGGAACGCCAGAGCGGAGGCAGCACGGTATCAGCCGTTGTGGGTAGGGCAGGCGTTTCGATGTGGATGTGGCGTCCGCGCGCTTTTGCCCAGAAGTAGGCAACCAAAACCACCGGAATACTCACGACCAAGCCTAACAACATTACCAACCCAATGTAGTCGGAGGCGCCCAGGTTGCCCGCAGCCGCGATGGGTCCGGGCGTAGGCGGCACCAGCGTATGCGTGGTGTATAGCCCCGAGGCGAGCGCAAGCGTGAGTGAAGCTTTGGAAGCATTGGATTTCAAGGCGAGGGCATGATTCAAACCCGATAAAATAATAAAGCCGCTGTCACAGAAAACGGGTACACCCACTAAGGTGCCGATCAAACTCATACCCAGCGTGGGACGATTTTTGCCTAAACCCTGTAAAACGGCATCCGCCAGCCGCAGTGCTGCGCCTGATTTTTCAAGAGCGACGCCCAAAATGCTGCCCAGCACCACCACCAACCCGATGTAACCGATCAGATCGCCAAAACCTTTTTGCAAAGTCTCCAAAATTTTGAGCAAAGGCATACTTGTGGCAATGCCTACGACCAAGCTGGCAAAGAGCAATAAAATAAAAGGATGCACTTTGAAGCGACTTGACGCAACAATTAAGCCGATGATGACAAGGCTGATAATTCCAAACAAATAAAGGCTGGCTGACATAATGCGATGGGTGGTTTTAGGTGTAATTAGTTTCGGTTCAATTTTAAGAAAAATTAAATAGAACTGTGCCTAAAAATTGTATTTTGGCTGGCAAATCTGAATCCGCTTGTTTATGAAAAACTTTTTACTAGCGCTAAGCTTACTGTTGGTCGTACCTTTATTTGCCCAGACGAAATCCCTTAAAAAATCGCCGCCGCTGAGCGAAGCGACGCCTGAAAGTGTGGGCATTTCGTCGGAACGGCTCGCCCGAATTGACCGCATGTGTGAGGAAGCGATTCAAAACGGCGAAGTGCCGGGCATTGTAGCATTGGTGGCGCGCAACGGCAAAATTGTGTATCACAAGGCTTTTGGAATGGCGGATAATACGGCAAATCGACCATTGAAGCGCGACGATATTTTCCGCATTGCTTCACAAAGTAAAGCCATTACTGCTACTGCGGTGATGATGCTCTGGGAAGAAGGTAAATTCCAACTTGATGACCCTATTTCCAAGTATATCCCGGAGTTTAAAAATCCGCAGGTATTGAAGACTTTTCGCTATCAGGATACTACTTACACCACCGAACCCGCCAAAAGTGAAATCACTATTCGGCACTTGCTTACGCATACTTCGGGTATTGGCTACGGCGTGATTGATGGCGATGAACGTTTTAAGATGTTGTATAAAAAAGCAGGTATTACGGATTTATTTACTACTGAAAATACTAGTATTGAGGAGAGTGTAAAGAAACTGGCGAAATTGCCGTTGCACCATCATCCTGGCGAGGCGTACACGTATAGTGAGGGCTTGGATGTGTTGGGATACTTGGTAGAAATTTTGTCGGGAATGTCATTTGCGGATTTTTTACAAAAGCGACTTTTTCAGCCGCTGGGGATGAACGATACCTATTTTTATTTACCGACAGAGAAAGCCAATCGACTGGTCGCTGTGCAGCGCCCGGAAAATGGCAAATGGGTACGCTTTCCGGTGACTTTTTATGACACCGATTATCCCATCAAAGGCGCAAAACGCTTCTATTCCGGTGGTGCGGGCTTGTCGAGTACGGCGAAGGATTACGCTACTTTCCTGCAAATGTATTTGAACGGCGGCGAATTGAATGGCATCCGAATTTTAAGTCGGACGACTGTAGAAAGCATGATGCAAAGTCAGATCGGTGATTTATTCCCGGACAAGGGGCGGCATTATGGTCTCGCTTTTGGTATCACTAATGAACGGGGACAAGCCACTGGCGGCAGGGGTAGTGTGGGTACGTTTGATTGGGGAGGTTATTTTAATACTCAGTATTTTGCTGACCCGAAGGAAAAGCTAATCGGAATTATTATGAAACAAACACAGGCGACAACTTCGGATAACACCGCGTGGAGATTTCATTTGTTGGTGGGGCAAAGTGTGGATGATTAGTAATTGGTATTTGGTACTGGGTAATTGGTACTGGGTAATTGGTATTGGTTGTTTTATTTTCTCATTTCAAATCTCATATTTCATATTTCACATTGGTACTAATCCACCAATCGCCATTTTATACCGATGCGGATAGCGGCGTCCACGTTGGGGTAGTAGGGAGTCTGGTAAAAGAAGCCCCAATCTTCGGGGCGGAAAACGCTGGTGAGATTTTCCCATTTTACAAAACCGCGGAAACGGGTGATTTGCATACTAAAAAAGCCATCTACGGCGGGGTAGAATTTGACAAGGCGATTGTTTTGTAGCTGAAATTGTCCGGTGATGGGGTTATAATATTCAGCATAATAAGCATCATTATATCGCACATCAAAACCCACTCTTACATCCAATACGCGAAACCATTTACCGGCATAATAGAGGCTATGTTTGCCAAAAATTTGCGGCAAGCGAATAAAATCCTCCGAAGTTTGTTGGATAGCAATAAGATTATCCAAGTGGAATTTCCAAAATCGGAAGTCTTTTTGCGCAATCAATTGTAAAATGCTGATCGGTGTGCTGGTTTGCTGGGCTATGCCGGTAGTATCAAAGTAAATAAAGTTATTTAGTAAATTATATCTGGCTGTAATATTAACATTCAGTTTTGGAATGGTATAAGTGCCGCCGATGGTTGTGGATAGGGTTTGACTGAAATCATTGTTCCACAAAGGGCGCTGCGATACATAAAAACGATGCTGAATGAGGGTAGGGGAGTAAAGCTGACTTATAAATTCGGCGCGCAACTGACCCAACTTGCCCAAATCGATCAACAAATTGCCGTTCACCCGATAATCACCAACCGCTCCGAGCAAGCCCAGGTGGGCGTAACTTTCGAGCCGCAGCCGCTGCCCAAGGCTGATATTCCACTTACCCGTCAGGAAAAGGTTGTTAATGGTAGAATCGCTTGGTTCCTGTTGCAGAATATTAATATTATGTAATAAGCCGACTTCGAGTAAATCTTGCTCACTGCGTGGCTCATTTTCTCTGCCTTTACGCAGTTTGAAAGTACTCAGGCGAAAGCTGTTCTCTACTTTTTGATAGCGAATGAAATGGCGAATGCCCCGGTCGTCGGCACGGAAGGTCGGAAAAAGATTGAAAAATGCAGTGTCGGCACGAACATTATCATTAAAAAACTTATACGTATAATCACCAATGATAAACTGATGCGAAACCGTATAAGCACGCGTGAAGCCCTTGAGCGAATCGGGTCTGCCGCCTAATTGATAAAAATGCGTGTAAGCCAACTCCCGAAAAGAATAGCGGGATTGGGCATTTTCCATAAAAACCTGCGCCGAAGGCGGTCCTGAAAATGTGCCGTCGGTGGAAGGTTCAACGCGCACGCCGCCATTGTCTTCCTGCTCTACGGTATTCCCTGCTGCGGCGATAAACCCTTGATAACGAGTGGATTTGCCTTTAATCCAAAGCCCAACATTGACCGCAGTATTACGCGTATTTTGATTGGGAAATTGATTTTGCTGCCCGATGTAACTGATGCGCTTGTAATCTAAACTAAAATTGACGCCTTTGGCAAAATTGCGACTGAACTGCGCTGTGAGATAGCTATCTGCCTGCTCGGAACCTACCATGAACGACAGATTGGTAAATGCTTTTTGAATGCGATAAAAAGGCGTCATGGTCACCGGCGTCAGGTACAGGTCGAATTGGTGCAAACCCACGTCAAACCCGCGGCGCCATTGGGGTTCAAATACAAGCGGACGATGCGCGCTGCCTAAAATCCCCAAATTGGCGTAATCCAAATCGCGCTGGCGCACCGGATCATATTGTTGAAAATTTCGAAGTGTCGTATCTGCAAACGGAAATTCCCGGTAGGGATTGTCAGCATAAAAATAAAAAACGCCTACAGTGTCCGGGGTTTCATCAATGGGCTGCTGCGGCTGAATGGAATCGTTAATCGGTGCGGGACCATCGGGCGGAGGCAAGCCTCGCCGTGGGGTCTGGGCATTCGTATGCCAAGCCACCAATATTAAAATTCCGGTAATTAACAGCCGAGCGAGGTTTTTCATAGATTACAGTAACCTCCTGACCTTTAAAACGCAGGAGGTTGGTGTTTACAGATTCAACGCTGCCGGATTCATGCCCATTGTTGAGAAGCCGCCGTCGTGGAATAAATTTTGCATGGTCACCGAGCGGGTCAGGTCGGAAAATAGCATCACGCAATAGTCCGCGCACGCTTCTGCCGAGGCATTGCCCAGAGGCGACATTTTATCAGCGTAATTAAAAAATTCAGTAAAGCCCTTCACACCGCTACCGGCAGTAGTCATCGTCGGTGATTGAGAAATGGTATTGACCCGGACTTTATCGCGTGTACCAAAATGATAGCCGAAACTCCGCGCAAAGGATTCCAACAAAGCTTTGGATTCTGCCATTTCATTGTAATCCGGGAAAACGCGCTGCGCTGCAATGTAGGTCAAGGCTAGAATCGAGCCACCCTGGTTCATTGCTTCCATTTTCCACAGCGTTTGCATCATTTTATGAAAGGAAATCGCCGATATATCAAAAGTTTTTTGCATCCATTCGTAATTCAGGTCGGTGTACTCACGTCCTTTGCGTACATTGAGCGACATACCGATGGAGTGCAACACAAAATCGAGCTTACCGCCCAGGGCATCCTGCGATTTTTGAAACAAATTTTGTAAATCTTCCAATGAAGTGGCATCCGCCGGAATGATTTCCGCGTTCAATTTTTCGCCCAGTTTGTTGATTTCGCCGAAGCGCATTGCCACCGGCGCATTGGTTAAGGTAATGCGGGCAC
Source organism: Saprospiraceae bacterium (assembly GCA_046314415.1). Taxonomy (GTDB): domain Bacteria; phylum Bacteroidota; class Bacteroidia; order Chitinophagales; family Saprospiraceae; genus JADJNW01. The sequence continues at coordinate 7,293 of JBKBWT010000115.1, forward strand.
CTTCTTCCACTACTCGTTCTGCTACTTTCCACGCAATTGATTTTTCGTCCAAAGCGCCAAAGACGACGCCTCGCTTGCCTTGTAGTAAATTATTTGCCATTTTTTCAAGTTTATAATTTGGAGGTTGGAAAGTTCGGAGGTTTATAACTTTAGAACTTCCCAACACCAAACTTCCAAACGTAAGGTTTTATGCTTCAATTAACTGTCTAGCATTTTCAATAGCTGCTTCACTAGGTGGATTCTGACTCAGCATCGTCGCAATAGAGCGAATGCGTTCGTCCTGGTTAAGCAGGCGCACCTTCGTGATGGTACGTTCTTCCAACTCGTTTTTATATACAAAATAATGTGCATCCGCCTTAGACGCCACCTGGGGTGAGTGCGTAATGGTTACCACCTGATGGTGATTGGACAAACGCCGCAAAATATTGCCCATGCGCAGCGCCACATCCCCGGAAATACCGGAATCAATTTCGTCAAAAACCAGCGTAGGTAATGGAATCGCACTGGCCACTAATGACTTGGTAATCAAGGTCAAACGCGATAATTCACCGCCCGATGCTACATCTTTAATCTGTTGTAAACGACTGCCGCGATTCGCCGCAAATAAAAACGCAATATCGTCAATACCCGATGGTCCCAATTCTATCAACTGCCGCAGTTCTACCTTCAACACCGCGCTTTCCATCGCCAGTTGATTGAGCATTTCTTTTACCTTATTTTCAAAATCGCCAATGACCAATTGCCGACGTTCGCTCAACGTTTTCGCTACTTCCCACAGGTGGGTTTCCTGCTCGGCAATGCGCGTACGCAAGGTCTCAATTTCGGTACTCAAATCGCCGAAAGCGCCGAGTTGATCTTGCAGATTGTATTGAATATCAAGCAGTTCTTTGACAGACGTAACCTTGTGCTTGTTTTGCAAACGATAAATCAAATCCAGCCGCGCCTGAATTTCCAGAATACGCTGCGGGTCATATTCGGTCTGCTCCGAAATACCTTCAAACTCATCCGCCAGGTCTTTCAATTCTTCCGCCAGGGCATCATATTTCTCCGAAAGTGCCGCCAGCTTTGGATCATACTTCCCAATCTGATGCAGCATCACGCCCAGTTCTTCCATCTGACTCACCAGCGACTGCTCATTTTCCGCCAGATATTGATACGCTGCGCTCATCGTGCGCTTGATTTCTTCCGCGTGCGACAATACCGACAATTCTTTTTCCAGCCGATCTTGCTCATCTTCAACCAGTTCCGCTTTATTAAATTCTTCCAATTGAAATTGCAGAAAATCTACTTCTTTCGCGGAGGCTTCATTGCGGGCAATGAGATTCGAGAGGCGCCGCTTATCCGCCTGGTACTGCCGGAATTCTGCTTCGTAACCCGCCACCAGCCGTTTGTTGTCCGCCAGCGCGTCAATCATGCGAAGTTGGAAAGACACATTATGAATATCCAGGGTATCAAATTGCTGATGCAAATCGATCAGGGCACTGCTCAACTGTTGTAACACATTGAGATTCACCGGGGTATCATTGATAAATGCCCGCGATTTGCCCGAAGGCAGAATCTCCCGCCGGATCACCGTTTCGTCATCATAATCAATTTCATTGTCTTGAAAAAAGACCTTCAGATCGTACGAACGAATATCAAACTGCGCTTCCACCACACATTTCTCCTGTTCGTTGTACAGCACCTTCAAATCCGCGCGGTTGCCGAGTATCAGATTGAGCGCACCCAGCAAAATGGACTTACCTGCCCCCGTTTCTCCCGTCACAATGGTCAAGCCCTTGGAAAAATTGATTTCCACCGCTTCGATGATGGCGTAATTCTTAATTTGCAGACTTTTTATCATCTTGTAGCAAACAACCTCGTTTGGCGCAAAGGTACGAAAATGTGTTGATTTGCCAATGTGCTAATTTTACGGATTTGCCCATCGCTCATAATACTTATGATTTGTAGTATTTTGGTATATTAAATGAAATACAGCGGATTATTACAATAACTTATAATATTATGAAATTCAATATTTTTATAAAAGCTCTTTTTATTATATTGCTGGCACTTGGATTATGGGCTTGTCCGCCTTTAAATTTTAAAATCTTTGTAAGAAATACGACGGCTGAATCGGCACAATTAATACTATTTTATCAAAAGGCAATAGTAAAAGATACCCTTCATGTAAAATCCGGGAGCAATCTTATTAAAATAGGTAATAAAACTTTAAATCAATTACATGAAACCCTAATTGCAATAGCAGATAGTGAAAAAACGGTGCTTATAGTGCCACCTCACCACACTATATTTTTAAATGATTTGATAGAAGATTACGACGAACTTAAAGCAAAAACGCTGATTATTAAAACAAAGGCTCAGGAAGACACGCTTCATTTCACCTATCCCTATAAAAACTTAAAACAAATCAGGCGAGTCAGCGACCGATCTTATAATTATTTTTATAAGACCATTATTTATTATGATATTAAAATTGCTCAAAAATAAAATTTAATTGTTTTAATACGTTGATAACCAGTTTGTTGCTAAGTATTTAAGAATTGATAAATATATTTTCAAAAATCAGAGTATTTAATATGTTACAGTTTATTAAACAATTCCTTTTTGGTAAGGAAGTACGTTTTTATGATCCTATACTTGGAGAATTAAAGACCCGGGTGAAAAAAGCCAACACTACGGTCAGCTATACCTGGACTGGAGAATATATCTTGCCTGGACAAAAGAAAAAAACGTTTTTTATTGTAGAAGGAAATTATTTGGCACCTGACAAGGTGCAGTTAAACTCGCTATATTATATTATAGAAAATTTGGATGAAATTATTGCCAAGGTTGATACGGAATTAAAAGCAAAACCCTCTGTTAAATCCCGTTTCAAACAGCAATGGAGCGATGCATTTTATCTTGCTGCAATCTTGCCGTATGCTGCCGACGGGGGCAATGCGTTTGAACTATCGTTCGAGCCATTGGCAGAAGAGGATACGGATTATGTTGGCTTGATTTGGCAGAATGGAATATTGATAGATATTATAGCTAATTAAATATTTAATTCCGAATAAGTAATAAGAGCAGGTTTAAATTTTGCCAATTACTCCTTTTTTGACTAAAGTCCCATTAGTGCTTACTTAATCCCCGCCATAAATGGCGGAGTAGTTCAAGTATGTTGCCTAATTACCCCGCCATTTATGGCGGGGACTACTTAGCTTATAAGGGGCTTTAGCCAAATTAAACATACTCTAATAACCTACTGTTGTATCCAAACCTGCGCTGCCGCCCATGGTTGCTTTTGCTGGTAAATCACCAAAAAATAAATACCGGCTGGTAAAGCTGGCAATTCAATTTTCAGGGAAGACAACGTAGCATCGGGTAAAAAAGATTTGGCAACAACACTTTGTCCTGCACTATTCAATAGTTTAATTTGGGTGCTATCTAGCTGAATATCAGATAGTTGTAATTGTATCGCGCGATGTCCACTTTATACCATTACTTTCAAACGAGGCGCCGCTTTTTCGGAACGTACTTTGGTGGTAAAATTAAACCGATGTTGCATCCAACTCATGCCGCCATTGGGCAATACATTATTATTAAAATCAAAAAACGCTGCGTTTTCCTGGTGTGAGCCTTGCCCCCAGGGCGTGCGACAAGTGGAGGAAACCCAAGCCGGTTCCCAGTAAATAACGCCCTTACCGCCGCTATTGATGACTTCCTGAGTGAGGTCAACGCACCATTTGCGCTGGTTTTCGGGGCTGGGCGGCGCATAATCAGGATGCAGGGCGTTGATAATATTATTAGCGGCATCATTGGCAGCCGTGGTCCAGATGTAGCCGGTTTCGACCACCATCACATCTTTCCCCGGATATTTTTGTCGCAATTGGCGAATGATATTGCCCGTAGTCGCGATGGAAGTCGGCTGGTGCCAAGCCCAATAATACGACAAGCCGATAATGTCAAAATCCTGTACACCGTACTGCCAGAATTGTTCTACCAAGCCCGATGCCTCCGGTCCGGCAATATGCAATACGATTTTTACTTTTTTGCCCGTGAAATTTTGGAAATCGCGCACCGCTTTGATGCCGGCTTTAAACAGGGTGCTGTTGCGTTCCCAATTCGTTGCTGGGTTTTGCGCATTTTGCGCAGCAGTGAGTAGGATTTCCCGATTGGTTTCGTTGCCGATTTGCACCATTTCGGGCAGGAGATTTTTACTATGTAATATCAAAAGCGTTTGTAATACATAATTATAAACTGAATCTTTTAAAATATTCGTATTATTTACAATTGGATTCCAGGCGGCGGGCACCAGTTGTCGCTGCGGGTCTGCCCACATATCCGACAAATGAAAATCCAATAAAACCGCCATTCCAGCCGACTTAGCCCGCAAAATACTTTTTTCTACGTCGGGTAAATCCGAATAACGTTTACCGGCATTCAAGGTATCGTACCACGCTGGCGTATGCCACAGGCGCAGGCGCACGAGGTTGCAGCCATTGTCGGCAAAAATACGATAAGGGTCTTTGGGTACGCCGTTTTCTTTGTAAACGACGCCACAATCCTCCATTTCATTGACGTAAGAAAGATCATTTCCAAAGAAAAAATCCTGTGCTATTACATTGAAAGTAAATAAACTGAATAAAAATATAATAAAGAGCTTGGACATTATACGTATTTTGACCAAAGGTAAGGCTTTTAACAGGAAAAACTACTGCACTTTGGTCCAAAAAGTATATTTGCCATTCGGATTCGTCAGCACCAACTGCCCTTCGTGGAACTGATATTTTGTCTTGACTTCTTCTTTGGTGGTGGGATCGACCAATACAAAAACCGACGGCTCGGAATACCAATAAATCTGCGTAATCTCGCTATCGCCTTCGCTGGAGAACGAAGAACCGGCGCCGCCACCCGCCGACTTGCCCTGCCACCCGCCCGCAATGCCTTCCTTGGTGAATTGCATAAAATAATCGGTGCTCATGCCCATATAAAATTCGCCGGAGCCACTGTTAATCGTCTCTGTCGTGCGCCAAATGCCAATCAGCTTAGGATCGCGGGTTTTCTTGGGCGCTTTTGCCGGATCCAAATTACCCACGCTGGCTTGCTGCTGTGCAGGGCTTGTACTTTGCGAAGCCGCGCCACTGCTTCGTTCCAGCAAGAAAGTGATCGGAACAGTCAGACCCGAAGCGTCGTCTTTTACATACATAATAAAGGTCAGCAGATCAGCTTCGATTGCCGACTCAAATTGAAAAACCTGCTTTGTGGCAGCATCGGCTATGGTGCCGCTGGCAATGCCATTGGCAACCGCCCCCTTGAGGCTACCTTTTTCACCACCTACACTGATTTGCCCGGTAAGTTGTTGATTTCCAGCTTGTTTAAATTCTACAATGCACTCCACGCCATTTTGTACGGTGCTGTACTTGCCGGTAAAATTTTGAGCAGATAGATGAACGAAAGTAAATGATAAAAGAAGGAATACGCATAGTTGGCTTTTCATAAGTGTTTCGTTTTGAAGTGTTTGATACGGAAGTTTTTTGCAAAACGTTTTGGGCATTGCAAATATTATATCGCTTGCTAAAACATAAGTGATTGAATATTTTCAATTATTCATTTGACGATTTGCAAGTTGAAGAACATCAAACTTTTATTAAAATCGAAACGATATCATTTTCCCCTGTTATTTATAATATTATACTTATGCTTCATACAATTCAATCGGCAAGCCATCGGGGTCAGCGAAGAAAGTAAATTTTTTATTTGTGTATTCATCTATTCTAATGGGCTCTATTTCAATGCCTTTCGCTTGTAAAATTTTTACGGTAGCTTCCACATTTTCCACCCGAAAAGCCAGGTGGCGCAAGCCTGCTGCCTCCGGGCGACTCGGACGGGCGGGCGGATTGGGAAAGGAAAATAATTCGATGATGTATTGCCCGTTCAGGGCTAAGTCGAGCTTATACGATTGGCGTTCAGCACGATAGACTTCCTGTATAATAGAAAGCCCTAATATATCGGTATAAAATGCTTTGGAACGTGCGTAATCCGTGCAGATAATGGCAATATGATGAATACTTTGCAATTGAGCAGATGAAGAATGATCCATTGAAATAAAATAAGGTGAATGGCAAAACTAAAAAAAATCGCCCAATGCACAAGCATCAGGCGAATGGCAAAAATGTTATTTACTTTGTTATATTATTTAATATGATTTTTTATAAAATAATGAATTAAATTATGTGTAAATTATTGATTATAAGTGCTTAATGACATCCTAAATAACAAATCAAAATTCAAATTTTTACACCTTTAATTTACCTTCAATGCCGTCGTCCATCGTTTTTCCGGTTACCAGAGAAGTCGCCATTTTCAGAAATGCCACCATTTTACTGCTCTTGGTGTCCCAATAATAACCCTCTTCCGGGCTAAAGCGAATCACCGTTAAATTGGGATCATCTTTGCCTTCCTGAAACCAGATTTTGGCATCGGGCTTCCAGATATCTTCGATGAGCTGGCGGTCGTATAAAACCTCGGCGGAGCCATACAGCGACAGAAAAGAAGCCTGCCCCGGATGTGCATAAATCAATTGTGACCGACTGTCCTGCTCAATATCCTGATTATGATTGCTGTTTTTAGTGCTCAGAAACCAAATATTACCTTCCTCATCTACCTCTTGCGTTGCCATCGGACAAGTTGATATTGGCATGTTATTCAGATTGGTACACATCATACAAATGTTAATATCATTTGTCATATCTTTAATTTTTTTAATAGCCTCCTGCGAACGGCTATAATGCTTTACATCGCCCATTTTTATTTATTTTTTTGATGTTGACAATAAATAATTTACAGTCTTTATAGATCGGAAATAAAAAAGGGATGTTCAGCTATTGATGTGCATTTAACGATCTGTACAATCAAATCAGTTAGGGATCGGATTACTATTGAAAAATTTTTAATAGATTTTTTTAATTTTACCTTCTGTTTATTTTAAAAAACCTTTGTAAATGA
>JBKBWT010000115.1:14292-16857 GCA_046314415.1 Saprospiraceae bacterium
GTAAATGACTGGTAATGTAGAAACTGCCGCTCCGCAATCGCTTGCACACCGACCGCATTTTCATTTTGCGCCGCTGGCTAAATGGATGAATGACCCCAATGGAATGGTGTATTTAGACGGGGAATATCATTTATTTTATCAATATTATCCAGATGATATCATATGGGGACCCATGCACTGGGGGCACGCAGTGAGTTATGATATGATTCACTGGCAACATTTACCAATTGCATTATATCCTGATGAATTGGGTTATATTTTTTCGGGTTCGGCAGTAGCGGATGTAAATAATACCGCAGGATTTAAAAATGGGGAAATCACGCCGTTGGTCGCTATTTTTACCTATCATGACCCCATTGGCGAAAAAGCGGAACGGATTGATTATCAGACCCAAGGTATCGCTTATAGCACTGATCGGGGGCGCAGTTGGACAAAATATGCCGGCAATCCTATTATAAAAAATCCGGGAATGAAAGATTTCCGTGATCCGAAAGTGATGTGGTACGAGCCAGGTCAGCATTGGGTGATGTCGCTCGCGGCTGGGGATAAAATTTTATTTTATAAATCAGCAAATTTAATAGATTGGACACTGACGGGCAGCTTCGGTGAACATTACGGCGCGCATGGCGGCGTGTGGGAATGCCCGGATTTACTCGAGTTGCCGGTGGAAGGCAGTTCGCTCAAAAAATGGGTGCTGCTGGTGAGCATCAATCCCGGTGGACCCAATGGTGGCTCCGCCACGCAATATTTTATCGGCAATTTTGACGGCAAGACGTTTATCAGCGAAAACCCTGTAAATACAGAGCTTTGGATAGATTTTGGTACAGATAATTACGCCGGTGTTACCTGGTCGAATGTGCCCGTGCATGACGGTCGCTGTTTATTTATTGGTTGGATGAGCAACTGGAATTACGGGCAAAAAGTACCCACCACAACCTGGCGCAGCGCCATGACGGTGCCGCGTAGCTTGCACTTGCGGGAGACCGCCCAAGGCATCCGACTTATTTCACAACCGGTAAAAGAACTGGAAACATTACATGAAGCTTTTATTCCCATTTCCACCACGGCATTCACGAAGCATTCAGAATTATCAGCTATTCAGTTTTATACGTATGAATTATATTTGGAATTTGATCTGGAGCAGACCAAAGCGGCTGATTTTGGCGTAGCATTATACAATCATAAAAATGAAAAAGTGCGCATCGGTTATGATGTGAAAGCCCGGCAATTTTACATAGATCGCAATCAGTCCGGAAAAATCGATTTTTCTGATAACTTTGTAGGAAGACAGTTGGCACCCCGTTTTTCAGAGGCTGCGACGTTGAAAATGCATTTGATAGTGGATGTCGCTTCGGTAGAATTATTTGCCGACGATGGGGCTACGGTGATGACAGCTATCTTTTTTCCGAATGAAGATTTTAATAAAGCGGCTTTATTTAGCGATCATGCTATTACTTTATTACAATCAGGTAAAGTAACGCGGTTGAATCCGGCTGAATTTAAATAAAAATATAATATTACTGTTTTTAAAATATTATGAGTTTTAAATCATATGCTATTTTGCCTATATTTGAAAAATCGATTTGATATAATAAAATATTAGTATATTATGAGAAGTTTAACTTTATTGTTAATTATAATCTGTTCATTCGCAACCGCTTGCCAGCAAAAAGCAACCAATAATACCACGGAAGCTCCAGCGGCTGATGCGTCGGCTGCTCCGGAACTTGCGGATGGTAGCTATTGTTATCAATATGCAGTGGGGCGTGATACTACCTATGTTAATCTCATCGTTAATGGAAATGATGTCAGCGGCGAGATGAATTGGACGCCTTATGAAAAGGACGGTGCTTACGGTACGCTTCAGGGTACGCGAAATGGCAATGAAATCGCGGCAAGCTGGACGTACACCATTGAAGGCAGCAACCAAACCGAAGCGGTGCTGTTTAAAGTAGAAGGCGATCACCTGATGCGTAAAGTAGGCGAATTAGAAGACCCGAATAACGATGGCAACCTCAAAATGAAAGATCCGGCAAGTGCAACTTATAGCGAACATTATACAAAAGTCACTTGTCCGTAAATGGTTTTATAATATATGATAGGCGCCATTCACTAATTATGAATAAAATGACACGCTTAACCTTGTTTCTCTTTGTTCCAGCATTATTCCTGGGAGTGCTGCACTTTTCCTACCAACCCGCTGGTATTTCCCAAAAAATGTCAATGAATGAGGAGCTGTATAACCCCTATTGGACAGAGCAGCATACTGCGTCGCCCAATCTTGCGGGGTCGGATGGCCCACACCTGTTCTGGCAGGGAGACTCTCTGCGGGTGGTGGAAGTGAGCGGCGCCAATGAAGTAGCCGAACGCCTCATTAAACCGGATGATGGTACCGTTTTTACTTGTCAGGTTGCCAATGCTGACCAGGATCAGTTTTCATTTACCTTGCAGCCCAATCCAACTGCGCCACCGGCTGTTTATGAACAACCCAAGCGCTTACTGGCAATTTCTGATATAGAAGGTAATTTTAATGCGTTTTATAGCCTGCTGCTCGGTAATCATGTA
>JBKBWT010000116.1:0-16777 GCA_046314415.1 Saprospiraceae bacterium
AACTACCGGGAGAAGTAATGGTATCACCATCCAGGGCGGCGCTGTAATTGCTGGCTTGCTTGACACTGCGAATGTAATTGCCGGTATGTATCAATTCCAAGTACTCGCGTCCGTCTAAAAGCGGCGTATCAGGCAGGTGGTTAAACTGTTCGAGGCGCTTGCGGCTCTCCGGGTGTGCCCCGGTGTCGTGTTCTAAAAAAATCGAATTGTAGAGTAAATTCATAGTCATCTAGTCCGTACACTTAAAGCAACAAATTATTTATTATTTGGTAAACAACAGCTATTTGCCCTTAATTTCTTTTGCTCGCTTGGCATACTTTTTATTGCCTTTGAAAATTCAATCAGCATGCTCAGCGAGCAATTCGCTGGGTACAGCGACATAGTCAATGCTTCAATATTTCCTGCTTTGCGACGCGCTGCTTCGTCCAGCACACGTATCCAAGGCAATTGCAGCGCTATTTTACAAAAGCTGTAAGCGTTTTAAATCAGTATCGGTGACCAATCCGACCAGTTTGCCGTTTTCGACGATGGGCAGACAGCCAATGTTCTTCTGTTTAATGATTTGTGCTGCTTCCAGTACGGGCATTTCGGGGTCAGCCGTCACGAGGTCTTTTACCATAATTTCATTCACCAGCGTGCCGTTGCATTCCGGAATGGCTTGCAGATTGGTAGCCGTAACCAACCCAACCAATTCGCCGGTAAGGTTTTCAATAGGCAGGTGCCGAATTTTTTTCCAATCCATCAGGCATTTTACCAATTGTGCGGGTTCGTCTTCACTCACGGTAAAAAGGTCGGTCGTCATCATTTTACCAACGGTTTCCTGCTCGGTTTTTACCAAAAAGAAGGCTTCACCGTTTACATCTGACCAGGTGTGGACGGGTTCCTGACTTTCCTGGCGTTCGTACATGGCGGCAGTGAGGCGGCTTAGTGCGGCGTCCACGCCATATTTTTCGCGCAGGCGGCGGAAATTGCGCACCTGCCAGCGCGCGCCGTTTTGGTGTAACAATACCCGCTGTTCGATGACATTCAGGTAGCGACTCGCCTCTTTAGCCGTCAGCCCCATTCGCTCCAAGCCATCGTGTGCAATGGGTAAAAGTTCGCGAATGATCAGTTCGGAAGCGGAAGTAATGCGTCCAAACCATTCCAGATTAATATCCAAGCCCATACGGGCAGTGGCGTAAAAATTACCTTTCGCTACGCGGAACGGCATGCGCGACTCAAAATCGTGGTAGGAATCGGGCATGCCCTGCATGAGTCCCAGCCAGAAAGCAAAATTTGCCATTTCGTCCAGTACCGTCGGACCCGAGGGGACGTAGCGACACTCAATGCGCAAATGCGGCAAGCCCTGGGTGATGCCGTAGCAAGGGCGGTTCCAGGGGTAAGTAGAGCCATTGTGTACGCGCAGCGCAGTGAGCGCAGGCACCTGTCCGGCGGCGAGTTCTGCCAATGAATTTCCCTCCACGTTTTTCATCAGGGTAATAGGGAAACGGGCAATGTTGTCTTTGAAAATCTCGGCAACCGACTCGCGTAGCCAATCGTTGCCAAAGAAAACCCGTGGCTGCTTCTGGCGAAAGTGATTGGCGGAGGTGCGGGTATCCACGCTCTGGTGGAAAAGGGCGATGCGCGTCTCTGCCCACAATTCTCTGCCAAAGAGCAAGGGCGAGTTAGCGCTGACCGCCAGCACGGGCGCAGCGATGAGTTGCGACCAGTTGTAGGCGCGTACAAAATCCTGCGGTTCGATTTGCAAATGCAGTTGAAAACTGGTATTGCAGGCTTCAAAAATGACGCTTGGCAGGGAGGCGATGAGTTCGTCCACACCCAGCAGGCGAATTTCAAAATCACTGCCCCGCATAAAGCGCACGACTTCGCTCAGTGAATAGTAGCGGTCGCGTGGGGTCATGGCATCGTTGAGCAAATGGCTGTAGCGGATGGTAGGCAGGATACCGGTCAGTAAAATGTGGGTATTAAAAGGCAAAGTAGCCGCTTGCCCTTGTTGTAACAATTGCCGGAGTTGTTGCTCGGTATGGTGCAGGCATTGTCCGTTCACCTCCTGCGGATCGAGGTTTACTTCGAGATTGAAGCGCCCAATTTCGGTGGTAAAGTGGTCGTCCGGAATGGTTTCCAATATTTCAGGACCCAAAAAAGAGGGCTCAAAGTTCTGATTAAAAAGGCTGATTTCCTGTTCTGCACCGATGCGCTGCGTACCTTTCTCAAAGCAGTCGGCGGCCAGCATTTGCTCGAGCGCCTGCACGTCCTTGAGTAGATGATGCACAAAGACATTGCGTTCCGTCACAGAACGTCCGTTCTTAACAGCTACTTCTCCCATGATAAAAGCATTTAGCGTTTCGGGTATTTCGTTTTTAGAAAAAATACCAAAGCCTTCAAAAACTAAAACCCGAAACAAAAAGAATTATTCAGCCTTGTACAATAACAGCGGGATGTGCGTTCGAAGTGTCATTTGTTTGGTTTGGCTGGGGCTAAACAGGCGTTCCAGAAAAGTATGGTGCGGCGCGTACATGACGAGTACGTCCACGTCGTGCGTATCGGTGAATTCTTCGAGGCTTTCGGTAACGGATTTGCCTTGCAGTTGGTGAAAATTAATCTGTAATGCCGGGGCGTTGGTAGCAAAAAACAGTTCAATATCGTTCATATTCATTTGCCCGTTCTGTCCGTTGCTACTGACGTGTACGCAGTGAAGAATCGGATGGAAGGGATCCAGCAGTTGGCTGGCTTTCCAGATATGGTACGGGTCGGCGTCTTTCAGGTCTGTGGCATAAGCGGCGATGTCAATGGAATTATAAATTGCCTGCTCCGGAATGACCCAGACGGAGCAATGCGCACGCTCCACCACGCCGGTAGTCACACTGCCAAAAAAACGATCCAGCGCGTTGTGCTCACCACGTGTTCCCATGATAATCATATCCGCCGAATCGCGCTGCGCAATTTTGGTAATCACGCTCACCGGGTCACCTACTTCCACATCCGATTTGATTGCCGGGACATAACGCAGTGGTCCGCCCGCCTGCACTTGCACAAGTGCGAGGTCCACGAAGCTTTGCAGCAGGGTTTTGGCGGCTTCTACCTTGTCTTGTGTGGCTTGCATTGCCATCACGGGCACATCCATTACCTGGTATTCCGGGTAAACCACGTGCAGCAACTGGATATTCGCTTCATAAGCGTCGGCTACACTCAGGCAGTAACGGAAAGCATTTTTTGCCGTCTCGGAAAAATCGGTGGGAAACAGAATACGATTAATGGTTTTCATGGTTAAGGCAGTTTAACGCTTGCAAATTCTTACTATTATAACAATTAAACAATGAGGAATATCAAAAAAGGGAGTGATTTTTGTTAGAAAAGATGCCAACGCAAATGCTACTACTAGCGGTCTAATTGATTGCCAATCAAACAAAAAACAAAACATGACAGCGAACGTACTCCACAACCCAATTACCGGACAGCAATTGATTTTTCTGCAAACCGCCGCTACAACCCATGGTCAATTACTGGAAATGGAATCACGCTATCCCGCACATAGCAAGGAACCGCCGCCTCATTATCATCCGCTTCAAAAAGAAACATTTCTGGTGCTGAAGGGGCAAATGCACGTTCGGATGAATGGCGCGGTCAAAATTTATAACGCTGGGGATACATTTATCGTAGCACCTAACGTCGTTCATTCGATGTGGAATGACTCAGCCGAAGAGACGGTTGTCAACTGGAAGGTAGCGCCCGCCCTGCAAACCGAACAATTCTTTCGCACCGCATACGGTCTTGCTCAGGATGGCAAAGTAAATGCCGAAGGAACGCCCAATTTATTGCAAACCGCCTTATTACTAAGTCAGCATGCGAGTGAATTTCGCCTGGCGAAGCCTTCATTTGCTGTGCAACGCTTGATTTTCGGCATATTGAAACCGATTGCTAAATTGATGGGATACAAAGCAGTTTACTCAAAATATCTTGTCACTGATTAATGGTATTTATGAAGCCTTAATATTCAACCCAGTATTGCGCTCGCCTCGATTTTAATATCGAAAGAAGTCAGTTGCAGTATGTCATCTTCCTGTGCTACTTCGTGCAGGGTGTATTCATCATCTTTCGGTTGGCGATATTGCTCGACACAGCGTTTTTTCAAGTTAACAATCCATACTTCTGGCACGCCCGCCGCTGCGTACAAGGGCAATTTCACTTCGCGATCGTAGCGCACCGATGTATCTGCTACTTCGATCAATAAATAAACATCTTCCGGTTTGGGGTGGCGGCTGGTATAAAAATCAGGCGATAATTTTAAAACCATGATATCGGGCTGTGGCTCGGAATGGGCATTGATATGGAGCGGATTTTGAATATCAATTATTGCCTTTCGTAGCAAGATTTCATTTAACAAGGTACTAATTCTGCGGACATGTCCGGCATGGTTGCTTTTTATCGGGCTCATTTCTATGATTTCGCCATTGATGAGCTCCACACGGGCGTCCGGCGCAAGGATGCCCACTTCCGCCATTTTATAATATTCCTCCACGGTAAACAATCGTTTCTGCGCTTGTGTCGCCATCTTTTATTTTTTGTAATCCAACAAATATAAACTGTTTTTTGCAGGAAAACCAGGCTTTGGGGAAGCGATTTGTCGATTCCTGGATTACTTCGGCTCGTTTCAGCAACGATGGGGTAAATTTTTTTAAAAAAGTAGGTTTTTTATTTCAAAATAAAATTCCTGTTTCATCTTATTTCTAAAATAAGATTTTAATTTAATTTCAAATAGCCTTACCAAATTTGTTGTAAAATGCCTGCACTGCCAAATAGAATGTCTTTTAAAAGCAACCTAAGCGAATAATTCAATTAAAAACTCCTATATTTCAAACGTTTATTTGCTAATTCTTTGAGCCTGATGAGTTATAATCCATTTTTACAATATTATAATATGCCGCCCCGCGTGTGGGATGAAATGTTTGGTGAACAGCAGATTCGCGAGCATTATCAAAGTTTTGTGTCGGCTATTCAGGATTTGTCACCGCATGAAATGACCCACAAGGATGAACTGGCGAAGAAACTTTTTATGACCCAGGGCATCACCTTTACGGTGTATAGCAGCGGCGAGGGCATTGAAAAGATTTTCCCATTTGATGTAATTCCGCGCATCATCCAGGCGAAAGAGTGGGCGTTTATTGAAGCGGGTATCAAACAGCGCTTAAAAGCGCTGAATATTTTCCTGAAAGATATTTACCATCAGCAATTTATTATTAAAGATGGTATCATACCGAAGTCACTTATTTACTCCTGCCCGAATTATTTACGTGAAATGCTAAATGTTGGCGTGCCGTATGATATTTACACCCACATTTCCGGCATTGACCTCATTCGCGATCACGATGGCACTTTTTATGTGCTGGAAGATAATCTACGAACGCCGTCAGGTGTGTCGTATATGCTTGAAAATAGAGCGATTACCTATCGGATTTTTCCAGATTTGTTGCCCAAAAACAATGTCCGACCGGTCAAGCAATACCCCGATTTATTATTAAAAAATTTATTGGCACTAGCCAATCGGCAAACCAGTGATCCAACAGTCGTGCTGTTGACGCCGGGCGTCTTTAATTCCGCGTATTTCGAGCATACCACGCTGGCGCGGCTGATGGGTATTGAGTTGGTAGAAGGCAAGGACCTGGTGGTGGACAATCATAAAGTTTATATGAAAACCACGAAAGGCTTGAAGCCCGTGGACGTCATTTACCGTCGGGTGGACGATGATTTCCTCGATCCACTGGTGTTCCGACCCGATAGTGCGCTGGGCGTGCCGGGTTTGTATTGGGCGTATCGCAAAGGCAATGTAGCCATTGTGAATGCGCCGGGCAACGGAATTGCCGATGACAAAGCGGTTTACGTATATGTGCCGGATATGATACGTTATTATTTGAATGAGGAGCCCATTTTGAAAAATGTACCGACTTACCGCATGGAAGATGAAGACAGCCGCAAGCTGGTGTTTGACAATATGGCGAATATGGTAGTGAAGCGCACCAATGAATCCGGGGGGTATGGCATGTTGATCGGCAGTGCGGCAACCGAGCAGGAAATGGAAGCCTTCCGGCAGGAAATTTCAAAAACGCCGCGTCAATTCATTGCACAGCCCATCATTAGCTTGTCTTCGGCACCTTGTTATATCGATGGAAAATTACAGCCGCGGCGCGTGGATCTGCGTCCGTTCGCATTGTACGGACCCGATGGCATTGAGATTGTGCCGGGCGGCTTGACGCGGGTGGCGCTGCGCGAAGGCTCGCTGGTGGTGAATTCGTCGCAGGGCGGCGGTAGTAAAGATACTTGGGTTTTAAGCCCCTCCAACCTCCCCCAGGGGGAGGCTTCAGTAAATGCAAATGCGTAAAAAACACTCGGACATAAACACATTAACACACCAACACATTAACACATTCTATGCTAAGTCGGGTTGCGGATTCAGTCTTTTGGATGGCACGATACATGGAGCGGAGTACCTGTTTACTGCGCGTGATTCGTACGCATTACATTGCTTCTCAGGATGATATGCAAGATTTGGACTGGCAGTTGCTGCTGCACACGTACAGCGCGAGCACGCCGGAGGATCGAGCCGACATTCACACGCCCAAAGCCATTTTACAAAATCTGGTGTTGGATCGGGAAAATCAGAATTCAGTATTAAATAATGTTGCCAGAGCCAGAGAAAACGGGCGGGCGGTGCAGGATAATATTACCAAAGAAGTGTGGCAATGCTTGAACGATTTTTACCACCACATCCGTGAATCGCAGTTGCGACAGCAGTTCCAAACCGATGACCCGCTCTCCGCGCTGGATTTTTTACAACGTGAAACCATGTTATATTATGGTACGGTGGATACCACAATGCCGCGCGGCGAGGGTTTTAATTTTATGAATATTGGCAAATTCCTGGAGCGGGCAATGCAGTCGGTGTATGTATTACAAATGAAACTTTCCACCGGTTATGAAATTACCGAACCCGCCGAAACGACGAGTTGGCGCTACGTTTTATATTCCCTAAGTGGGTATCAATTGTACCAGAAAACGTATCGCGGCAATATTCAACCGCATTGCGTGGCGGAGCACGCCTTGCACAATGGGGCTTTCCCGCATTCTGTGCAGTATTGTGTCAATCAGGTGCATCGGTATTTTCAGCGGCTGCAAGCCGATAGCGTGGAAGACAGTTACCGTCAAATGGATTTTCGCATTGGTAAAGCAGTAAATTTAGTGCGTTACACCGATATTCAAACACTCAACAAAACAGCGTTAGCGGCGTTACTCTTTCAGATTCAAACCGAACTGACTGCCATTGCCAACGGTTTTAATCAATATTATTTTGGAATGAATTATTAATATCATAAAAATGTTAGGCGTTATATTTCAGAACTCAAGCTCTTTAATGATACCGAATAATAGATAACAATTTTATGCCATTTTATCGCATTCAGCACATCACGCGTTACACCTATCCTGCACCCGCCATTGATGGGATCAATCAAATTATGCTGTTTCCCATTCAGGACGCCCATCAGGAGGTACAAAATCATGAACTCCGCATTACCAATAATCCCTCCGTTGAAGAATTTTTTGACCATTTTGGCAATAAGGTCGGCATTTTTAGTCTGGTAAAACCGCATCATGAATTAACCATAAGGTCTGAAATTGAGATATTTACACATACAATAAATCCACCGGAAGATGTATTGCCGGCTACCGACCAGTGGCAGGAATTATCCCGTTTGCAGGAGGAATTTCCATTTATGGATTTTTTAAAACGGGAGATATTAGACAGCAAAAATGACATTTTGGCTATGCTCAATACTTTGGTTTCTAAAGCGGATACGCCAATGACCGTAGTGAAAAGGCTCGCTGAATATATTTTTCAAACCTTTGATTATCAGCAAGGTATCACGTCCGTGGAAACCAGTGTAGATGAAATTTGGAAGCTCAAAGCCGGTGTTTGTCAGGATTTTGCGCACCTGATGCTGGTCATGCTGCGCAAATTCGATATTCCGGCGCGTTACGTCAGCGGTTACATTTGTCCTAAAAATCATGATCTGCGTGGCGAAGGCGCTACGCACGCCTGGGTGGAGGCGTACATCCCTTTCTACGGTTGGCTGGGGGTTGACCCAACGAATAATTGCCTGGTGAGCGACCGCCACGTGCGGCTGGCAGTGGGCAGAAATTTTAGCGACTGCACTCCGGTGAAAGGCACTTACAAAGGCTCCGGCGAGCACACGCTGGAGGTTTCCGTTACGATTGAAAACGGCGTGCCGAAATCCGAAGCGGAAAAAATGGAAACTCCGGTTTTTGGCTATACCGTCAAAAAAGAAGAAACCCCGCTCACCAATTCTTACCGCCAATTTATGGAAATGCAAATGCAGCAGTGAATTATTTATTATTTTTATTTGGGATTTGACGTTTGTAAATTGCTGACAAACAATTTTTTAAAATTAAATTTAATTTCGAATGTTATATTTTTGATGACAATTATAATGTTTTAAATAAAAAACGTCAAATAAAAAATAATACAATAAATTACTGTTTATACTTCTCCCAAACTTTTCCGATCCCTTGGCGAGCAACCTTAATCCATATAAAATCCAATGCTTTTAATGCATACCCTTATGTAGTAAATGGTGAAAAGACACGCCCAAAATAAATTTTAATGCGATTAATATAATAAATAAAGCTAAAACCTGGATGAGTGCCCGTTTTATTAATGAAGAATTAATATAAGGGAAATGTTTATTGTTAAATATTCTGTTTTCCAAATAGTTGGGTGCTAATTTAATATCCGCTGTAAATCGATAGCCTTTTTTGGGCAAGGTTTCAATTAAATCAGGGGTATTAAAATGTTGGGTAAATAAGTGCCGCAATTTAGAGATTGCTTTGGTCAAGGCAGGATTACCAACGCGTTGATCGCCAGCCCATAACGCTTCTATGATTTGTTCCCGCGAAATAACTGTTTGGGGTTGTGCTGTCAAAAACAGTAATAAGTCTAATAACAAGGGCTCCAGCCGGATGGCATCGGGCTGATTTTTTGATTTTACTTCACCCGATTGCGTATCCACCAGGATTTGATCATTGAGTATCAACTTCGTATTCATAGCTTTTATGTTTTAGGAACAAAAATAAGACCTTTTCTTCAGACGAAATTTTAGAATATTAGGTCGCAGCGCTATCAATTTTGAGCAAAAAAAGATGCGTACCATTATCACCCTTTTGTTACTCGTACTCATGCAGTTGCTAACTGCACAAGAACCTGTTTTGTTACAGCAAGCAGAAGATTACTACCGAAGTAAAAACTGGAAATCAGCCATTAGTACTTATCAGAAAGTGACCGAGGTCAATCCTTACAACGGCAGGTACTGGTATCGATTGGCAGTTGCAGCTTTAAAAGATAAACAATTTGATATTGCCATTCAAGCCGGGGAGAAGGCTGCCGCGCTTTATGCTTTGCCCGGCAATGCCATGTATAACCTCGCTTGTGCTTATGTCCAGAATGGTCAAACGGACAAAGCGCTGGATTGGCTGGAGAAAGCTTACGATAATGATATTAATGATGTAGAACAAATTATAAAAGATGATGATTTAAAAACATTACACGATACACCTCGTTTCAAAAGGTTAGTCGGGCGTACTCAAACTACATTTGCCAATCGTGACGAGGCTTGGCGCTATGATTTACAGTATTTAATCAACGTTTTTGAAAAATATCATATCCATCTTTTTCATGATGTTACACCCGATGCCTGGCAAAAAGCTGGGGAAAAGCTGTACAATGCCATTCCTGCCATGACCGACTATGAAGTAGCTATGGCGATGGCACAACTCGTTGCAATGGTGAATGATGGTCATACCAATTTTTTCCCTTACTCCAACGGCAAGCTAAATCGGCTGCCCATTGAACCTTATCTTTTCCAGGATGGACTTTTTATTAAAGCCGCAACCAAAGCTTACGCGCATTTAGCGGGCAAAAAAATTATTTCCATTGGGGGCATTGCTGCTGCTGATTTATTACAAAAAAGTTATGAGTATATTGGCAGTGATAATGAGTGGCAAGATAAAATGATGAGTCCGCTTGTATTACAAACCGCCGAATTTTATTGCATCCATGGTACTACTAAAGATTGTAAAAATATTTCAATCGTAGTACAACATGCTAATGGAAAAACCGAGCAGGTAAAGCTGGAAACTTTTCCCTGGAAACTCGACAATCATTGGGAAATGCTCAATCCTTCAGGAAAAGATTGGATAACCGCGAATACCGCTGCGTCCAATCCGCTGCCTTTATATTTACAACATCCTGAAAAAAACTACTGGATGCAATTCCTGGAAGATCAAAAAATATTATATTTTCAGTTTAATCAAGTGGTAAATCAATTCAATCATGTTGAAAATAAACCAGAGGAAACCATTGAAGCTTTTAGCGAAAGATTACTCAAAACGATCAAAGAAAATCCGGTGGATGCACTCGTAGTTGATATTCGAAATAATACCGGTGGAAATGGTTTTCTTGCCTTACCGCTTATCAAAGCCCTGATCAAAAGTGAGCAAATCAATCAGCGTGGCAAGCTATTTATCATCACCGGTCGCCGTACTTTTTCCGCAGCGATGGACTTTGCCTGTAAGCTGGAACTTTGGACCAATGCGCTCTTCGTTGGCGAGCCAACTGGCTCTAAACCAATGAATTATGGTGAACACAACCCGATTGTGCTTCCCTATAGTGGTCTGGTAGCGAGTTATTCCAGCCAGTATTTTCAGTGGGGTTATAACTCGGAGGATAAGCGCCCCTTTTTGGCGCCTGATATAGCGGCAGAATTACATTCAAGTGAATATTTTAATAATATTGATCCGGCAATGGAGGCTATTTTGAAGTATTTGAAAAAAGCAAATTAATTTTATTATAAGGATTAGGAGATATTTAATACTTCCTAATCCTTATTTATTGGAATCATTTTAACGTCTCCTGAAACAATTTAAAGATTCGTTTATACTCGTCCGTCCAGCTACTTGGCTCCACAAATCCGTGATCCTCAAGGGGATAGACGGCAAATTCCCAATTATCTTTTTTCAATTCAATCAAGCGTTGTGACAGGCGCACCACATCCTGAAAATGCACATTTACATCCACCATACCATGTAAAATCAGCAAATTACCTTGCAATCCTTCGGCAAAATTAATCGGCGAACTGCGGTGATACGCAATGCTATCCTCCTGCGGCTGATTCAAAATATTAGCGGTGTAAACATGATTATAATGTGCCCAATCCGTTACCGAACGCAGTGCCGCGCCACTTTTGAAGGTGCCGGGACTGGTAAACATTGCCATCAAGGTCATAAAGCCGCCGTAAGAGCCGCCGTAAATGCCAATTTTATTTTTATCAACATTATAATTATTTACTAAATATTTAGCGCCATCAATTTGATCTTGTAAATCTTTGCCGCCCATATATCTGTAAATGGCTGTACGCCAGTCTCTTCCGTAGCCTTCGCTGGCCCGGTAATCAATATCAAGCACGGTATAACCATTATCCGCCAGCATATTATGAAACATGTATTCGCGATAATAACTCGCCCACCACTTATGCACATTTTGCGTGTAACCCGCGCCATGCACAAAAATCACTGCCGGACCGCCTTTCACCGGCTTTGCCGGACGATAAATTCGGGCGGGCACCTTCACGCCGTCCCGCGCGGTAAACCATATAATTTCCGGGTCGCGCCAATTATATTTTTTAAAATCAGCTGTTAATGATTCGGTGAGTTGTTTAGCCGGCGCGCCGGGTTTATTTTCCATGATAAATAATTCCCAGGGTTTATTACTATACGAATAACGAATCGCTAAATATTTTTCATCCGGCGAAAGCGCGACATCATTATTCCCGGTCAGATTCGTAAGCTGTTCCAGCTTTCCGCCATTTACCGGTAATTTATAAAAATGCCGCTCGTGCGGACCCTCGGCATTCGCCGTTATATAAAAATATTGCTTGTCATTCGATAAATTTGCATCCAATATTTCAAATTTACCGCTGGTCAAAGCTTTTTTGGTGCCGCTTATTACATCCATTATATAAAGATGTGAATAACCCGTAGCTTCCGATTGATAATAAATGGTTTTCTGATCAGGCAGCCAGCCAATATTACCTCCACTAAACCAGCCCACACCGGGACCGCCGATCCACGCGTCATCATGCTGATGGTCAAGCACTTGCAATTTACCACTTGGCAAATCCAGCAACATAATCCAGCGATCTTTATAATCCTGGGATGTAATATTAATAACCGCTTTACCATCTTCTGAATAAATAGCGCTGCCATAATTTACTTCGCGCGGTTTATCATATTTTTCTTTATATGCCGCAGTATCTTTATGATATTCTTTTAAAAATGCCGGTTTATTAAAAATGCCGGGAATTTGTTTTGTATCTACTAAATAAACGCTGTCTTTATTTACATCATAAATGCCAAATTCATACGTATCCTGCGGGGAGCCGACCTTCGGGCGGGCGCGCAAATCCTCCGTAGCGCCGGATTCCGTGACATAATTGGGCACATCGGTGCGCTTGTCGGGTGCAGATTTGGTGAGCCGGAATGTAATAAACTTCAAATCCGGGCTGGTTTGTATAAAATTCATTGCTTTTTCGCCGTACCAATATTCTTTGGGACGCTTGATTTCCAGGGCTTTATCGCGTTTTTCGCGGAGTTCGCGCTCGGCTTTGCGTTCGCGTAAAATATCAAATAATTCCTGCTGTTGCGTTTGCAGCCATTCTTCATTTGCCGTTTTCCGCGGCTCGTCGCGCTTGTTGCCGCGTTTGAAATTCGTCAATTGCGTGGTAATACCGCTTGCAATGTGCCAGGTAAAAACATTGCCGTTTGCAACATATATAACGTGCTGCTCATCACTGGAAAACTGTGGATTAGACTCATTGTCAAGTGTGTTGGTCACTTGGGTAATTTGCATTGTAGGAATGTCCAACAGGAACAAATCGCCATTTTTGGCATAGACTTTTTTGCTGCGATTTTTATTATAATCGCCACCGCGTGCGGGTAAATTTTTCTCTTCTTCCGGGCTGACTTTCAATGGTTTAGCATCATTAATGCCAATTTTATATAAGCTTCGCAAAGTATCATGATTCGGATTCCAGGAGAAGTAAATGTTTTTACCATCTTCCGACCAGTAATGATTTTCCGGCAGGAAGCCAACAAATTCCTCGCCCTTCATAATCTGCTCAATGCTAAGAGCGGAGCGATTGGGAATTTTTTGACTAAACAGTGTAATGGATACCAATAAAAAGCTAATAATCAAATAGATGCGCATGATGATCGAATTTGCGGTTTTAGGTTGAATGTTTGCAAATGCGGGCTAAAAATAAATAAAAATAGCAGGGAAGGCTGAATTTAGGAAGCAGATTTTGGAATCCATTCTACCAATGTTAATAAAATAAATCTTTTTATTTCTGCCGTTAATTATCATTTATTTATTTCAAATTCGCTGTAATTTAACCCCATCTGAAGGACAAATACTTACTAGATTTGTCTAACCATTATTTACAAAATCATCAATACTCAAAACCCATATTCGTATGAAAAAAGTACAGCTTTCCTTGTGGTTGCTGCTGTTGTTGTGCCTGGCATTACCGGGCTTCAGCCAGAAGAAAACCGCCCGTTCTACGGCGGCTCCAGGCACTACCACAACGACGAACACTGCGGCGTTTGACGCTGCCAAATTCAAATCCATGCGCTGGCGCAACATCGGTCCGTATCGGGGCGGGCGCTCCAATGCGGTATCCGGTGTGGTAGGCGACGACAACACGTATTATGTAGGCTATACCGGCGGCGGTGTCTGGAAAACCGATGACGCAGGCATCACCTGGCGCAACATTTCCGATGGGCAGTTTAAAACCAGCTCCGTAGGCGACATTGCAGTGGCTGAGTCCGATCCCAACGTGGTCTATGTAGGCATGGGCGAGCACGCAGTGCGGGGCGTAATGACTTCCTTCGGCGATGGCGTTTATAAATCTACGGATGCCGGGCAGACCTGGAAAAACATTGGCTTGGAGAAAACCCGGCATATTTCGGACGTCGTCGTTCATCCCGATAATTCCGATGTGGTTTATGTTGCTGCGCAAGGACCCGTACACGGACCCAGCGAGGATCGTGGCATTTACAAATCTACCGATGGCGGCACCACCTGGAAAAAAGTGCTGTACGTGGACGAAAATACGGGTGCTTCCAGTTTGACCATAGATATGAAAAACCCCCGTATTCTCTACGCGGCAATGTGGAAACACCGCCGCCTGCCCTGGAAAGTAGAGAGCGGACCTAGCTCCACCGTGTACAAATCTACCGACGGCGGCGAAACCTGGAACAAAATCATGCAGGGCTTACCCGAAGAAATGGGCAAGATCGGTTTGTCCGTGTCGCGCGCCAATCCTAACCGGGTTTACGCCATCGTGGAAGCCGAAAAATCAAAAGCCGGCGTTTATCGCTCGGATAATGGCGGTCGCAGTTGGGCGCATCAAACTAATAACCAAGACCTTACCGCGCGCTCCTGGTATTACATGGAAATTTTTGCCGATCCGCAAAATGCCGATGTGGTGTATGTGTTGAACGCACCGATGATGCGCTCAATTGACGGCGGCAAAACCTTCTCGAATGTGCGCGTGGGACACGGCGATACCCACGACCTGTGGATTAACCCGAGTAATGCCGCCAACATGGTGCTCGGTGACGACGGCGGCGCGGAAGTTACCTTCAATACCGGTCGCAGTTGGTCGTCCATTGACAATCAGCCAACGGCGCAATTCTATCGGGTGAGTGTGGACAATCAATTCCCGTACCGCGTCTATGGCGGTCAGCAAGACAACTCTTCGGTGGTCATTTCCAGCCGTACCAATGGCATTGGCGTAACGGATAAAGACTGGTTTGATGGTCCGGGTTGTGAAAGTGCCTACATTGCCTTCGACCCAAATAATCCCGAACTGTTGTACGGCGGCTGTTATCAGGGGCAAATCGAAGTGCTGGACATGAAAACCATGGAACGCAAGGACATCATGGTGTATCCCTCGCTGAATCTGGCAAACGAGCCTAAGGCGATGAAATACCGTTTCAACTGGAACGCGCCGATTCTCGCCTCGCCGCACGATCCGAAGACCATTTATCATGCTGGTAATGTGCTGTTCCGCAGTACCAATGGCGGTTTAAGCTGGGAAACCATCAGCCCCGATCTGACCCGCAACGACCCGGAAAAACAGGGCGTCGGTGGTGGTCCTATTACAAATGAAGGAGCCGGTGGCGAAAATTACAACACCATTTATTATATCATCGAATCAGCGCAGGAGCGCGGCGTCCTTTACACCGGCAGCGATTGCGGCTTGGTACACGTCACCCGCGACAACGGCAAAAGCTGGCAGAACATTACCCCCGCCGGTTTACCCGAATGCATGATTCACAGCATTGAAGTATCGCCGCACGACAAAGGCACGGTTTACATTTCTGCTAATCGCTACAAGTTCAATGATTTTAATTCACTGACGTACAAATCCACCGACTACGGCAAAACCTGGACGAAGATTGTCAATGGTGTGGACACCGACGATTTTATTAAAGTGATTCGCGAAGACAAAAAAGTAAAGGGCTTGCTCTACGCCGGTTCGGAACGAGGCTTTTACATCTCCTTCGATGGGGGTAATAAGTGGAACAAATTCCAACTCAACCTGCCCGTCGTGCCGGTTACCGATCTCGTCATTCACCACAACGACCTCGTCGCTTCTACCGCCGGACGTGCCTTCTGGATTCTCGATGACCTCACGCCTTTGCAGCAAACCAAAGGTGAAACAGCCGCTTTGGCAAACAAATTATTCCCGGCGCGCCCGACCATTCGCATGAGCGGCTTTACGCCCTGGTGGCTGCCTGATGGCATTCCCGGTATTGGTCAGAATCCGCTCGATGGCGTCATGTTGTATTACAGCCTGAAAGAGAAAGCTGATACTGCCAGCACGGTAAAACTCGAAATTCTCGATGCACAAGGCAAGGTGGTACGGGCATATTCCAGCAAGCGCGACCCAAGTAAAGCGGGGAGTGCAGCAGCTGGCGGCGGCGCTCCGGCTGATCCGGTGTTGCCGGGTGAAGCCGGTCTGAACCGTTTTGCCTGGGATTTCCGCACTGCGACCCTGCCCGACGTGCCGGGGGCTTACATTTACGGCGATTTCCGGGGGCATCGTGTGGCACCGGGCAAATACAAAGCCCGCCTCGAATACAAAGGCGAAGTATCGGAAACCGAAGTGGAGGTGCTGCCTGATCCCCGCCAAACCGGCGTCACCGCAGAGGACTGGCGCATTCAGCAGGAAAACCTCAGCCGCATTGCTCAGGACGTGACCGAAATTCACAATGCCATCAACGACATGCGCAAAGTGAAAAAACAAATCGAAGGCTTCAATGAATTGATGAAGGACAATAAAGACATGGCTGATATTGTCAACGCCGGTAAGGAACTCGCCAAAAAACTTGCCGACTGGGAAGCCAATCTGGTGGAAACGCGTTCTAAAAATTTCCAGGACGTGATCAACTGGCCCTCCAGACTCAGCGCCGAATTCCTCGATCTGCGGGGCAGACTCGATACGCATGATCCTAAAATTACCCAGGGAATTCAGGATCGTCTGCAAGACGTTGAAAATGAGTGGAATACCCACCGCGTTACCATGGAGAAACTCTTGTCCAATGACATCAGTGCGTACAATCAGTTATTCAAAAGCAAAAACATCCC
>JBKBWT010000117.1:0-16688 GCA_046314415.1 Saprospiraceae bacterium
GTTGAAAAAGCGGCTCCAGTTTGGCAAATTCATCGTACACCGGAATGTTGTTTGCCAAAACCTTGACGGGCGGCGGAAGGGTGGGAGATGACTTGGTTGCTTGGGCTTGTGCACAACTTTGGAATAAAACAATGATAAATAGCAATAAACATATTACTGAAATAATGCGATTCATAGCTTTTGATTTTGTAGAGGGTATAAAAGGGTAGCGTGATAATTATAATATAAACCAGAAAAAGTGCCTGTCCCTTATACTAAACTACGAAATGACAAAAATTCCTGCGAAAACCCAAATGCAAGGGTGTTAAGCTTTCGTTAAAGGCTTGGAACCCGAAGAATGCGTTTTTTGTTGTAATGTGGAATATAAAAAATAGAGGTATCTTTGTAAAAACTTGAAGACGATGGAGCAACAAAACCTGCTAGATCGAATAACGCTCAACCCCGATGTATGCTTTGGCAAGCCTACTATTCGCAATATGCGCTATCCAGTGGAAATGATTTTGGATTTGCTTTCAGCCGGGATGACACATGAGGAAATTTTACAAGATTATCCTGATTTGGAAGAAGAAGATATTAAAGCTACGCTTCTTTTTGCTTCAAAATTAGTAAAGGTCAATAGTATTAGTAAAGTGATTGCCGCCTAATGAAGTTTATTATTGATGCTCAGCTTCCTTTAAGTTTAAAATCGTGGCTAAGAAAACGAGGACATGATGCGATTCATACAAGGGATTTACCTTTAGAGAACTTAACCATTGATTCTATTTTAATTGATATAGCGGATAAAGAAGATAGAATTGTGATCACAAAAGATGCTGACTTCTTTAAATTTCATCTTTTAAAGGGTAAGCCTCAGCGACTATTAATGATTACAACAGGTAATATTGTAAATAAAGAATTGCTAAAATTATTTGAACTCAATTTTATGACTATTGAAAATTATTTTCAAGCTAATGTAAAATTGATTGAATTGGATAATTATTCTATCATCGTACACGAATAAATCTATTGGAAACATTATTAACAACGCTCCCCTCCCGCGCCCGCGAAGCCCACGCTGCCAACAAAAAATTCTTCCAGAAACTGGCACAGAAAAAGCCCAAAAAACTGGATGAAACGGTGTTAGACATTCATAATGAAGTATTTAGCGAGATCGATTGCCTCGTCTGTGCCAATTGTTGCAAAACGACCAGCCCGATTTTCAAGGACAAAGATATTGAGCGCATTGCGCAGCATTTGGGCATGCGCCCTGCGGTGTTTGTTGAAAAATATTTACATCTCGACGAAGATGGTGATTATGTGCACAATGGTGCGCCTTGTCCATTTCTTGGCGCTGATAATTATTGCTCTATTTATGATGTCCGCCCCAAGGCTTGCCGCGAGTATCCGCACACCGATCGCAAACAAATTTATCAAATTGCGAATTTGACATTAAAAAATACGGAAATCTGTCCTGCTGCGTTTGAAGTAGTGAAAAGATTGCGCGAAGCGTTCCCTATATAATGTGCCGATGTGCTAATATGCC
The DNA here is from genome assembly GCA_046314415.1 of Saprospiraceae bacterium. Taxonomy (GTDB): domain Bacteria; phylum Bacteroidota; class Bacteroidia; order Chitinophagales; family Saprospiraceae; genus JADJNW01. Next base: position 1,523 of record JBKBWT010000117.1, read on the forward strand.
AATAATCGCTGTTGACGCTGTGGTTAAAGGCAATCTGTGAGCAACTATTCTAAAGAAATCTCCATTTGCTTTATGTAATTCTCATTGCACCTGCATCTCTATTTTAAAATATAAAAACTGAATCACATGAAACGTATCTTTGTTTTTGTAATGGCATTCGCAATTGCCTCATTATCAATGGCTGCTGATGCTGAAAAAGAAGTCACTTCGACCATCCAATCCGTAAAAGTATTCCGTCAAGGCGCGCAGGTGATGCGCACCGGCAAAACCAGCATTCCCGTCGGGCAAAACATTTTAAAATTTGTGAATCTCTCGCCAGACCTTGATCCGCAAAGCATTCAACTCAAAGCCAACGGCGAATTCACCGTGCTTTCCGTGAATCATCAACTCAATTATTTAAAAGAAACCGAGCAATCGGCAGAGTATAAAAAATTGATCGCCGACCGCGATGCTTTGCAGGACAAATTGGAGCGCGAACAAGTTGCTTTACAGGTGCTAACAGATGAAGAAAATCTTATTTTGTCGAATAAAGACGTGGGTGGCACCACCGGCGCTTCGGTAGAAAAAATCAAAGCGATGGCGGAATATTATCGCACCCGACTGGCAGAAATTAAATTAAAAAAGCTGGATATTACATCCAATGTAAAGAAATGGCAGGAAGACCTTGCAAAAATTCAAAAGCAAATCAATGACCTGAGCGCCAGCGGCAGCAAAGCGACCAGTGAAATTTTAGTAAAAATATTGGCGAAAGCCGCGACAAATGGGGAGTTTGAGCTGGGTTATTTAGTGCGCAATGCCGGTTGGTACCCGACTTATGATTTGCGGGTAAAAGATATTCAAAATCCGGTCGAATTAGCTTATAAAGCCAACGTCTATCAAAATTCCGGTGAAGATTGGAATAAAATTGCCCTGAGCTTATCCACTGGAAACCCTTCCTTATCAGGCATTATGCCGAATTTACAAACCTGGCGGCTGCGTTTTTATGATCCCATGGTGAATCGGCAAAATTATTATAATCAGCAGCAAAGTAATATGATGAAGAAAGAGTCGCCTGCAATGTCACAAGAAGCCATTCGGGACCAAGCAGAAGCTGCGCTTCCATCAGTAGAATTCAGTGAAAACAGCGTCTCTTTTGAATTTAAAATTGATATTCCGTATGATATTCCTTCGGATGCTAAATATTATACGGTGAATGTAAATGAATATACGATTCCGGCTTATTATGAATATTATGCAGCGCCTAAATTGGATAAAACCGCTTATTTAACGGCGCAATTGACCAATTGGGATCAGTATAATTTACTTAATGGCGAGGCGAATTTATATTTTGAAGGCACTTATTTAGGCAAATCTTTCCTGGATGTGCAAAGCACCGAAGACACCCTCACGCTCTCGCTCGGGCGCGATGAAAGTGTCGTTATTACCCGTACAAAAGAAAAGCAATTCGCTGAGGGTCAATTCATTGGCAATAAAAAAACCGAAACACGCGGCTGGGATATTGAGCTGCGTAATAAGAAAAAACAAAAAATTGCCATCGTGGTCGAAGATCAATATCCGCTTTCCACGAATGATGATATTGAAGTTACATTGGATAATGCCAAAGGCGCGGAAGTAAATACGGAAGCCGGTTTATTAAAATGGAAACTAAATATTGAACCGGGTAAGGCAGAAAAATTAAATTTCCGGTATTCGGTGAAGTACCCAAAGAAGCAAAGATTGGTGCTGGAGTAAACCTGCTTAACCACTGAGCGCACTAAGTTCACTTAGATTAGTGTGCCGGGTGTGCTTAGTGGTTAAATTTAATAGGCTAGCTAGCGTAATATAATAATGCGTTTATTTTATATTTTGTAATGCTTTTAATAAAATTGGTAAATCGAAATAGCGATTTATATCATGGAAGGCAACGCGCGCGGCTTTTTCGGGGTTTTTATTTAGTAAATAAATCGTTTCGCGAATCGTTGTTTCGATGGGAATAGGAAATTCAGGATTGCCGGGGGACTGACTGGGCAATTGCGCAAATACGTCTTCCAGCGTAAAAACCGCCCATTCCAATTGTAACTGCTGACGGGCAAAAAAATCCCGGACGAAATCATTCGCCGGTTGCCGCAGCAATGCCTGAGGAGTGTCGAGTTGCTGCACCACACCTTCATGTAATAAGCATATCATATCTGCCATTGCAAAAGCTTCTTCCGCATCATGGGTAACGATGATGATGGTTTTATCCTGAAATTCTTCCAATGCCAGTACTTCCTGCCGAATGTGCATCCGCGTGATCGGATCGAGCGCACCGAAGGGTTCGTCCATGAGAATAATGGGCGGATCCGCCGCTAAAGCCCTGGCAAGTCCAACGCGTTGCTGCTGTCCGCCGCTGAGTTGATCAGGGTATTTGGTCGCGTATTCTGCGGGCGGAAGCCCCATTTGTTCCAGCAATTCCTGCACTCTGGTGCGGATGCGAGCGGGCGACCACTGCAACAAATTAGGTACAATTGCTATATTTTCAGCCACGGTATAGTGCGGAAACAAGCCCGTATTCTGAATCACGTAGCCCATGCGGCGGCGCATCTGTTCTAAAGGTTGATGGGTTACATCTTCTTCATTTACCAGAATTTGCCCGGCGTCGGGTTCAATCAGCCGATTAATCATGCGCAGGGTCGTGGTCTTGCCAGAACCGCTGGAGCCAATAAGGGCGAGGGTTTGACCGGCTTCGAGTTTAAAACTTAGGTCGTGAAGAGCCGTGCGATTGCCGAATTGTTTGGTCAAATGTCGAACTTCAATCATGTGTTAAAATGATGCCGATTGAAAGATAGCTATTGTGATACAAGTTGTGGCACTAAATTTCTAAAAAATAGGTAATTAACAAACCATGCATTTGCAATATTTTGATTTTAAATTACCTTTAGCGCTATTGTTTGTAAAACTGGATGGTAAGTATGAAAAGGCTACTTTTAGGGTGCAGTTTAATGCTGTTGCAATTGGGTGTATGGGCGCAGGTGCAGTTTAATAGTTCGCATCTGCCGATGGTGATTATCAATGCCAATGGTGTTCCGATTCCAAATGAGCCAAAGATCAGGGCACAAATGAGCATTATTCACAAAGGAAATGGCACAACCAATCTTATTACGGATGTGCCTAATGTGTATAATGGATTCATCGGGATTGAATTGCGCGGCTCGTCTTCACAATTGTATGAGAAGAAAGCCTATAGTATTGAATTGCGCGATGCGAGTCGCGAAGACCTGAAAGTACCTTTGTTGGGTATGCCCGAGGAAAGCGACTGGGCATTGATTGCGCCTTTGAATGATAAAACCCTTATGCGCGATGTGCTGGTGCATACCTATGCCCGTGCGGTGATGCCTTGGACGCCCCGCACCCGCTACTGCGAAGTCATGCTTGATGATGATTATAAAGGAGTTTACATTTTATTGGAAAACATCAAGCGGGATGCCAATCGCGTGGCAATAAAAAAATTAGAATCCAGTGATATCAGCGGTGACAAGCTGACCGGTGGATATATTCTGCGCATTGACAAATACGGACTCAACGGCGGATTCGGCGGCAACTGGACTTCTACGTATCCGCCCAAACCCGGCGCCTGGCAGCAGGTGTGGTTTCAATACCATTACCCCAAGGAAGAAGACATCCGACCGCAACAGGCGGCATATATTCAAAAATATATAAAGGATTTTGAAGATATGATGATGTCCAATGATTATAAAACGCGCTATGCGGATTGGATTGACGTGGACAATTGGGTAGATTACTTATTGGTGCAAGAGTTGACCAAGAATACCGACGGGTATCGGCTCAGCGCTTATTTTTATAAAAATCGGGATAGTGAAGGCGGTAAGTTGAAAATGGGTCCGCTCTGGGATTTTAATATTGCCTTTGGCATCGGTGATTATTGCAACGCCAAGGATTATCAGGGCTGGGCGAAAGATTTTAATACCGTTTGCCCGGATGACCAGTGGCAAATTCATTTTTGGTGGGATCGCTTATGGCAAGATCCGGCTTTTCGCGATCGGGTAGGGCGGCGCTGGCGTGAACTGCGTCAGGGTGCCTGGTCCACCGAGCGATTGTTTACGCCAATTGATTCCATTACCAATTTGTTGGGCGAAGCGCGGGTACGCAATTTTCAGCGCTGGCGCGTGATCGGTACGTATGTGTGGCCCAATTCTTTTATCGGCAATTCTTACACCGAGGAAGTCAACTTTTTAAAAACCTGGCTGGCGAATCGCCTGGCTTGGCTGGATCAAAATATGGCGCCCCTGGTGGCAGTCAACGAGCCGATTACTTCTTTAAAGGATATTAAAGTATTCCCGAATCCGACGCGTGGGAATTTCTGGCTGCAAGCCGCTCAGGATAAGCCGGATGAAGTTTACAATCTTTCGTTATATGATGCAAGTGGAAAATTATTACATCAACAAAATAAAATTTCACTGTTGCAGCCGCATGCAATAAAATTAAATGCCAGTTTAAGTCCAGGCTTATACCTTTGGCAAATTGTGGATCAGGAGGGCAGGATTGCTTCGGGTAAAGTAATGATTGAGTAAGTAAATACCCTTAATATTAATAAAATGGCGCATTATAATCTTTAATAATGCGCCATTTTATTTACTTCTTTTGATACACTTTGATATAATCCACCACCATTTCCTGAGGAAAAACCGTCGTTGCATCAGGATAGCCGGGCCAATTGCCGCCGACTGCCAGATTTAAAATTAAGTGAAAACGTTCGTTAAATGGGTAGTTTTCAGGCTTTAACAAATCAGGAATAATACGCTGGTAAATAACTTGATTGTCCAGCAGCCAAATCATTTCATTTTCTTTCCAGATTAAAGAAAAGGTGTGAAAGGCATCCGAAAAATCACCGTTTGGTAAGTAATAACGGTTGTTATCATATTTATTTTTGGGCCAGTCAGGACCATAATGTACCGTGCCCCATAATACATTGGGCTCATGTCCCACCACTTCCACCAGATCAATCTCACCGCTTTTGGGCCAGCCGCCATACACTTCATCCGTCGGTAAAAACCAGATGGCGGGCCAAATGCCTTGTCCTTTGGGGAGTTTGGCACGCACGTCAATGCGCCCATATTTAAAATCGCGTTTGCCCTTGGTACGCAGCCTTGCCGAGGTATATTCCTTGCCATTCATCGCTTCTTTCAAGGCAACAATGTGCAGGAAGCCATCTTTTACATATACATTTTTTGCCTTATCCGTGTACCATTGCCCTTCATTATTGCCCCAGCCACAGAGTTGCGGGCAGCCGTCGCCCAGTTGATATTCCCAGCTATTTAAATCCAGGGCATTGCCGTTGAAGGCTTCATCCCAGACTAAAGTATAATTATCAAGAGTGGGTATATCATAAGACTTGGCAATCTTTTGATTAACAGTACATTGCGAAGTAAATAAAAAAGCTATTATTATAATGCGCCACATAATGTTGATTTGTTTGCAACAAACATAACAAAAAACTATTGTCCAATGAGCACAAAAGCCGACCAATAATAAGGATGATTGAATTGTTCGGAGCGAATCATATTCAATTTAGCTTGATGTAACGCTGTTCGGAAGTACGAATTTTTACCAGTGAGATGCTGTTGATAAAAAGACACCATCAAATCCGCAGTGGCTTGATCCTGCACTTTCCACAAGGATACCAATAAATTTTCGGCACCGGCGTAGAAAAAAGCCCTGGACAAACCCAGTAAACCCTCACCACTGGCGACTTTCCCCAAGCCCGTTTCGCAGGCAGAAAGCACCACCAAATTAGCATTAAGTTTTATATTATATACTTCACCGGAATATAAAATATGATCTTCCTGTTCGGTAGAATCCGGGAATAAAAGCAGCCCCGATAAATCCGGTTGCGCTTCATTGATAAAACCGTGCGTTGCAATATGTAAATATTTGCTATGCGTAATATCGCTGTGCTTGAGTTGGTTTTCATTGGCATTTTGGAAAAGATAAATATCGGCTGGTTGTCCTTTCTCCTTAAAAATGTTGGCGATGGACTGTACCTCATTGGCGGTGGCGGGTAGGGCGGACACGTACTGACCGTCGCTGGTGATGGTACGACCAAAGTTCAGATTGTTTGCTCCGGTGAAAGGATTGCGGGTGCCATTAGAAAAAACACTAATGGATTGGGGCTGGTCGAATACCGGCGCGTAGGCAAGCAGCCCTTCTCCTGTTTCAGGAAAACGACGCCCCGACGCTTTCATTTGATAATAGGATGTGCCCGACAAAGCATAACTGATTTCGTACCGATTCAATAAATAAGGCAACTGCGAAAAATCAAGCGAACTAAGGGAATCAGGCTTTGCGGTTAATAAAGTTTCAAACGGTAACTTACTCAAATTACCATCCGGTATAATAATTAAAGCTTTAATATGATGATCTAATTTAAAAGGAAATAATAGCTGATATAAATTACTTGCAATATTAACATAGTATTCATCTAGTTGATATTGAATGGTTTTTCGGAGTCCTACCTGGAGATCGGCAAAATCTTTTAACAGTGGCGTGCGATACACCTGAAAATCCTGCTGCGTAATGACAAAACTATATAATATGGAGTCGCCAATAAAATAACTTAATAATGCCGTTGCAGCGGGTAACGATGCCTGTAAAGCCGACACTTTGGGCACCGAGCGGTCATATTTTAATTGATAATAAAGCGGATAATCCTGCTCCAACCGCTGCATGAGTACGCGGTAGTCGCGTTGCGCCTCAAACAATTCATTCTGAAACGCAGTATTGGCGGCGCTATCCAGCAATTGCAACTTAAAATACCGAATATCCGATTGCAAGCGATCTTCTAAAACAATCAGTGAATCAGGAATACCGGCAAAATGCTTGGCATGATTGGCGGTGATGGACTGGGTTAAGACGGTGTTTTTACTTTTTTCGGTATAATAAAATGCTTCTTCCCAGTAACGGCGATCGCCCGTCGTTGCTGTCAACTGGAGGCAATTTTCAATAGCAGACTCCGATAATGCGTACATCTTCTCCGACAAGCGGATTTTATCCTCCGACGCAATTAACTCATTTTGCACCTGCGTCAAAACGGAATCAGTCACTTGATACAGCGCACGGGCTGTCAGCAATGCGCTGGCTTTCGGCGTCAGCCGCAGTAGCCGGGCTTTCAGCATCAGCGATTCTACAAAATAATCATACCGGAAATAGCCGGTCGAAGCGGGCATTTGGCGCAAGTCGCGACTGGCAAAATTCAAGTGATTGGTAATCAGGGCCTGCTGTACAAAATCCAGGGCTGCCGTATGATTTTTTTCTGCTGCGGCTATTTTTGCCAGATTATTATAAATAACGGCAATTTTATAACTTTTACTAAATATTTTTTGCAATATTTTCAGCGCTTTGAGGTTGTTTTCGCGCGCTTTTATAAAATCACCCTGCGTAAAGTAAATAAGTCCGAGATCGCTTATTAAGCTGGCGTATAATTCCTGTTGCTTGCTATCCTTTTCAATCAATTGCAATGCGCCCTGAAGCGTGGCGATTGCCCGGTCGAATTGGCGATTGGCGGCATAAGCATTGCCTAGGTTATTGCGGGCTTGTATCAAACGGGCATCATTTGCTGCCAACTTTTGCTGGTACAGTTGCACGGCTTTTTCATGCAGTTCCACCGCGGTTTTATAGTCGCGCTGTAAATCCGCCAGCATCGCCTGATTGGTATAATAATCGGCAATTTTGACGGCATTATTTTCAACGGCTTGCTCGTATTCCTGAATGGATTGTTGGTGATAAATGGACGATTCCTGATAAGCGCCTTTATTTTGATAGCAAACGGCTAAACAAGTCGAAACTTCGGCGATGAGTTGTTTGACATTATCAAAAGACTGCGGCTGCTTTTCATACAATTCTTTTGCCTGATTATAAAATGTAATGGCATTATCATATTCTTCTTTATATTCATATAATACGCCTACATTAAAATACATATTAGCCAGCCGCGGATTATCGGCACCCAATAAAGTCTTGCGGATTTTAATCCCTTTTGTATAAGCATCCAGGGCTTTATTATATAAATGCAAATTGGTATAAGCATTGCCAATATTGAAATAAACACTGGCTACGCGGTCATCTTCAGTGCCCAGTTCTGTGATGCGGATCGCCAAAGCTTTTTCCAATTCTTCCAGCGCATGAGCGTCGTCGCCCCTGGCAGTGTAAGCTACTCCCAGCAAATTATAATGATTCGCCCGCTCCAGTGCAACCGTCTTGGGCGGCATTTTGGCGAATTTTGCCAGATTTTTATTTACATACAGCTTACAGGAATCAAAAGCAGCATAAATTTCATTACTTTCTTTTGTAAAGAATCGTTGCCAGCTTAAACCCTGAAAGTAATAGCCACGTGCGATCTGGTAAATGATTTCTTTTTGCTGCGGGTGTTGCGCGGCGGGCGTTTGCTGGAGGTCTTCATATAATGTTTTCAAACTTTGAATGCCCACTTCCACATATTTTACATCCGTACTCCATTTAGTAAATAATGTTTTGGCAAAATCAACAAAATTATTATTATAACTATCCCAGTTTTGCGCCTGCTGAAAACTTTCCTGCGCTTGTGATACATAAAAAGTCAGGCTATCGGGTTGCTCCTTTGCCAATGCTGCCCGGGCAAGCTGCAAATACCGGAGCGCATTGATACTGTCGGCAAATTCCTGCCCGTTTACTTTGGTCAGCATCAGGAAGAAAAGAACAACCGATAGCAATAATTTCAGCATTTTTTATAATATAATATACAAAAGCAAAGTGTAAATTACAGATATTCAATCTATAATACTACTAATAATATCCAGTCCCGCTCTTCAGTAGAATAATATGCGTTATTTTTCTTATATGAATATCGTTTAAATATTGCAAATTACTGATTTGCAAACACTTACCGACTATTGGTGATTATTAATTACGCATTATTCATTATTAATTAAAAATATTATGCTTCGCCGGGTTGCTGGGTCGGCTTTTGATTGCTCGACACATCGCGGTCGGTAATCAGATTTTCTAAAATTTCTATTTGAACGTTGGAAGCCTCGCTGTTCGAAGCGCTGGAAGAGAGCTGCTCGATTGGCGGAATCTCCGTGCCTTCTACCAGCCACAATTCACCGTCATCGTCAAAATCAAAACTGGCATCTGATTCTTGTGCCTGTAAAACTTTGGTAATGAGCACGTTACTCTGGCGATCCACTTGCATGGCGGTAATTTTGGTGGGTGCGTCGTTGTTCAATTTTACATTGACGGTTTTACGAGCTGCTCCTTGTAAGGCTACTGCGTAGCGCTTGATCCGATCAGATTGATTTGAAAAGTCCATATATGTTTTTTTATTAAATTGATATAATGTAGAATAGCCTTTATTCAAAAGAATAATAGTTTTTATAGCTTATAATGTGAATTGTTAAAATTACATCACTGACGGTGTCATGGGATTATGTAGCAAATGGAGATGACTAAAAACAATACAAAAATTACCTTTTTGTAAGGGGAATCGAATAGTCTCGCTAAGCCTGATCTTGTAATCAGTTTTGCTTTTAACAAATATACCTGCCAAATTCATTTAAAACAAATTTTCTGGATAGAATGACAGATAATTCGATAAAAATCGTGAAAATAGGTGGTTTTATATTGAATCGTCCGGTTATTGACTATTCGATTAAAACAAATGCCGACCAGTAGTAAGGATGGCTAAATGCTTCAGAACGAATTAGTTGTAACTTTGCCTGACGGAGCGGCTCTGTAAATCGCCGGGTATTGCTGTTCAGGTGCTGGCGGTAAAAATTGACCATCAGATCGGCAGTCGCCTGATCCTGCACTTTCCATAGCGATACCAGCAAATTATTGGCACCGGCATAAAAAAATGCTCTCGACAAGCCGAGCAACCCCTCGCCACTTGCTACCTTGCCCAGCCCCGTTTCACAGGCGGAAAGCACCACTAAATCTGCATTCAGCCGCATATTATATACTTCACCCGAATATAAAATATGATCTTCCTGCGCGGTAGAATCAGGAAAAAATAACAAACCCGATAAATCCGGCTGATCTTCATTTACAAATCCGTGGGTGGCGATGTGCAAGTAACGGCTCTGACCGAGGTTGCTCTTTTTCAGCTTTTGTTCGTTGGCTTCTTTAAATAAAAAGGATTGCACTTTTTGCTTCTTTTGCTTGAATACCTCCGTGATGGCGCTCACTTCGTCGGCAGTGCCCGGCAAGGCAGAAACGAATTTTCCGTCGAACGTCATCATTCTACTGGTGGATTCATCCTTGATAGCCAGCGGATTACGTACGCCATTGGCAAAATAACCCACCTCCTGAGGCTCGGCAAAGACCGGCGCATAAGCCAGCAAGCCTTCACCACGCCGGGATAAGCTCGAAGTAGTTGTCAATTCCTGATGATACAGCGTAGCCGAAAGGGCATAATTAATCGCATAATCATTTACTAAATACGGTAATTGTGTAAAATCAATGGTAGTACCTGGGTTTACTTTTTTTGAGAGCAAGGCTTCAAACGGCAGCTTATTCAAGGTTCCGTCGGGAATAAGCACCAATGAGCGGATATTTTTATCTAAAGTAAATGGAAATAAGATTTTATGTAATTCCTGTGCTAAAACGATGTAAGTATCATTTAGTTGGAGGGTAATACTTTTGCGTAAACCCACCTGCTGATCGGTGTAAAATTTTTTAGTAATGGGCGAGCAGTGTACGGTAAAATCCTTTTTCGTTATTACAAAGCTATATAATATCGAATCGCCGATGAAATAACTCACCATTGCCGTGGCTTCTGGCAGGGCAAACTGTAGGGCGCGCACGCGGGGCACTGCTTTCTCATATTTCAACTGATAATAAAACGGATAAGATTTTTCCAACTGTGTAATTAATTGACGATAAGCCTGCTGTGCAGTGAATAATTCATTCTGATACAACACCCGCTCCAGACTGTCGGGCTGCTCTGCCAGTTGCAATTTATAAAAATTAATATCCGATTGTAATTGATCTTCCAATGTAATAAGTGAATCAGGAATACCCGCGAATTGCTTCGCCTGATTGGCGGCGATGGATTGCGCCAGCACATTGTTTTTACTTTCCTCCGAAAATTGAAAAGCTTCTTCGAGATAGCGCCGGTCGCCGGTCGCTTCCGCCAGTTGTACGCAGGTTTCGATGGCATTTTGCGAAAGTGCATGGAATTGCTCCGACAAGCGAATTTTATCCTCCGAAGCTAGTAATTCATTGCGCACCAGCGTCAAAGCAGAATCCGCTACTTCATATAAATATTTAGCCTGCAACAGGGCGGTTTGTTCGCCACTGCCCCCTAACCCCCCAAGGGAGAACTGCCGTAGGAGTCGCGCCTTGTGCATCAAGGACTCCACAAAATAATCATATTTAAAAAATCCATTAGGCGATGGTGCTGCGCCTATTTCATCTGCCTGAAAATCAACGTGATTCGCTGCTAACGCATTTTGCACATATTGTAAAGCCGCATCGCGATTCCCTTCGGCTTCCGCAATTTTTGCCAAACTATTATACGTGTAAGCTAATTTATAACTTTTATGCCCGAATAATTCCTGCTGAATGGCGAGGGCTTTTTGATTATAATTTTTTGCTTCGGGTAAGTTATTTAGTTTGAAATAAACATCGGCGAGGTCATTATTCAGGTTGGCATATTGTTCGCGCTGTGCCGTATCATTTTCTATTAAAGGAACGATGCTTTGTAATTGCGTGAGGGCTTTATTATATTCCTTATTATCCGCATAAGCAACGCCGAGGTTATTGGCGCAGGCAACCACGCGGGGATGATTGGGTTTCAATGTTTTTTGATATAATGCTAATGCCTCTTGCTGCTGCTGAATGGAAAGCGCATAATTTTTTTGCAAAACGGCAAGATTGGACCAATTGGCATAAACGTTAGCAATTTCTGTAGAATAATTATTTGGTGATGCTTGATATTGCTGAATAGCCTGCTGGTGATAAGAATGAGATTCCTGATAAGCGCCTTTATTTTTATAGGTGACAGCAAGATTGCTTAGAATGGTAGCAATGCGTACTTCAAAATTTTTAGGGTTGGTGTGAAAAATAGCGAAGGCACGATCAAAACAACGAATTGCCTGATTGTATTCTCCTTTTTTATCATAAAGTACTCCAGTATTTATCAAAATGTTGGCAATCGTTGGATGGTCTTTTCCTAAAATATTTTCTCGAATCGTAAGAGATTGATTGTAGTAAGACAAGGCTTTTCCATAAAGGCCCAGATAATAATAGGCTTCTCCAAAATTATTTAAAACACTTGCTACGGAATTATCATTTTCCCCGAGTCTTTTCTTTCTAATCGCCATTACTTTTTCGTAGCAGTTAATGGCTTTTTCAGGGGCGTTTTGGGCAACAAAATTTACACCTAACAAGTTGTAATGGTTAGCCTCTTCTAGTTCTCTTTCTTCCAAAGATCGTTTGCCTAATTTTTCTAAATTTTGTTCTATATAGTAAATACTTTCATTATATCGCTTTGCAAAGTAATAGCCACGTGCAATTTGATAATCAATTTCAATTTTTTGCTTGTAATTGTCTCCGAGTATAAGGCCAGCTTCCTGATCTAATTGTTTTAAATAATCAATACCTTCTTCATAATACCCATTCGTATAAAAAAAAGCTGGCACGAGCGCAGAAAATTGTACTATACAGCCCTCCCAATCTTTATTTTTTTTGCAAATAGATTTAGCTGAATTTAAATACCAATTTACACTGTCTATATTATCTGCAGTTTCCAGTATCCTGATGCTATTTTCGATATAGAACTGCTGTAAAAGGGAGTCAGCCGACTGTCCTAAAATAGGATCATTTATGATCGTACAATAAATAAGAAGAAGGAATAAATGAATGCGCATTATAAAATAGTTTTGAAATGGGGTACCTCAATGTAAAGTACCCCATTAAATAGAGATTAATTCTATGCTTCGCTAATTGTCACGGTTGCATCAGTCCGAGGGTCACCAATTGCAAATGTAAATTGGCTCTGGCTATTCGAATTTTTTTGTCCTTGTATAAAAGCGATCATTTGGAAGCCATTACCTAAATTGATATTACAAGTATTATTTACAATCGTATTATCCAAGGTATCTACTACGCCGAGCAGGTTGCCGTTTTTGTCAAAAAGGTGAATCCATACCATTTGCTCCAACTGCTTCTTATTATGATCATCGGCATCTACTTGAAACTGAATGGCTTGAGTATTATTTGGATTATTAAAAACAGTATCCTGAATATCCAATAAATAACCCTGGCTGTGCAGGTAATCCGTTACTGTACCTTGTATGTTGGCAGGTGTACCGCGATAAGGCACTACATTGCTGCCAGTAGTCGGAATAAAAGAAACCGTTATCCGAGCGCCCATCACGCCATCAAAATCATTGCCCGTACCGTCGCCAGCTCCAAGGTCAATTGTATTAGAATAGACATTATTGCTGAATTGACTCGCATACACTTGTGGTTTCAGCATGGCATACAATTTGATGTAACCATTGTATTCAAAATTGTAGGTAAAAGTAGTTTGATCCGTTCTTAAAAATCCCCACATGACCGGTGAAGGTAAGGGGCTGGGGTTAGGTCCGGTATTGCCATTGTAATAACACATGGCATACACTTGTACGTTCGGTAAAATATTATTTGCAGTGAACGTCACCTGTTTAGGCGCGTCATTGACATAATACGTCAAGCCGACAAGCTCATTGGCTAATTGCAAAGGATGGTCCATAATGTTTGGTTTTAGTTATTTATTTAAGCTTCACTTACAGTTACAGTGGCATCCGTCCTCGGATCGCCAATTTTCCATGACCATTGCTTGAAGATTAGATGTTTGATTGGTTCAATAAAAGCCCCAATCAGGATGCCGCCCGGCTGATAAGGAATGATGTAATTACCATTGATAAGGGCATAGCCTTCTTTATCCTGGGTAGCTGCGTTTTTCATTTTTTCTTTATAGGTAAGACCGAGTAAATTACCGGCGGTATCAAAAACATGGAGGTAAATACCTCGCTCGAATAAGTCAGGAAAATCTGACTTTGTCTCGGGCTCCTCGTTCTTGAGTACTTCTATTTGAATGTGTTGATATGCCGCCCGATTGTCGGCAAGCCTCGTAAGGTAGTTATTCGCTGAAGCCGGGGGCGTGTAAGGAATAAAGCAGCTTTCTTCCGGCGGGGTAGGGGTACCAGGCGTGGCTGGTGGCTCCACTAAAAACGTTACCTTGATCTTTGCGCCCAGCCCAGACCGAAAATCTTTACCCGCATTTACTCCAATATTATAAATATAAGAATTTTCAGTTTGCGTATCAAGCTGAGTATGAAGTATGCCCAGCATCTGCACCGCATATCTGCCAAGCCCGGATTTTTGTGCCGGATAAGCCGCCGTTTTCGTACGCTTATTTTTAGAATCCAGGATGTGTACGCTGGTCGCTCCGTTCAGGGGGTCCAGAAAAAGGCAATACACCTGCGTGTGGTCGAGAATACCTGCTACGCTGTTATCAGGATTTACGTTGATTTGATTGCCAGAATTCTTAGCGGAGAACCGCGCTCCACTTACTGCTTTTGCAAGTTGCAATATCATATTCTGTTAATGTTTAATTTGATAATGGGATTAATAAATGCTATACTTTTCTTTTCCATCAATTCTCAATACCTCTCCGGTCTCATAATCTTTAGTAGATTTATTAATTTTTTTATTTGCCGGAACCCGCGTAGATGCATATTCATCATTTTCACAATAAAAAAGTTGGTTATCCTGATCGTCATTTTTCCAAAAGGCAAAATTGATGTGGTTTTCACCGGAAATATCCGTGATGCGCATGTGATGCGCCAAGAATACTTCCTTTGGATTGCGATCCTGGATATTCGGAATATAACAGAAGTCATTATCTTTACCTCCCGTCTTCCCTACGGAATGCGGAAAAATGACCCTACTGTCTTCCGGGTGCTCGGTGTTGCGGAAAAACAAGATGTACGGCGTTCGATTGTCGATTGCTTTGATCTTTGTTGGCATAAGTAATAATGGTTTTATTAAATAGACTTGCGTCAAATTGATTATCAGCATATTAAAAAATTCCAAAGACCGGCACAAATACCCAATATCATATCCATATCATATTGGTGCTTCATTCTGATTTGGTTGTAAATAATCC
>JBKBWT010000118.1:0-16578 GCA_046314415.1 Saprospiraceae bacterium
TTAGCAGAAATTAATCAAAGCTTAAAAACATTACAATCCGATTTATCAAAAGCGTTGAATTTTATTCCCGTGCGGGGTGATTTTACACGCGGTATTTTTGCAAGTCTTTATACAAATTGTGAGTTAAATGAAAAAGAATTAAATAATTTATATCAAGATTTTTATCAGGATGCACCATTTACAAAAGTAACCCAGCAAAATCCGCATCTGAAGCAGGTAGTAAATACGAATAAATGTATGCTGCATGTAGAAAAACACGGCGATAAAGCATTCATTATCAGCGCAATTGACAATTTATTAAAAGGCGCGTCGGGGCAGGCGGTGGAAAATATGAACTTGGCATTGGGAATTGATCAATGTGTGGGTTTGATGCTCAAGGCAAATGCTTTTTAGGTAATAGGATGATGCGCATTATGCCTTTTGAATGAACCTTGATCTACTTGATTTGTGTGATGTTATAATTTTTAATCCTGTAAATCATTAAATCATAAAAATCATGGTTCAGACGGACTCGGAGGAAAGAATTGATTATAATATGATATGAATGTTGAACGATTCGGAGCCGAGCAGTGCACGCGGGATAGAAGCGATACCGACGTTAGGAGGTACAAGCGGATAGCCCGAAACGTGCCCAAATAAACCGCAAAATGTAAAATATTAAAATTTGTACGATTTACAAACGTCAAATATCAAATAATAAATATAATATGAAGCTTTTCGACGTTTATCCATTATATGATATTAATCCCGTGAAGGGCAAGGGCTGCTATGTGTATGATGAGCAAGGCACGGCGTACCTGGATTTGTATGGCGGGCACGCGGTGATTTCCATTGGGCATGGGCATCCGCATTATATCAAAAGGGTGACGGAGCAGCTGGAGGCGCTGCCATTTTACTCGAATTCGGTGCAGAATCGGGTGCAGGAGGCGCTGGCGGAGAAGTTGGGAATGATATCAGGATGTAATGATTATCATTTGTTTTTAATTAATTCCGGAGCGGAGGCGAATGAAAATGCGCTGAAACTAGCTTCTTTTTATAATAATCGCACGAAAGTGATTGCTTTTACAAAAGCCTTTCACGGGCGCACGTCAGCGGCAGTTAATATAACGGATAATGAAAATATAAAAGCGCCTATTAATAAACGATATGAAGCGGAATTTCATGCCTGGAATGACCTGGAAAGTGTGCGAAAATCACTGGCAAAAGAGGATGTAAGCGCTGTGATTATTGAAGGGATTCAGGGGGTAGGCGGTATTTATGTGCCGGATGTAATATTTTTAAAAGAATTAGAAATATTATGTAATGAATATAATACCGTGTTGATTCTGGATGAAATTCAGAGTGGATATGGGCGCAGTGGTCAATTTTTTGCTTTTCAATATGCTGATATTCAACCTGATCTGATTACCGTAGCGAAAGGTATGGGCAATGGGTTTCCGATTGGCGGGGTGTTGATTCATCCGAAATTCCAGGCGAAACATGGTTTATTGGGGACGACTTTTGGCGGCAATCATTTAGCATGTGCAGCAGGGTTAGCCGTTTTGGAAGTAATGGAAAGTGAAAATTTGATAAAAAACGCAGCAAATATTGGCAGTTATTTATTAGAACAACTAAATAACTTCGACGGTGTGCAGGAAGTACGCGGTCGCGGCTTAATGATTGGGGTCGAATTTGATTTTCCGACCGGGGATTTAAGAAAGAAATTATTATTTGACGAGCACGTATTTGTTGGTTCGGCGTCGAATGCGAATGTGATAAGATTGTTGCCGCCCTTGAGTTTGAGCAAGGCAGAAGCGGATTTGTTTTTGGAAAAGCTGAATAAGGCATTGATTGAAATTCACCACTTAGCGCACTAATTCCATTACTCCATTTTATAATGTCTGGCGAAACAAATTTAGCTGTCCTCCTCCGCGAAATGCAGCCGATTTTAAATCCCGGTGCGTATGTTTTTTGTAATATTCCTGATAAAAATATGATAAAGGATGTAATATTTATTGGTCTTTTTAAAGAGCCGGAAGGCTGGACGGCAATATTGGCGAGGGAAGTGGCGGATGAGCTAAATTTAAAATATTCATTTATCGCTGCATGGATTACTTTAACCGTGCATTCGGCGCTGGAGGCGGTGGGCTTGACGGCAGCCGTGGCAAAGGCATTAGCGGAAGTAAATATTCCGTGTAATGTGGTGGCGGGATATTATCACGATCATCTGTTTGTACCCAGCGATAAAGCCCAGGCGGCAATGGAAGCATTAAGCAAGCTGGTAGTATGATAATCAGCTGATTAAACAATAAAAATAATCCCATTTTATTTTGAAAATTGGCTGAAAAATCCCAATTTTGAGCAGTTCATAACAAAAACAAAACACACGTAGTCATGAAAAAAGAAGAAATTTTCTGGAATTGGTTCAGAGAAAATGAAAAAGCGTATCACTACTACAATGCCACACCGGACTCGCCGCAAAAAGATGAAATCACGCTTGCATTAGCAAGAAAATTACAGGAGTATTGTGATCATTTACATTTCGAGTTTATTCAGAATTTCTATAAGCCTGGTAAAGAGCACTTTATTATAACTGCGCGTTGTTATAAGCAATATTTTGAGCAGGCTTTCAAATTGGTAGAATATGCGCCGCGCGATTTGTCGCATTGGTTTTTTGAGGCATTGCTTCCGCCCGCCAAACGTTACACGGAACATTATACCATAGATTTTGAAGGTATTAAATTAGATCCGCAAGAGATTTGGTTCCGTCCAATGGTCAATAATTTGGACCCGTCTCAATTCGGCGTCATGCTAGGTGTTAAAGCTTACCATCGTTACAAAGATCATGAGGATATAGGAATGGCACTTCAAAAACTATTGCTGACAGAGATAGGGGAGTTGTCGCTTACGCATCATATTCATCATCTTGATATGTCATCTTTACCAGCTGATCCGGCAAAAAACGGTTATTATAAGCTCAATCAGTTGCCCAATGTAATAAACTGGTATTTCAAACATCGAGTAAAACCATCTAAAAATTAGGCTTTTATAAAGTATATTGGTCTATAATATTATAATTCTATGAACTGCTTCATGCATTCATGAAATATTAAAAGTAATTAATCAAAAGCATCATATTGTTAAAAACAAAAATACACACTCAATGGAAATATTGACAAAAGAAGCGCTATTCTGGCAATGGTTTAAAGAAAATGAGCATTCGTATTATTACTATCACGAAATGCCCGAATCGGAGGAAAAGGATATACTTAAAGTTCTCATTGCCTTTAAGTTATGGGATTATTGTTTTCCTTTAAACTTCATGATTACGGAGGATTTTTATGATGAAGAAAAAAGACATTTTATCGTAACGGTCGATTGTGATGAAAAATACTTCGAACAAGTCTATAATTTAGTTAAATACGCGCCACGCGACCTCCCGCACTGGGTTTTTCATGCGCTGATACCGCCTGCCAAAGCTTATACCGAATTTTATGACTTTGAGTATGAAGGTATCATATTAGATTCGAGATCAATATGGTTTAGAAAACTGGTGAATAATGTGAGTCCACTGCTTTTTGGCATTATGATATTTTTTAAAGATTATGATATTTATCATGATCATGAGCATATAAGTGGCGCAATAAGAATGTTGCTAATACTCGAATTGGGTGAATTGTCATTCTCGCAAAATGTTCATCATATCGATATTATGCCATTACCCGCCGACCCGGAAGAACATGAATGTAGACCATTAAATGAACTTGCCGATGCCATTGAACAACACCTTAATCAAAAAGTAAATCCGCACAGAAATTAAATACTTTGGTGCCGGTGTATTCAATATTTTGGAACTCAAATGGTGGAACCAGAACAGCTCCACAACTTGCCAGAATATATTGAATGGCACCAGACAAAAAAGCTAAAATACTCCGAGAATTAGCTATTTTTCGCGCATGAAAAAGTTTACTTCCGTACACGACGTACCTGACCCGCTTGCACTGGTTCAGGAGGCTATCGCATTGAAAACCAGCCCTTTCGCGCACGACGCAGTAGGCAGGCACAAGACTTTGGTGATGTTATTTTTTAATCCGAGTTTGCGCACGCGATTGAGCACCGAAAAAGCCGCGCTCAATCTGGGCATGTCCGTCATCAGCATGAATGCGACCGAAGGCTGGCAGATAGAGTTTCAGGATCAAGTAGTTATGAATAGCGATAAAGCTGAACATATCCGTGAAGCAGCTGGCGTCATTAGTCAATACGCGGATGTAATCGGCGTGCGCACTTTCCCCACCCTGACCGACCGCGAACGCGACTATGCGGATTTTGTGCTGAATCGCTTTGTCGAATTGGCGTCGGTGCCGGTCATTAGTTTGGAATCAGCGATTCGACATCCCTTGCAATCATTGGCGGATTGTGTGACGATTGAAGAATTTAAACCCAAATCCCGTCCGAAGGTGGTGTTGACCTGGGCACCTCACCCGCGTGCCTTGCCGCAGGCGGTGGCGAATTCATTCATTGAATGGATGAAAGTGATGGAAGTGGATTTGACGGTGACGCACCCGCCGGGATATGAATTAAATCCTGATTTTGTTAAAGATGTAAAAATAGAATACGATCAGCGAAAAGCCTTTGAGGGTGCAGATTTTATATATTGTAAAAATTGGTCATCTTATAATGATTACGGGCAAATTTTAAATCAGGATCCGACGTGGATGATAACCATGGAAAAAATGGGATTGACCAATAATGGCAAATTCATGCATTGCCTGCCGGTGCGACGCAACGTGAAAGTGGAAGATGCGGTGCTGGACAGCCCGGCTTCCATCGTGTTGCAGCAAGCGAATAACCGGACGTATGCCGCGCAGGCGGTGTTGAAGCGGATGCTGAGCGCAATGTAATAATGATTTACACTGTTATATAATATTTTTATTTTCTTTATTTTTAAATAATTATAAGTGAATTTATTGTAGTAAAATTTATGAAAAAAATTATATTTATACTGTGTGCCATGGGTTTATTTACTTACTTATTTGGACAGGATAAAGCTGCTTTTGAAAAGCGGAGTTATGTGGATGCCAATGGCGATACCTTGCATTACCGAATATTATATCCTCCAAAATATAATAAAAATAAGAAATATCCGCTGGTCTTGTTCCTGCACGGCGCGGGCGAGCGCGGGTACGACAATGAGGCGCAATTGACCCATGGCAGTTCGTTATTTTTGAATGCCGAAAATCGACGGAAATACCCGGCAATTGTGGTGTTTCCACAGTGCAAACCGGCACCGGATTATTGGGCGCACATGGTGGTGAACGAGCAAAATGGCGTGCGTTATCGGGAATTTCCGGTGATGGCAGCCCCAAAGCCTTCGATGAAACGCGTGATGGAATTGCTGGCAAAACTCCAAAATGAAGAAGCGATTGATCAGAATCGCCTGTATCTCATGGGCTTATCCATGGGAGGTATGGGCACATTTGAATTGTTGTCGCGCATGCCGAATACTTTTGCTGCCGCAATTCCGATTTGTGGCGGTGGCAATGTAACGCAAGTGGAAAAATATGCTAAAACCACCCCCTTGTGGATTTTTCATGGGGATAAAGATGATGTAGTGCTGCCAGAATACTCACGGCAAATGTATGCGGCGCTCCAGGCGGCAGGCGCAAACGTGCAGTACACGGAATTTCCGGGGGTTAATCACAATAGCTGGGATCCTACCTTCAAGCAAAAAGGGCTACTGAAGTGGCTGTTTTCTAATAAGTTAAATAAGTAGTATTATATTAATGTAATAATTTAAACCATAATTACCAAGCTTTATAATATAATATTTTCCTGCCATTTAAATATTTTTAATTGGCTTTTGTCAATTTCGTAAAACTTTATTTTCTTTACAAAAAGAAAATAAGATGCCTATTTGGTTATCGGTTTTGTTGGTCAATGTAGCGATTGTGTACGGCGCAATTTGTGTGGCATTTTATGTGTTGCAGGATTTCTTTTTTTTCCGACCGGAGATATTACCCAAGCAATTTCAATACGTTTATCCCTTTCCGTTTGATGAGGTCAATTTTGAGATGGAAGATGGCGGTACAATCAATGGCTTGCATTTCAAAGTGCCCAATTCCAAAGGCGTCGTGTTTTATTTGAAAGGCAATTCGCGCAGTGTAAAAGGCTGGGCAAAGTTTGCGCGCGATTTTATTGGCAAAGGCTACGATTTTTTTATGATTGATTACCGAGGTTTTGGCAAGAGTAAAGGCCGACGCACCGAGCAAACCTTATATAATGACGCCCAGACCGTTTATAAATGGCTGAGCGAAGTGTATCCGGAGGAGCAAATCGTGGTGTATGGGCGCTCCCTTGGCAGTGGCATCGCTGCGCGGATTGCTTCCTGGAATAAGCCAAAAATGCTCATTCTTGATTCGCCCTATTTCAGTTTTTTATTTCAAATTCAACGCTACGGCTTTCTTTTACCCCTGGGATTATTGCTGCGTTATCAGATTCGCACCGATCGTTTTATTAAGAAAGTGACCTGTCCGATTTATATTTTGCACGGCACCAAAGACCGGCTCATTTCTTATCAGCAGAGTTTAATGCTGAAAAAGCTGGTACCCGAACGTATTACACATTTGCCGATTGAAGGCGGGTATCATAATAATTTACCGGAATTCCCGGAATATCATGAATATTTGTATGATATTTTGCACGGCGAGCCCCTGCTATTGCACCCAACCTTGGATCAGCAGGTCGCCTAAAACTTTTTTGAAAAAATCCTGTTATTTTTTTGATTTGGAACTTTTGCGAATTCAATTATTGTTGTATTTTTGCCACGCTTCCGCAGAAAGGGGCACAAGTCCTCTAAAGAAGCAATGGATTAGACCCATGGTGTAACGGTAGCACATCGGATTTTGGTTCCGCTTGTTAAGGTTCGAATCCTTATGGGTCTACTACTTCTACTTACAAAGACAAGTCTTCAACCTATCTTTATGATCTTCAATTGCTATCAAATAGCAACTTTTCATCAATTGACATAATGCTGTACCTTATTTGTTACCCTGTTTATTTCAAAAAATATTCAAATTTTAAAAAGGGCGAACAATGCTGCCCGCCCCTTACCTGTATCGTACAATCTTTTTAGAAACTGTACTTTGCAAACAATGTAAATTTGCTTTCAAGTGCGTAAACCGCCAAGTTATGTCAGGCGCATTCAAACATTCCCATAGCGACGCAATGGGAATATGTTTAAATGGCTATTAATTATCAATGCTTTCCCGCATTTGTCCTTCCAGTTCGACGGCTTTTGGAAATAAAATATTATTTTCCAAGTGAATATGTTCGTGTAAATCGGCTTCAAATTCAGCCAGAAAACTAAATAAAACCCGATAAGTCGTACAAGCGTCTTCCGGTGGCGTAAAATCGCTACTCAAAGTACGAATGGTGCGCATCAACTCACCCGCATCTTCGTGCTCGGATTCCATCATGCGAATGGGATTTTCGACCGTGCCGAACGGAGGTATAATATTATCTTTACTATTCACCAATTTCTTGATATAAGGAAATAAAATATTTTCCTCTTTTAGCAAATGTGATTCCAATTCAGAAGCAAGTGCCTTCCAATTGTAATAAATTTCAACCGTTTCAGGATGGCGTTTGCCATGTACGCGACCCACTTTTTCTGCAAAAGCGGTAATTTCCGGAATCATCTTACGCACATACGAATGATGACGATTTATAATGTAATCCGCCAAAAAATCCGCTGACCAATCCTGATAATTGGCTTGTGATGCGGTCGGTTGTGCTTGTAAAGTAGCTAACTCGTTCTCCACCAGCGTTATATCAATACCTTTTTCTTCGCAAGTTTCTTCTAGTGGACGCTTGCCGCCACAGCAAAAATCAATGCCAAAACGCTTGAAAACACCGGCGGTGCGGTAATCCTGCGCGACTATTTCACCTATCGTTTGTGAATTCATGATCAATTCGATTTTTAAATGAAAGATTAAAATATTATATAGTGTAAAATATTAATTCAATTATATTTTATATAATAAGATCATATTGCTAAAAATCTTTACGAATGGCAATCCGACGAATGCCCCACATTGGCACTAATATCCACAATATCAATGCACTAAATGCGGTGATTATTCCTAAACTGCTGCCTAAAAATTGCTGGAAAACCGCACCGGTGTAACCCATCAGCGCAGAAATATCCAATTCTAATAATATAATAATTCTGGATAAATCAATCGGATTGAATAAAGACATGCCCAATGAGGCAGTTTCCAGCGGATAATCTCTAAAAATCATCAATAATAATAATAATAAGCCATCATAAATAACGGCAAAAAACAACCAGACGAGAATAGCTAAACCAAAACCCTTGATTTTGTTCTCATTACGCAGGGCAATTAAAAATGATAATCCACTAAAAATAAAAGATAATAAAACGCCATTTAGTATCAAATTAAAAAAATGCCAGATTTCATTAGAATTAAAAATGCCGTAAATGGTAAATGGAATACCGATGCCTAATAATAAACTCAGTGATAATGATACTGCCACACCGAGGTACTGACCCCAGAAAATATCCCTGCGCCGGATGGGCTGCGCGAGCAATAACTCTATGAATTCCCGTGAGTTATAATAATACATGGTGCCGAACATGGTGGCGATAAGGGGACACAAAATGAGGATGACATTTAGTAAACTTATGACCACTTTTGCGACATCTCCGCTTAAAAATAATAGAGCGGCACTCAATACTAAATAAAAAACTAAATAACTATAAGTCCAGCGGCTGCGCAGGAGGTCAAATAGCGTATATTTTAATATCTTTATCATGTTTTTATTAATTATTGATCGTGGACAATTGATTATTAATTGCTAAATGCAACTGCTGCATGTACATTTTTCTTTACATTTCCATTTAGTCCAAAATGCGTTTTTCCGCTTAAAATCTGGGCAATGGCGCGTTCGACACTTGTTTCATGATGTTGGTGTAATAATGCTGCGATGGTGCCTTGAAAATAAATTTTACCTTCGAGTAAAAACACGACTTCATCGGCAATTTCCTCCACCAGGCTCATGATATGCGTTGTAATTAATATCATTTTTCCTTGCGCACGTGCTTCATGAATCAGCTCCCGAAAATGCAGCATTGCCACAGGATCCAAGCCATTGCTGGGCTCGTCCAATATTACAATCGGGCTATCATACATCAAAGCCAATGTAAGATTCACTTTTTGTTTGGTACCACCCGAAAGGCTGCTCAGGCGCTTGTCGAGGTGCGGTTCTAAATTGAACAATTGAATGAAACGCTTGTCATTGATGGTTTTTCCGCGCAAATCTTTGATAAAATCAATCAATTCCTGCACGGTTAAATTTTCCGGGAAACGCGCAATTTGTGGTAAATAATCAATCTGCGCCCGGTAATTCCATTCACCTGCAATACTCTTGTTATTTACTTCGATCGTGCCGCTATCGGGCAGCACCATGCCAAGTATGCTTTTAATCAGCGTGGTTTTGCCGGAGCCGTTCGGACCAAGGACGGCAATGACTTTGCCCGCTTGATGCAGATCGAGGTTGACGCCTTTCAGCACCTGATTTTTACCGTAGGATTTATATAGATTTTGAATCTTTATCATGGATCAGGATTTACAAGATTTTATAATTTTCAGGATTAATTATAACCGGCATCATAAGCGGTTGATTATCAAGCACATTTTCCGGAGTTAATACCGGGCTGATTTTTTCCGCCAGATTTAATAAATCAATAAAGAAACTGCGTAATAACACCATGGCTTCCGGCGCTTGGGTTAATACGAATGAAAATAATTTAACCGGACGGTGCGGTACATCACCCACGCCATCATGATTCAAATCATAACCGCTGTATTCACTCCAGAAATTATTGTTAAATGTATTGTTATTCACTTGCGAATTAACTACCAAATCAAGTGTATTCGTTTGAAAATTATTTTTAGTAAAAGCATTATCCAGACAGCCACCGGTCATTTGCACTGCCCACCCATTACTTTGAAAATCATTATATTGATAATTGATTCGCGTTGCTCCTTCGAGGAAAATGCCGATGGTATTTTTGTAAAAAAGATTATCCCGGATTTCAGCGTCATAAATTTCTTTTAATAATAATCCATAAGCGGCTGTTCCCCAGTTTAATTCAAATATATTTTCAATCATATGAATTCTCTTGGAAAACATGACCGCTACGCCTGCACCATTGTCCCGAAAAATATTACACGTATATTCATCATCATTGGAAAACATGAAGTGCAAACCATAGCGAATATTATTTTCACTGTAATTATCCGTTATGATACTTTTATTGGTAAATTCTAAATAAATCCCGTCGCGGTGCCTTTTTGTAATATTATTACGAATCATTAAGTCTTGTGCATACCAGGCGTGAATGGCATTGCCGGAGGACGCTTCATCCGTGGCTTTGCCGATGATGGTGTTATTTTCTATGAGCCCGTTGTTGCTCTTTTCGACATAAATTCCAAAAAAAGCATTATTAATTTTATTATTGCGGATTATAAAGTTTTTACAATGTGCTAAACGAATGGCGGCGAGGTCTTTTAATTTACTTTTACCGGCATTTTGCAATAACAATCCTTCTACAATTACATTATCTGCCCGGATGGTTAATATTTCAGCTTTATCGTTCCCATCCAAAACCGGGAAGTTTATTCCTTTAATAATCAATGCTTTATCCACTATTGCCTGTGCTTCTGAATAAATTCCCGGCTGGATGAGGACGGTATCACCTGGCTTAGCTAGTTGGACGGCGGCTTGCAAAGTAGCAACCGGACAAGTTTTACAAACTTCGATTGTACTCGCGTAAGTCATTTGCAACCAGCTATTTATAAATAATATGACTAGGAATATTTTTTGTAACATTGTTTGCTTGTTTAGCCCCTCTAGCTCCCCAGGGGGAGTAAGTTACTGCTTCGATAAATACTGTTTTATTTCCTTCCAATTATACAATTCCCCGCCTTTTTCTTGTAATAATTGTTGGGCTGCTTCGGCATTTTCAAAAGCGGATAAATTTGCGCCCATCGGGCTCGGAATATTCGGACTCACTAAATAAGTACATGCCGTTGCATTTACTAAATTGCCCGGATTATTAAAATCATTTACCAAAATCATTACATATTCTGCCTCATTATTACTAACAAAGCGAATCATGCACTCACCGGAATCAAATTTGTACGCTTTGCCTTTGGTCGTGACCACTTCGGCGGCGTGCGCTTTATCGACAATGGTCATGCGGCAAGAATGGCACTGGTCACTGCCGTAGTGAATCGGTTGCGCCTCAGGCGAGCATGCGCCCAGGAGCAGCAGAAAGGCTAATTTTATGACTTGCGTTTTCATGTTTATCGTTTTTACGTTTGAGCCACCAGGCGGCGAAACCCAGTAAAATGGACAATCCGACGAAATAACCGGCGATGTGCGGCAGCGAAACTGCCACAAAATTTAATATTACTTTACTGCCAATTAAAGGCGGCTGAAAAGAAGCGCCTGGAATTTTAATCGGAGCCGTGTCGCTCAAATTATGTCCGTAATCATATTCCCATAAATAAAAATCGTACATACCTAAGGTACAGAGGGTTACGAGTAAAACCGTCCAGATCAGGAATAAACTTTTTTTATTTACCAATCCTATAATAAAACCCAGTGTGACCATGCCCATTATTACATATTGAAAATATTGTAGCTCTTTTATAGAATCAGGTTCAATCATTTGCATGCCGACGTAGTGATTCAGAATATTTACATTTTGTAATGTACCGGGGCTGGTGCCGTCAATTTTATTAATCCAGATGTGCATTTCCACCCCGTCGGGATATTGCGGTGCATACAAAACGATTTTCCACATCGGGAAGGCAAACAACGCGAGCAAACTCACGGCTGCCAAAATCATTAATATGCGAGGTAATTGTTTCATTTTGAGTAATTTAAGTTGTCTGAATCAGAATTTTCAGAATTTTAGAACAGGCAGAATTTTGGAAATTTTGCAATCCTGCGAATTCTGATCCAGACATTATATTCATTTACTGAACCGGTTTGTCGCTTGATTCATCGCCCAGACTCCACCTGAGCGGTACGTTGCTATTCGCCGGCGACACGCGAATGTAGCCTTGCATTTCCTGGTGCAGCGCCGAGCAAAAGTCCGTACAGTAGAATGGGAAAACGCCGGTTTGCTTGGGTTCCCAGAGTAAAGTTTCTGTTGCACCTGGCATAATCAGCAATTCAGCATTGTTAGCGCCCAAAACCGCGAATCCGTGCGGGGTATCCCAATCTTGTTCCAGATTCGTGACGTGGAAATACACTTTATCACCAGTTTTAATACCTTCGATGTTATCTGGCGCGAAGTGGCTGCGAATCATGGTCATCCACACATGTACTTCGTTGCCTTTACGTTCTACTTTGGCTTGTTTTTCGCCTTTGGCAGCGTAAGGATGCTGATTTTCCTCGATTGGGTAAATCTTCTTCGATTTTGGTACAATCTTGGAAGCAGCAATGCCCTGGGCGTAGTGCGGTTCACCGATGGTCGGGAAATCCAATAATAATTTCATTTTATCACCGGAAATATCATATAATTGTGCGGATTGTGTAAGCTCTGGACCTGTTGGTAAATAACGGTCTTTCGTAATTTTATTTAGTGCGACTAAATATTTACCGTCCGGTTTTTTACTATCCCCGCCGGGAATCATTAAGTGTCCGACTGAATAATAACAAGGTGCGCGGTCAACGACTTCCCAGGTGCCCACTTTCCACTTCACCACTTCGGAAGAAATGAAGAACGTCGTGTAAGCATTGCCTTTGCCGTCAAATTCGGTGTGCAGCGGACCCAAGCCAGGTTTCTTGACAACACCTGCCAGAATATTATCATATTTCAAAACCGGAACGCCTTCAATCGTCGTTTCAAATGCCTTATCCTCAATGGCTTGCAACATTTTGGTAAAACTATGCACCGACATATCGGCTGATAATTTGCCATTGCCTACAATGTATTCACCCGTCGGATCTACGTCCACGCCGTGCGGTGATTTTGGCGTTGGTAAGAAATAAACCAAGCCCGGACATTCCTCAGGGATCAATACTTTTACTTTATCTTTTATAACCGAAGTAGCAGAATGCGTTTTTTCATTATATACATTATGTGCGTAGCGTGCCGGTACTTCCTTGAATTTGCCTTGTTTGATGTATTCTTCCGCTTTTTTCCAGTTAATAGCGGCAATAAAATCTTTATCATTTTGCGAAGCATTTACTTCCAGCAGCGTATTTTTTAATTCCGTATTATACGTTGTAAAGAAAGTCCAGCCGTGCGATTTGCCTTTGCCGGAGTGCGCGAGGTCGTAATTAAAAGCAGGCAACAACACCTGGAATGCCACATCCATTGCACCAGAATTCTTGTCAACCGAGATGTACGTCAAAGCGCCTTTGAAATTTTCCGCGTAGCTATTAATTTCCACGTCTTTTTGCGGATAAGGCACGCCAAAACGCGTACCAGCTACCACATATTCCGTGTTTTCGGTCGTGAAAGGCGAGGAGTGGTTGCCGCCAGAGTTCGGAATTTCAATAATTTCAGCTGTTTCAAACGTGGTCAGGTCAATGCGTGCGATGCGCGGCGTGTTATTCCCATTGATGAAGCACCAGCGCCCGTCGGTTTCGCCATTGGTTTGCGAGAGTTCCGGGTGGTGCGCGTCGTCCCAGGGCACAAAACCGTGCGAGGTATTGAGCATGGGCTTGGTTTCTTCGTTGTAGCCGTAGCCTTTTTCCGGGTCTTGAGAAAACACCGGAATGACTTTGAGCAAGCGACCCGAAGGAATACCGTAAGTACTCAATTGCCCACTGAATCCGCCGGATATGAATGCATAAAATTCATCATATTCGCCGGGTTTTACATATACGCGCGAGGCTTCGTCGCCGCTGAGGGCACCACCGCTTACCGCTTTTCCGGGATTTGTCTGGCAACTGCTGTACCAAATGCCAAGGGCAGCTAGCAATGCTACTCCGATCAGGATTTTTAAATGGTTTTTCATAATCAGCACCTTTTTGTAAAATAGCTAATGTTTTTTGTTTGTAATAGTGGAATAAAAGATTTTTTTATCCGAAAACAAAGTTCAATGCTAAACAAGTTTGTGCCGATGACAAAAATCACTCTTTAAATTTATTCCTTTTAAAGTATTGATTTTCAGTTTATTATTTTAAAATAAATTTTTAAAAAATTTTAGAATAAAAGATTTTTTTGTCTTTTAATAAAATGCGCTATACATTTGCAGTACTGTTTGATAAAATTAAAAGCAATGTTTTCCAAAGCATGTAAATATGGAATGCGCGCGGTGTTGTATCTCGCCGTGCACTCTAATGAAGAGCAAAAGCTGGGTGTGAAGGAAATAGCAGAAGCCCTCAATGTACCCAGACCATTTTTGGCAAAAATCATGCAGCAACTGTCGCGTGCGCAGTTGATTTCATCGAGCAAAGGGCCAACCGGTGGTTTTTACCTGAGCGAAAAAAATGCGCGGGCATCGCTGCGGCAGGTAGTGGATTGCATGGATGGAAACGAAGTTTTTACAGCTTGTATCATGGGCTTGCCCGTTTGTGGCGCCGAACATCCTTGCCCACTGCATTCCAAAGCCTTTGCGTATCGCGAAGGATTAGTCAAACTATTGAGCGAACATACCATTGCAGAATTTGCTAAAAGAATTGACCGGATGAAGCTGACCATTTAGAATTCGGAAATCGTAATATGATATTGATAGTAAATAACGAGTAATAAAAAATAAATAAACAAAAAACATTATTATATGAGACCAGTAGTAATTGCTGTACTTTTGGTATGGCTTGTGTATGCCTGTGGAGGAGGTGCTAATGAAAATGCTACCTCGACCGCCAATGAGCCGACTCCTACCGAAACTGCGACACCCAATGATGGCAAAGGTGTTGGCGAAATCAAGGAAGTTACACTGAACAATCCGCTCAAACCCGAAATGGTGGAAAAAGGCAAAGCGATTTACGAGATGAAGTGTGCCGCTTGCCACAAATTGACCGACCAGCGGGTGGTAGGTCCCGGCTGGGCAGGTATCACCGAACGGCGCAAACCGGAATGGATTATGAATATGATAACGAATGTGGATATGATGCTTGCTGAAGATCCGGAAGCCCAGAAATTACTGGAAGAATGCTTGACGCGTATGCCGAATCAAAACGTCAGTGTGGGCGATGCCCGTGATATTCTGGAATTTATGTATGCCAATGACGCTGGAACTGTTGAGAAATAAATTTTTAATCAAGTCGGATACCGGATGCGAGCGGTCTGGCATCTGGTATCTGGCATCTGACTGCTAAAAAATGAAAAAGTCGTGGTGGATGGTGGCGCTAATCAACTTGCTGCTGGCAGTGAGTATCGGCGCGGTGTTGCGGTTTGCATTTGTAAGCGAAATTCCGGGGCTACCGTATAAAAATTTTCTGCACGCGCACTCGCACGTAGCCATGCTCGGATGGATTTATTTAGCATTGTATAACTTACTGATCCATCAATTTTTACCAAAAGAAAAGCAAAAAGCACCCGCATATAATTGGCTGTTTTGGATCACGCAGATCAGCGTCGTGGGAATGCTCATCAGTTTTCCGCTGCAAGGATACGGACCAATTTCCATTGCGTTTTCGGTGATGCATATTTTATGTTCGTATGTTTTTGTCGGCTGGTTTTGGGCGGATTTGGAGCAGCCTCGCAGCGCCTCGCGTACCTTGCTGCTTACGGCATTGATATTTATGCTGATTTCCACCCTTGGCGTCTGGGCGATGGGGCCCATCATGGCGACGAAATTAAAAGGATCGGCATTTTATTACATGGCGGTGCAGTTTTATTTACATTTTCAATTCAATGGCTGGTTTATTTTTGGTGTTTTGAGTCTGTTTTTCAAGCAATTAGAAAAGAATGGCATTGTAATTCCCGTTCAGCAATTCCGGCGATTTTATTACATTTTATTACTGTCCTGTCCGCTCACATATGCGCTGGCGGTGGCGTGGGCGAATCCCATTTTACCCGTGTTTGTAGCGAACAGCATCGGGGTTTTATTACAATTAATCGCGGCTTTGATTTTTGTACAAATCATTCGCAATCAAAAATATACAATTTTAAATATTTGGCATTCATGGGAGCGAACGCTAATTATTGTTGCCTTTTATTCCTTCTTATTTAAAATGGTGGTGCAGGCGCTCGTTGCCCTTCCATTCATTGCGGAAGCAGCCTATACCATACGGAATTATGTAATAGGATTTATTCATTTAGTTTTATTAGGTGCAATCAGCACTTATTTAATCAGTTACGCGGTAGAAAGCGGTTTGATTTCTTCTAAAAGTCGAATGGTAAAGGCAGGTATCGGCTGTTTTATCGCCGGATTTTTATTAAGCGAAGCCTTATTATTTTTACAAGGTACGATGCTGTGGGGCGCAAAAGGATTTTTGCCGTTTTATTATGAAATGCTTTTTGGCACGAGTGTATTAATTCCGTTGGGTATTGCTTTACTGCTGATCAATGGTCTCAAAAAAATAGCCTTCCAGCAACTGTATTTT
>JBKBWT010000119.1:0-4398 GCA_046314415.1 Saprospiraceae bacterium
AGTCGTTGTCGACATATCACTTGTCGTTGTCGTCAGAGCACTTGTCGTTGTCGTCAGAGCACTTGTCGTTGTCGTCAGAACGTCTGTCGTTGTCGTCAGAGCACCTGTCGTTATTAACAGAAACCTTGATTTAATTGCTTTTTATATCAATTTTGCCAACAAATTAATAAACGAGCTATTTTTATAAAAGATTTTTAAGACAATTGTAGCTGGTTTTATTAAAAGCTTCCTAAATTTTGCCAATTTTATAATTATGGCACTGATTAAAAGCGTTCGCGGGTTTACACCGCAATTTGGTAACAATTGTTTTTTTGCCGATAATGCCACCCTCATTGGCGACCTTATCATGGGAGATGATTGCAGTGTGTGGTTTCAGGCAGTCGTGCGCGGCGATGTCAATAGCATTCGCATGGGCAATAAGGTCAACATTCAGGATGGAGCAGTCATTCACGGCACTTACCTGAAAGCTTCCACTACTATTGGTAATAATGTGTCGATTGGGCATCGTGCGTTGGTGCATGGCTGCACCTTGCACGACAATGTCCTGATTGGCATGGGCGCTATTGTGATGGATCACGCCGTGGTAGAAGAAAATGTGCTCATTGCTGCGGGCGCGGTCGTCCTGGAAAACAGCGTTTGTGAGTCAGGACATATCTATGCCGGCGTTCCCGCCAAAAAAGTGAAGATTATTAGTCCCGATCAGTTCAAAGATACCATTGAGCGCATCGCCAATGCTTATATTATGTACGCAGGGTGGTTTAAAGAGGGAGAATAAGAGGATGGGAAGATGGGAAGATAGGAAAATCAAAATTGCATTGTAAGCGTTTCGATCCTCCTATTCTCCCATCCTCCTATCTTCCCTTTACTGTTTCATCCACTTTTGCGTGGCAACCTGTCCGTCATTAGCGGTAACGGTAATCAAATACATACCGGGCGCGAGGGCATTGGCATTCCAGTCAAAAAAGTGATTGCCATCGGCGCGTTCCGTGTGCTGCAAAAGGATTTGACCGCGCAGATCGCTGATTTTCAAAGTATAGCCGCTCAGACGCATGGATTCGTCCAGGGAGATACGCACCGCGTCGCGTCCCGGATTAGGCGTCGCGTTGAAGGTAGCTGCCACCGCGCGATTAGCCACTGCCGGATTTTGCAGCATATTTGCCATTGGAATAGAGTCCACCGGAATGGCGATGTTTGCCAGAGCGATGCCGTTGCCAATTTGTCCCATCAGTGCAACCCTACCCGTCATCAGATCCACGGTATATAATTGATCGTTGCGGCTATTGCCAACGTTGGCAACCAGGTACGCTATATTGCTCTGGGTAACGAAGTCATAGAAAATATCCAGGTCAATGGTTGGATCTGCTGGGTTAATAGTGATGCCGGAATTGCCAAGTGTATTCAGGGTGCCATCGTTGGGGGGTATTTGTGTTGCCAGCACGTTGAGGTTGACGTCATAATCGTACAAAGTTGTAGCGGTGCTGGTATTAAAGTTGTTTGTATAAGCGCCCGTGCCGATGCGCGGCGTGGAGAAGGCGTTGCGATCGCCCGATTTATAATTAAGATTACCGTCGGTTGCAGCGATGCCGCCAGTGTTAGGGTTCAGACGGTAATTGCGTCCGTTCTCACCCATCACGCGAATGCGATCAACGGTTGGGTTAAAATCAAAAATGAGCGCACTGGCGTTAATACCCAAATCCAACGTGAAGGGTACGCTAGAACGTGGATTCAGTACCGCCGTAGCCGTGTCGAGGGTGTAGAGCATAGAAGCGCCATTGACGCGGTTGTAACTCATTGCCCATAATTCGCCGGTAGCAGGGCGGAAGTCCATGCCCACCAGTAGCTGCCCGCCGGGCAAGCCGGTAATTGGTTTGGAGGAGCGGATGACACTGGGATTTTCCGAGTCGAAAGTAATGAGGTTGTTGTTAGCCGTCCAGCCAAAAATGAGTTGCCCTTCAACCACATCATTCATAGCCCGGTTGATAAATACCGCTATGTCGCGCACCGCGATACCGCCGCCAATCAAGCCGACGAGAGTAACAGCGCCGGTTTGTAAATTTACAGTATAAAGGCGGTCGCCGCTGTTAAACGAGTAATTGGAATTAACGGTCAGGTAAGCAGTGTTGGTATTAGCAACCGGATCAAAATAAATGTCGAGATCGCTCGATGCATCCACTTTATCCTGGGTGACGCCAGAACTGCCAATAGTGTTGAGTACGCCGTCATTGGGTGGAATTTGCGTAGCCAATACGTTCAACACATCATCATATACGTACAGCGTCGTCGAAGTAGTACCGATAAAACTATTGGTATAAGCAACTGAACCAACGGCTGGGGTTTTGCCGACATTCACATCACCGGCTGCGTATTTTAAATCCCCGTCGGTTGCTGCCAGCCCGCCGGTAATTGGATTTAAGCGGTAATTTTTACCATTGGCGCCTTCCACGCGGATGCGGTCCACGGTTGGATTAAAATCAAAAGCGATGGCACCGGTACCTAATTCCAGGTTGAAATCGCTATTGCCAACTGCTGTTGCCATACCCGTTTGCAAATTAATAATGTAAAGTCGGGCAGCGCCGGTAGCGTTGTTGTAGCCCAAGCCAAATAATTCGCCGGTATTTGGACGGAAATCGGTGCCGACCAGGGTTTGCGCAGCATTGACGCCACTAATGGGAACAAGACTGCGGATAACGCCGGGCAGTTCCGAGTCAAAAGAAATAAGGTTGTTGTTCATGGTCACGGCGTAAATCAAATTGCCGCGCAGGCGCGTTGATACTTTTCTTTCGGTGAGCACTGCGATGTTTTCTACCGCGCCCTCAATGCCAATGTCGCTAAGAAATTTGGTGGTACCATTGCTGACGTTAAGCCAGTACAGGTCGCTGCCGTTGTTGTTATCACCTATCGCCAGATAAGCGGCATTAGACAGCACTAATTCATGATAACGGGTATCATAAAAAATATCTAGGTCGGCAACGGTGTTGGCATGGAAGTCAATGCCCAGGCTACCGACGGTGTTTAGCAGTCCATCGTTGGGAGGGTTTTGAGTGACGAGCACGCCCGCGCCTGCCTCGATGTTGTACAAAGTAGTAGCCGTAGTGCCAATAAAATTATTGATGTAAGCGCCCGAAATTACGCGCGCAAATCGCCCGGCATTGCGGTCGGCGCTGCTATAACGCAGATTGCCGTCGGTGGCAGTGATCGTGCCGTTGTTGGGGTTGAGGCGATAGTTGACGCCATTGGCGCCCATCACACGGATGCGGTCCACGGTAGGATTGAAATCGAAAGTAACGTTGCTGCCATTGTCGAGCCGTAGGGTAAGCGGCGTGTTGCCGACGGGTTTAGCTTCGGCTGTTATCAAGTCAATGGTGTACAAAAGTCCTTTGTTGGTGGTCGCATTGTAACCTAGCGCGAACAGTTCGCCGGTATTTGGTCGAAAGTCCATGCCTACGACGCGGTGTCCGGGTTGGAGCCCCCAAATTACGTTGATCAGGATAGCCTTTTCAGCGTTGTTGGCTTTAAAAAAATACAATTTGCCATCGGCGAGGGCGTAAATGGTTTGTGCGTGCAGTGACGCGAAGCTGCTCACCAGTAGGACGAGTAGGGTAACGAGTGTAGAAAAAAAGTGCGTACGTGTCGTTTTCATGATGCTAGTTGGTTTGAAAGTTATAATAATTGTACTGTCCAACATCACGCGTGATGAAGGAAGCATTGATTTTATTACATCGTTATATAAAGTTATACCGGCTGACCTGGGGTCAGTAAATGAATCGGCGACCTTGTATTAAAGGATTACTAAACTTTTTATGAAAAGGGGGTTGGATTTACTGTTGTTTTTAATCAGATACGGGAGCATCTGGATAAATGGTTTGTGAAAAAAGCCAATTTATTAAAAAAACCGATCAGAAAGGTGGTTGCTGCTGTTCAAGTTATTGTAAATCAGTATGTTAAATTTTTACAACAGAACGGAGATTAGGACGTCCTTGCCCTGGACTTGGTCGTATATATGTGCCAACCCAGTAATCCCCCGCCGCTTACGAGGAGGGCGTTCAGGGTGCCGTGCAAAGCGCGCATGGCGGGAATGCTGAGCCACTCGGTGATGAACCAGAAGCGCAGCGCGTATAGTAAAGCCAACATCATGCTGGTCAGCAATGCCAGTGCCAGTGTTAGCCAGAGCGCTTTAACCCACCCGGTGATCCGCTTTTTTATAATAAAATTCCAGTAACCCAGCGCCGTGCCCGCACCGGCGAGGGTGACCGTCGCAGCAGCGATGATTTCCAGCGTTGAAGATTGATACCATTGCGTGAGGGTGATGCCTGCGGCGGTTAAAGGTATCGCCATGATGGCTAGCCAACTGCTGGTTTTTAATAAAAAGGAAGGGTGTTGTAAAGTTGCCAACCCGAT
>JBKBWT010000119.1:4408-16553 GCA_046314415.1 Saprospiraceae bacterium
GGGGAATATAAAGCCGGCATAATGAAAATGCACACCCGTGAGTAAGACAATTGCCGGGTCGAAGCCCAAGGGCTGCCAGCCTAGCCGATCCGCCAGTGTCCACGCGCCGCCGATGGACAAAAACACGTGTGCTGCCGCGATGGCAAGTACGGCTGGCGGTGACTGCGCGTTTTGGGAAAAGTAAATAATGCCGCGCAAGCTGATTAATAAGGTGAATAAAAACCAGGGCAATGTAAATAAAGCGGCGATGCTACCGGCTGGTAGAAACAAAGCAAAGGCAAGTAAGGCTGCCGCGGGTAATAATAAATGATATAATAATTGCTCCAATAAAACATTTCGGGTGGAAACGAGCGGTAGCGCCAGTGGCAACCATACCAATGCTGCCAACGCCAGGATCAGCCGCGCCCAAGCTTCCTGATAAAAGGTGGTAAATTGTACAATTAATAAGATAAGCCATATCACAGTCCCGATCACTATGATATTCCGATGGGAAATTGTTACATACATGCTGGGAAATTTATAGATTGCAAATAGCGCGCATTTGTACTGCTGAGTCCCGTCGGAAGCGGGCTTGTAATAAGCGAATGATGGGGTAGCCGATTTTGGCGAGCCAATGCCGGGGACGGGAAAATGCCTTGATTTCGTACCAAACATTTCCGACTTCGTCTTTGAAGACCAGGAAAAGTTCTTCGCCTGCTTCGACGTGCCCCGGCAGCGTCCCGTAGGCAAAGCCATAACGCTCGGGCTCGTCAACAACATAAACAATGCGACAAGCATTGCGCCACCACACGCCGAGGAAACGGGCATGCATCGCCACGGTCGTATCGGGTTGGATAGGAGCATGCTGGGGCAGAATGCGCGTCCAGCTTTCAGGAAACATTTTCCAATGTTGAATGGCAATTTTAGCACGTTGGAAGTCGGCTTCGCCGCTGCCAATGATGAGTTTCAACCGGTCATTATCATAATGCGGAACGGCACGCTCTTGCGCTTGTGCGGTTTGGCGGACGGGCGCATACGTGTAAGGCAATGCCGCTTGATTTTTTAAGAAGAGTGAGACTTGCTCCACCTTGGGAAGACGGAAATAAATCATTTTACTTTCATTATTTTCAATAATAATTGAAAGATAAACAGCGTGGCAGGAGAAATGTTTTTGGTAATCACTTGATTACGATTCAAAATTTTAATGTGCTAATCAACAGGTAAATACGAGTTATAGATTATATTAAACTAAATAGAATTGTAAGATTATTTTCTACTCAGATACACGCCCCCCAGAATCAACACCATACCTAGCAAATGCTGCCAGCCCACTGCCTCGCCGTCGAGTACGCCCCAAATCACCGATACCAGGGGCATCAGATAAGCCGTGGTGGACGCAAAAACCGGATTGGTTTGCTGAATTAATTTGAAGTAAATGATGGTAGCCAGTACCGTGCCTATGAGGGCGAGAAAAGCGACATAGCCCAGCGCTTCCCAGGCTTGCGGATGCATGTACATCACCTGAAAAAAATTGGTGCCCGAAGCCAGGTAAATAAAGGATGGCACGCCGACCATCGTAAAGCCTACCATGCTGATTTCCAGGGAAGTTAAATCGCGAAAAACGCTGGCAACCAGATTGGCATTGATGGCGTAGCAAATGGTGGCGAGCACAATTAAAAAGGAATAAAAAATATCGCCTTTTAAACCCTGTCCATCTCCGGCAAAAATGAGCACCGAAGCGCCCGCCAGCCCTAGCAACACCCCGATTAACTTGGAACCGATAAATTTTGCCTGAAATATGATTAATCCTAATAATAAAGTAAATAAAGGCACCAAAGAATTTAATATTCCAGCTACGGAACTACTGATATGCTGCTGCGCAAAAGCGAATAAAAACGAGGGAATGGCGCTGCCGCATAACCCAATGAGTAAATAAAAATGTAATCTTTTTACATCTACTTTACGCCAATGATATAATAAAAACGGCAGGAATGCCGACGCCGAAAATGATTGGCGGAGCAGTGCCACCTGCAAGGGTGCATACACTTCCAGGCTTTTTTTGATCAAAATAAAACTGCTGCCCCATATAATACTGAGAAAGCCGAGTATTAAAAAATTTTTTAAACGCGGTGAAGCATTGACGCGCGCCCGCAGGGAGTTGGAGGTGTTCATTGTACTGATTTAGTCTAGGCAGAATGTTCGGGAAAGGCTAAAAGTTCTGCCGCTTCATAAATTTTTACCCCGATGGTTTCTTCAAAGGCAATTTCAATCATGATCCGCGCCAGTTGCCGCACATGAATCGGGCGAAAATTGTGCAATAATCCCCAGTTATTCAAGGCTTTAATGGTTTTTAACCCCAGTTTTTCCATCGCCCGCGATTCTTTACGGTCGCCATCCAGAAAGCCGGGGCGCATGATATTGATTCTGCGAAAGCGCAGGCGCTGCACCGCTTGGTCTAGTTCGCCTTTGGTACGCAGGTAAAAAAACGGGGAATTTTCATTGGCACCGGAGGCGGATACCAGCACATACGTGGGTACTCCATTTCGCGCCGCTATTTCTGCGACTTGATATTGATAATTATAATCCACTTCATATTGCGCTTCCTGACTACCCGCTTTTTTCAGCGTAGTGCCCAGTGTTGAAAACAGCACATCGCCCGTCACAATTGAGCTCCAGTATTTGGGTTGGTCAAAATCTACAATATGTTCCTTGAGTTTTGGATGGGTAAAACCCACCGTGCGGCGCACCAGAATTTTAACAGTGCTAAATCGCGTATCTTGTAATAATAAATCGAGTAATTGCGAGCCGGTCAAGCCCGTTGCACCAAGGATAATGGCTGTTTTCATATCACGGGGAGGTTGATGTTGATTTATAATTTACAATTGATTATTTTACATTTTAATAAAAAAAGGTAATAATATGAGTGTTTGATTCCAAATTAATCTGGTTTTTACATCACATGAATCATTGCCTAACCAATTATTATAAAATTATCAATTGTCAATAATCAATGAATTCATCACTTAAAGAATTTTTAATTCCTTTAAAATCTTATCAGTAATGCCTTTCCGCGCCGGACCAAAATTGCCGCTGCCCCGCTTGCGTATTTTATTCTGAATATTCAGGGCAAAGAAATACACATTATCGGATTTTTCAACATAACCCACGTACCAGCCAATATTCTGCTTGCCTTGCGTCGTCCAGCCTGTTTTTGCCCGCAGTACATAATCTTCTTTACGTTCGGCAATCATGATATTTTTTAGTTGCGCCACCGTATTTTCCGAAAAAGGTAAATCATTTTTATAAATACGTTTTAAAAACTCCACCTGTTCAAACGCTGAAATTTCCGAAGCCCCCGTCAGCCAAAATGTATCAATATTGCTCGCCTGCACATCCATCTTGCCATAGTTGGCTTTTTTTACCCATTCTTGCATGCGTTCAGCGCCCACTTTTCGCGCAATCTGCTGATAGCAAGGCACACACGAAAGTTGAAAAGCGGTTTTCAGTTTCATATCGCGGTTCCAGTCGGCATTCCAGCGCCGCACACCATCCCAGCGAATCATGACATTGGTGTCCACTACGCCGGTTTCCAGCCCGACCAAGGTATTAAATATTTTAAAAGTAGAAGCCGGTAAATAGCCTTTTTTAGCGCGTTTTTCGTTGTAAACCAAGTACTTATCGTTTTTTAAATCATATAATAAAAAAGTGCCTTTTACCTCGTCTTTATCAAAATAAGCTTTCCACTTTTTCTGCTCCACCCAGTTGGAAGCGCTAAAACCGAATATACTTGCCAGCAGCAATAAACCTAATACGATTCTCATGTTGTTTATTTAGTGTATAATAATTTGACTATTTTATGCAGAATAATATAAAAGTCTGTTTTAATATTAATTGCTTTTGTAAAGAAAAATATAATTGTTTTTAATAGGGCATATGATTGGCGCAGCCAAATAGCTTTTCAAAGCTAAAATATCGCGCTAAATCCACTTACTTGCTTTTTTCTGAAAATTTATAGAAATTTAACTTCTGTTAAACCCAAATACCGTGTCAGTCAACCATTCCCGAAATCACCGAAAAATGAAGTCATTTATCCAGCGCAACTGCTTGTTAATGCTGGGGTTTATGCATATAACCTTCCTGCCTTTGTTTGCGCAAAATACGCAACTCGACAGCCTGACGCAGCTTTTAGAAGCGCACCCGCAAGCAGATACGACACGCGTCAACCGATTGAACGAAGTCGCCATGGCACAATGGAATATTAACCCGGATAAAACCGGACAGTTGGCGAAGGAGGCGTTAAATCTTGCACAAAAAATTGATTTTCAGATTGGTATGGCTGCTTCTTACCATGTAATGGGTGTATCATATTGGACAAAAGGTGAATATGATAAGGCTTCGGAAGTAGCGTTTAATGCCTTACGCATTTATCAGCAATTGCAAAATCGGGCGGGTATTGCGAAATGTTATACGCTCCTGGGCTTGATTTATGATGAATATCGGCAATTCGACAAGTCTATTGCGTACCACGAGCAAGCGTTACAACAACAGCAAGCGCTTGATAATCAAGCTGGTGTGGCAACGGCGGCAAATAACCTGGGCGCAGTTTATTATAAACAAAATGAATATGATAAAGCGCTGGAATATTTTTTTAAAGCCTTAAAAATCCGGCAAGCATTGCAGGACGACCGGGCGATTGCTGAGTCACTTTCCAATATTGGCGGGGTTTTTCGGGGAAAAAAAGAATATGATCAGGCGCTGCTTTACATCCAACAGGCTATTGAAGTTCGCCAACGCATTGATGATCCGGTTGGGGCTATCCCGGCATTGCAGCAAATGGCGGGAATATATATGGGTAAAAATCAATATGATTTAGCAGAAACCCAGTATTTAAAGGCATTAGCGCTGGCTAATGAATTGGGTATTCCCAAGCGGCAAATGGAAATTTACGGTACTTTGTCAGAATTAAAAAAGGCGCAAGGCGAGTATCAGCAGGCGCTGTCTTACCGTGAATTATACATTGAAAAACGCGATAGTTTGCAAAATCGGGAAGCGGCGGCACACCTCGCCGAACTGGATACTAAATATCAGACCGAACGTAAAGAACAGCAGATTGCATTATTACAACGGGATAATAGAATAAAAACCTTAATTCGTAATATTTTGGCTGTCAGTGTATTGGTATTAATTATTTTGTCTTTAATATTATATCAATTTTTTACATATCGTAGTAAAAAGAAACAGGAATTACTCGAAGCCCAGCAGGCATTGGCGCAGCAATTGCAGGAAACCAATCGGCTGAAATCGCGTTTTTTTGCGAATATTTCCCACGAATTTCGGACGCCGCTCACGCTGATTTTGGATCCGATTGAAGAATTGCTGGCGCTCAATAACGACGCCCGTTCGCAGGAATACCTGCATATTATGCAACGCAATGCCCGGCGTTTGCAACAACTTATTAATCAATTTTTGGATTTGTCGAAGCTGGAAGCCAATAAAATGGAGCTGCGGGCAGCACCGTCGGATTTTATTACTTTTTTACGGAGTTTGACCATGGCGTTTCAATCGCTGGCGCAGCATCGCGGAGTAAAGCTGGAGTTTTTGACGCAGCAAGACGAGGTATTGTTGTTTTTTGATGCAGACAAGCTGGAAAAAGTTTTTACTAATCTGATTTCCAATGCTTTAAAATTTACCCCCGCCAATGGCACCGTTTGTATCAAAATAGCCCAAGCGACTTTAAAAGGAAAACCAGCGCTGGAAATTCAAGTGCAAGACAGTGGTATTGGCATTCCGCCGGAACATTTACCGTATATTTTTGACTGGTTTTATCAGGTGAATAACGTTGATAATGAGGCAGTTGAGGGCACAGGCATTGGTCTGGCGCTGGCAAAAGAATTAATTACTTTGCATCAGGGGCAAATCAGCGTGCTGAGCGAAAGAGGACAGGGAACGACCTTTATGGTACTGCTACCTTTGGGCAAAGCGCATTTGAAAGAAGAAGATATTGTGCTGATTTCCAAGCCTATATACCGTAGGGAAGAACCAATCTTACTGGACGATTGGGAAACGCCCCGCTTATCTCCGGGTACGCCTGAAGCGGCGGATAAACCGACGGTGTTAATTGTAGAAGATAATCATGATTTGCGGCTTTTTATTACACAGGCATTAGGTGATTATTACATTGTTGCTTTGGCAAATGATGGGCAGGCAGGGCTGGAGCAGGCGCTAACACTGGTACCTGACCTTATTATCAGCGATGTAATGATGCCGCGTATGGATGGTTTTACTTTATGTAAACATTTAAAAACCGATGAACGCACCAGTCATATTCCCATTATTTTATTAACGGCTAAAAATACCGACGAAGACCGATTACAAGGTTTAGCAAATTTAGCCGATGATTATCTGGCTAAACCCTTTAATACCCGCGAGTTGCTCGCACGCAGCAAAAACCTCATCCTTTCCCGCAAAAACTTGCAAAAAAAGTTTACGAGTAGCAATATTATTCTCAAGCCCAAAGAGGTGGAGGTGCCTTCGGTGGAGCAGGTTTTCTTTGAAAAATTGATGCAAATTATTGAAAAAAATATTGATAATGAGGACTTTGGCATTGAAGAATTGAGCCGTGAGATGAACATGAGTCGCTCGCAACTACATCGTAAATTGGTTGCCCTCACCGATCAAACGCCCAGTCAATTTGTGCGTTCCTACCGCTTGCAACGCGCCTTACAACTGTTGCAACAAAATGCGGGAACCATTGCAGATATTGCCTTCCAGGTTGGTTTTTCCAATCCGGCGTACTTCACCAAGGTATTTACCGAAGAATTTGGGTACTCTCCACGGGAATGGAAGCAGCAAAAGTTAAATTGAGCACATCGGTATGCGGTAATTTTGAATTTTTCTTTTTAAAAATTGATATTCAGTGTTTTAAATTTTAGTAAATTCTAGATGTAAAGCCTTAACAATATTTTTTGCGACAAATTTTCCTCCATTTGCTCGCTATGATGAGGTGATGGCGTACCCCCGCTGCGGCATTTTGCGACATAATTGCAACTTTCTGCCAAAATTTTGCTACCATTTGCAACGTTTTTGCCTGCAACTTTGTATTGTAAATCAAACAAACGACTATTGACACCAATAGGAATATTGATTCAGTAGTTGTACATCATCCGACTTAAAAAATATTGTTGTTATGAAGGAGACCCTTTACAGGGTATTGCCCTATCTGGCTATGGCAATGGATTTGCTGATGCTTTGGGCAAATGTGACGGACAATGACCTGTTTACCCTGGATCACCTGCGATTTCAATTGATGCACCTGACCGGACACCTTGTAGAGGTTCGGTTTTACGACTGGATTTTTGATTGCCTTCAGTCGCTGCCCGAAAAATACAGCGATTATCATACGGAGGAACTTACCCATCAGCTTATCGAAAAGCTTGACCTGCACTATTGGATGGTAGCAGATACCAGCGATTGCAGCATTCATTTACCGACTTTTTCAGCGTTATGCAGTAATGTAATAACTTATCATAATGCTGATATGCTTCAGTCGTGTTACTGGATTTTGCCTACTCAAGAGATTGAAAATGTGTGTGTTACGATCAGCATGGAAGCATAGCTAAATTATAATAATCACCCGACCATGAATGCCCCCTTCGACCGGCGGTTGACGCACCGACGGCGAAGGGTGGGTATTCACCATTAAAATCATTCGACTTATGAAATCCCCCATTCTCAAAGAAGGCGGCACCAAGCCATTTGTCACCGACAAAGACCGAAAAGACAAGGATAAAAAAGAAAAAGACAACAGTGGCATGGCGACCAGCCCGGTTACCGGCAGAAGCCTGACGGTTGAAACTGCGCAAACCCTGTATTTACCAGCGGGTGCGGCAGTAAAACTTCGGCTGATTCAACCCGAAGACCAGCGCCTGATCAAGGAAATGTTTGCCGGTTTGTCAAAAGAAACCATTTATTATCGCTACTTCGGCTATGTACCGCCCATTACACCGGAGTTTTTGATGCGATTTGCCTGTGTGAATCCTGAACGCGAAGTTACCATTGTGGCAGAAACAAAGGTCAACGGCGTACGCCAAATCATCGGCGTGGTGCAGGTAGTAAAAGATGGCGATGGTACTAAAGCAGAATTTGGCATTCTCATTGCAGATGACTGGCAAAAGCAGGGATTAGGTAGTTTAATGACCGATTTTACCCGACAAGTGGTTGCTAATCAAGGTGTTCAAATTTTGTATGCCCACTTTATGGCAATCAATCGGGGTATTGCCGGTTTGTTGCAAAAGCAAGGCTTCCAGGTATGTCGCGATCATTTTGACGCTTTCTATGCCGAATTGAATTTACTAGAGAAATAAATTAAATATTTGTTTGTAGTAAATTGTCATTCAATCTTTTATAATAAGAAAGTCAATTGACCGGCTTCTGACCGCTAAAGTTATTCCCATGCCATACCTTCCAAAAATGAGGTTGGTGTGATTGAAAATGGCATTCATAACCCTGACGCATTCATGGTCAAGAATTAAGATAGCGTTAACCTGCTTCTTACCAAAGCATTTCAACAAATTGGTAACTTTACATTTTATTTTATAAATTGTAAATAA
Organism: Saprospiraceae bacterium; assembly: GCA_046314415.1. Lineage (GTDB taxonomy): Bacteria > Bacteroidota > Bacteroidia > Chitinophagales > Saprospiraceae > JADJNW01. Next base: position 12,997 of record JBKBWT010000119.1, read on the forward strand.
TACAGCCCTAATCATGAATGTCAGTGAAATTTTGCCGGAAGCATATAATGAAAATACGGCGTTGAATGTGGGTCCGCTTTTTCAGATGCTCGATGTAGATAATAAAGGCTATGTAGCCGCCGAGCAACTTTTTGCGTACCTGCGTAAGGAAGGTATTTTGCAAGATGACCTACGTCTGCAAAAAACGCTCGCAGAACTGGAAGCCGCCAGCCAGAATGGCTCGATGTATGGTACTCTTACACCTTTGGAAATGGAGCATGTGGTGCGTCACAACATTGTTGTGAAAAACGCATTAACAAAAAATCTCATGATTCCGGATTTTGAAGAATTTTGCCGTGATATTACCGATATTTATCATCAAACCCGCAAGAATCAGGGTGGACACGTGGCTACCTACATTCCCCAATTGGCGCGGGTAGAGCCGGAGCAATTTGCGGTTTCCATTTGCACCATTGACGGGCAGCGTTTCTCCATCGGCGATTCTTATACCAATTTTTGTTTGCAATCTACCTGTAAACCCATTAATTATTGCCTGGCACTCGAAGACCTTGGCGAAGAAAAAGTACACAAACACGTCGGGCGCGAACCCAGCGGGCGTTCATTTAATGAATTGTCTTTGAATGCTTTAGGTTTGCCGCACAATCCACTGATCAATGCCGGCGCTATCATGTGCACTTCATTGATTAAAAATAAATGGGATATGGCCGACCGCTTCGATTATGTTTTTAATACCTGGCGGAGCCTTTGTGCGTATAAAAATGTGTCATTCAACAACGCGGTTTATCTTTCCGAGCGCCAAACGGCGGATCGCAATTTTGCACTGGCGTATTTTATGCGGGAAAATCGGGCTTTCCCGGAAGGAATTGACCTCACCGAAACGCTGGAATTTTATTTTCAATGCTGCTCGATTGAATCTTGCACGCATAATCTTGCCATTGCCGCTGCAACCCTTGCTAATGCTGGCGTAAACCCGATCACCGGCGAGAAATTATTTAGTGAACGAACCGTACAACATTGCCTGGCGTTGATGTTGAGCTGTGGAATGTACGATTTTTCCGGCGAATTTGCTTTCCGCATTGGTTTGCCCGCAAAAAGTGGCGTCTCCGGGGCATTATTTATCGTGATTCCCAACCTGATGGGCATCAGCATTTGGTCGCCGCGCCTCGACAAACACGGTAACAGTGTGCGTGGAGTAGAATTTTGCGAGCGCTTGATTGAAAAATATAGTTTTCACCATTTCGATTCGCTGACGCGCGAAACGGATAAGAAAAATCCCCGCATCAAGAAATACGAAGCCAGGGTGAATCAGATTGTCAATTTGATTTATGCCGCCAGTTTTGGTGATCTTGACGAAATCAAACGATTGGAAGCCTTGGGGGTGAACCTAAGCAGCGCCGATTATGATGGGCGCACTGCATTACACCTCGCTGCTGCCGAAAATCAAATTGAAGTGGTGAAGTATCTGATTTCCAGAGGGATAGACTTATTCCCGGTGGATCGTTGGGGTGGTACGCCACTTGATGATGCCAAGCGCAGCAATCATTCGGTCATTATTCACTTACTGGAAAATGCGCGGGCGCTGGTCAAATAAATTTAATTTTATTTAAATAAAATAAGCATTTTTATAATATTTACGGCAATTTTTACCAAAATATTATAAAAATGCCTTTTTTTGAATCCGCTTCAAAAATTGAAACGCTGGTTGCTCAATTTCAAAACCAAACGCTGCCCGTCGCAGCATGGACCCACGAAGCCCACCTGACAGTGGCGGTCTGGTATTTAACGCATTATAATCTGGCAGAAGCGACCTGTTTATTAAGAAGTGGTATTATTACTTATAATAATGCAGTCGGTACGCCTAATAATGCGACGCGCGGCTATCATGAAACCTTGACTTTATTATGGATTAAGATCGTCTATTATTTTATTGTTACAAAAAAGTGTAACGATGTTGTTGATTTATGTAATGATTTTTTGAGAAGTGAATACGCCTCCCGCGAATTTCCATTGCAATTTTACACCCGTGAACGGCTGTTTTCGACCGAAGCAAGGGCATTCTGGGTAGAGCCCGATCTAAAGGAGTTGGTTTTTGAGTAGAATTTGTAACTTCGCCGCCGTTCTTGATGTTTAAACTTCAAAAATAGATACGTATGCTTGCACTTCTTCAACAGCCCTGGCATTGGGCAGTCGGTGGCTTTTTATTAGGCTTGACCGTACCAATTTTATTATTGCTGGGCAACAAAAAATTTGCCATATCATCCAATCTGCGCCATATTTGTGCGGCTTGCTTTCCGGCAAATATTCCTTTTTTTAAATATGATTGGAAAAAAGAAACCTGGAATTTATTCTTTATTCTGGGATTGATTCTGGGAGCCGTCATTGCCGGTACGGTACTCAAAAATCCGGAGCCGATGCAGGTTGCTGACCATACCATGCAGGTTTTAAATGGCTACGGCATTACCGAACATCAAAATCTCTTGCCCGCACAAATCTTCAATTGGGAAAATGTTTTTACGCTTAAAGGCTTGATTTTCTTTATAATCGGCGGTTTTCTGGTCGGATTCGGCACGCGTTACGCCGGAGGATGTACATCGGGGCATTCCATCACCGGGTTAGCCATGCTGCAATGGACCTCGCTGGTAGCCACTATCTGCTTTATGTTGGGCGGATTTTTAACAACGCAGTTATTATATCCACTTATTTTTAAATTATTTTAATAAAGTATAGCATGAAAAATCTAAAATATATCATAGCGGGCATGTTTTTTGGCATTGTGCTGGTCAAAACCGAAGTGATTAGCTGGTTCCGCATTCAGGAAATGTTTCGGCTGGATTCTTTTCACATGTACGGCGTCATTGGCACAGCAGTGGTGGTCGGCATGATTTCGGTACAAATTATAAAAAGATTGCAGTTAAAAAGTATTGAAGGAGAGGAAATTACTATGCTACAGCGCCCTTTTCAGAAAGGACAGGTTTTTGGTGGTTTGCTTTTTGGCATGGGTTGGGCACTCACGGGCGCCTGTCCGGGACCTATTTTTGCGCAAATTGGCAGCGGATTTACCGTGGTGATTATTACATTTTTGAGTGCACTAGCCGGTACCTGGCTATACGGATTGATTCGCGACCGATTACCGCATTAAAGAATTGAATATTGATTATTAATCATTGATAATCTGAATATCAAATATTTCCTTAAAAGAAAACATGATATTTGGGATGGAATAAGCACTTGAAATAAATGAAGCGTAAATGTAAATAATATTATAATACACCTTAATATTATAGTATTATTACAATAAGCCTGTTTTAAAACGTAATATATTCTGCCGGGTCAACGGGAATGCCCTTATGCCATAGCTCAAAATGCAGGTGCGGACCGCTGGTCAGCTCGCCAGTATTGCCGATAATGGCGACCGCTTCGCCGGAGCGAACAAAACTGCCGACTTTTTTGAGCAGGGTAGAGTTGTGTTTATAAAAAGTTATAATATTATTAGCATGCTGAATGCCAATGGTGTAGCCGGTTGCCTGCGTCCAGTCCGAGAAAAAAACATTGCCATC
>JBKBWT010000120.1:0-16513 GCA_046314415.1 Saprospiraceae bacterium
ACCCTGATTTTTAGCCATTTCAATCAAGCGATCGAGCATCTCTGGGGTGTACATGAGCATGCCGCCCGCGCCCATCACCAGGGGTTCAAAAATAAAGGCGCACACCTCGTTTTCCGCTAAAGCTTTGGTCATCGCCTGCAAACTTTGCTCCTCCTGCCCCGGCAGCGGCGGCGGAATGCGCTGCACGTCAAACAGGTAATCATTAAAAGCGGTGTTGAAAGACAAATCGCCGCTGACCGACATCGAGCCAAAGGTGTCGCCGTGATACGCGTCTTCAAACGCAACGACGGTTTTCCGTGCAATGCCTTGATTATAAAAGGATTGTATCGCCATTTTGAGCGCCACTTCTACCGCTGTCGAGCCATTATCCGAATAAAAAACCCGCGCCTGATTGGAGGGTAAAATTTGCAACAAACGTTCGGCTAATTCAATCGCCGGGGGATGCGTAAAACCCGCAAAAATGACCTGCTCTAGCGTACGCGCCTGATTCGCAATGCGTTCTGCAATGTACGGATGCCCGTGTCCGTGCAGATTGACCCACCAGGAAGCGACCGCGTCGATGTAGGTTTTACCGTCTTCCGCAATGAGCACCGCCCCTTCCCCGCGCACGATGGGCAGCGGCGGTGCGGCGGTTTTCATCTGCGTGTAAGGATGCCAAAGATAGCGGGCGTCTTTTTCTTGTAAAGTCATTCTAGCTTTTTTATTCCGACAGATAAGTTATGTTAAAACGGCGCAAAAATAAAAATTTTGCAACAAGGCGCCCCTACATCCACCTCCAAAACTATTTACTGATTATTTTAAATTTTTAACTATCATGATTAAAACAATTATTTACAAGTGTGAATAAAGATCAAATAATAGCCATCAAAATTATAAATATACCCAAGCAGCTGGCTTTTAAATTAACTGAATTTTAACAGCTCAATTCCACCCTCCAGTAGCAAATGAATTAAAAAAACCGTAAATTCGAGTCGGAAATATTTTTATTATACTCCTGAATGGTATGAATTTATAAATTGAATAAAATTGCTGTCTAATGAACCAAATCTTTACAATCTGCTTAATTTTAGTATCCTTTACATTAGAGGCGCAAAAAAATTTTGTAGAGGGTTCTATTACTACCCTGCAAGGCGAGACCATCAACGGAAAGATTGACTATCGGGAATGGGTAAAGACGCCGCGGGAAATTCGTTTTCAACGCAGCACCACGCCCGGTAAAATAGAAACATTTACTTATTATGATATTGCCGGATTTAAAATACAGCATAATAAAGAAGAATATATCAGAACCATTGTGGGCATTAATAAAGAACCGATCGAAAGTGATAAATTGCTGGAATTTGAAACAACCGAAGCGAATATTCCGCAAGTGCAACTTGATATCGATACTGTATTTTTGCTGATATTGGTAAAAGGACGCGTGAATTTATATTTTTTGGAAGATCCTGATGGCAAGCAACATTATTTTATACAAAAAGGCAACGGCGCAATTGAACCCTTAATTTTCCGTCGAGTTATTTTACGCAACCCCAACAGCCAGACCGATTTACTGAATACGAATAATCGGGTATATGGCGTAACCGGCATGCAATCTGCTAATTATCAGGAAATTAATTATTATAATTATCGGGAACAACTATTCAAAGCCATGCCCGATTGCCTGGAAATTAACTTCGATATTAGCCGGTCTTTATATTCTTATAGTTTAACAAAACTGGTAAAAAGATATAATGAATGTGTAAATGAACTGACTTATATTAAGGCGAAAGATCGCGCTTCTACTAATTTTTACTTCTATACGGGTGTAAATCAGCCATTTATCAAAATTAAAGATGCATATAATAATCCACCAAACGCACTAAGTACTGCTCCCGGTATTTCGGTCGGCACCGGACTGGAAATTGGCATTATCCGCTCGAATAATCGGCTGAGTATAGCCTTGGAAGCAAATTATGCCCGCAGTTCGTCACAGACTGCACAAAATTTTACACCAATTGACGGACAAGCACAAACACTTGATTATGATATTGACCTGTGGGGCTTGCGTTTTAACGCCCTATTAAAATATGTTTTATATAAAGGAAAAATTATGCCTTACGTAAAAGGCGGCGTAGGCAAATCTTCGTATTCCACCGCCCGGTTTGTGCGCACCGAAACTTTACAAACAGCGCCATTTACAAGTACCATAACGGAACGCGCGCTTATTACATCCGAATTACACGGCATTATCGGATTAGGCGTAAAAGTAAATAACTTCTTTCTGGAAAGTCGCTTTGAATCGGGCAATGATATCAATAGCGTAACAGGTGAAGATTTAGAAATGACACGTTTGTCAGTGCTGGCAGGTTATGCCCTGCCGCTGAATAAATAAAAAGTGATTAAAATATAAAATTGTTGAGCGCACTTAGCTTGCTGTCAGCAATTTTATATTTTTACCCCATGAAAAACATCCACCTTGCTCCCGTCACGCTGCCGGATTTTGGCATGCCCACCATGGAACCGATTGTTTCCGCGAATACTTACTTAGCACGGCTTGATAAATTGCGGCAAATCATGCAAATGCAAGATTTACAGGCAGTTATCATGTATGCCGACCGCGAGCATACCGCGAATCTGACCTACCTCTGCGGCTACGATCCGCGTTTTGAAGAGGCGTTATTGATTGTTACTCCCAATGATGCTCCGGCTTTGCTCATTGGGAATGAAGGGTGGGGTTACGCCGAATTGTGTCCGATTCCCATTCGCCGAATATTATATCAGCCCTTTAGTTTAATGGGGCAGGACCGTAGTAAAAGTGAAACATTATTACAAATATTGAATAAGGAAGGTCTCATAAAAGGTCAAAAAATCGGCATTGCCGGTTGGAAATATTATACCACGGAAGAATTTGATACGCCGGATTATATTTTTGAAACGCCTTCTTACATCGTTGATGTTTTAAGAAATATTGCCGGTTATAATAATGTAATAAATGTCAACGCCATTTTTATGAATCCGGTGAATGGTTTGCGCATTTTAAATGAAGCGGAGCAACTTGCCGTGTTTGAATTTGCTGCCTGCCACACCTCCGAAGGCTTGAAAAATGTGCTGTTTAATCTTCGTCCCGGCATGACCGAGTACGAAGCCGCCACCCTCATGCGTGCCAACGGCATGCCCCACGCAGCGCACACGATGCTCACGTGCGGAACCCGCGCGGCTTATGGCTTACCGAGTCCCTCCATGAATACGCTGAAAGTCGGTGAACGCTTCACAATGGCGATGAGCCTTTGGGGTGCGCTCAATGCCCGCGCGGGCTGGCTCGTGCACGATGAAAGTGAATTGCCCGCTGGCATTCAAGATTATTTAGAAAAGCTGGCTATTCCTTACTTCCGGGCGGTGGTGCGCTGGTACGAGCACATCGGCATTGGCGTCGCAGGCGGTGAATTATATGATATTATACATGATGAAATCGGTGATCCGTTTTTTGGCGTGCACCTCAATCCCGGTCATTACATTCACCTGGATGAATGGGTGCATTCTCCCATCTATAAAAATAGTAATATTATATTGCAAAGCGGCATGGCATTACAAGTCGATGTCATCCCCGCCACCGGCACAGATTATCATACCATTAATATCGAAGACGGCATCGCCCTCGCGGATGAAGCCTTACGTAATGAAATCGCCCGGCGCTACCCTGGAACCTGGCAACGCATTCAAGCCCGCCGCACCTTTATGCGGGATGTAATAGGTATCAAATTAAAACCCGAAGTGCTGCCGTTTAGTAATATACCGGCGTATTTGCCGCCGTGGGTGTTGAGTGGGGAAAGGGTGTTGGTGGTGGTAACATAGAAAGTCTCTATTTTTTTTATTGCCTAAGATTGTAATTTGTTTAAATAAGATTTACCTTCGACCATAAACAAATTTTATCAATTAATTTTTAATAAAAATTATACCAAAATGGATAACCAGCAATTAATCAAATCTGTAATTACCATTAAAGGTCAAGATTATATTGCATTTTTAGGCGATGAATTTACAGACAGAATAATTCAAGCTTCGATTAAAAGAGAGCCATTTGAAAATATTATTGAAAAACCAGTAGGGGGAGCAAGTTTTGACTGGGAAACATCAATTAAATTTGTATATGAAATCACTCAATTAATTGCTAATGTGGTAACAATTTACCAGGGGTACGAGTTATTAAAAAAATATAAGCCTTCAAAGGAAGAAGTAATAAGCCAGTTAAAGGAAGATAAGACACTAGAAAATCTTGAAGAAATTAATGAAGACGAAGCCATTGAGACAATTGAAGAAACAATAACCCAGTTAAAAAATTTATGAAATCTTTTATCAGTACGTCATTTATTCTATTTATTATTTACGAACTATTACATTGGTCCTTTTATCATCCGATCATAACAATTTGCATTGTTGGTTTAATTGTGAATCCTTCATGGATTTATGTTATTTATTTACTAGTTTATATCATATTATCTTTTTTAATTGATTCGGTTTCTCAACACCAGTCAACTTATTATAGTTTAAGAGAAGTGGAAATTGACTTTTTTGGTAAGGATGAAACTATAAGCTTAGTTGAGATCCCATTGAAAGAATTTTTAACTGATACAGATTATTTAAATCCAATACTAAAAAGAGCAAGCCAGTTTAATATCATACAAAACTCAGGATTAATTCCATACTTTACCGCGATACCTGTTAAAGCATATTTGGTAAAAACAAAAAATAATAGGTTAATAGGAAGCGCAAAAGCTTATGTGGCTTACTTGAGTTCTTCTTTTATTTTCTTGCATATGGATTTTGATGAAATGAATGATCATCAAAAATTTATCTTTTATCACGAACTTGAACATGTAAAATCGCAAGGACTATTTCACAACATCCATAGACAATCTGCTAAATATTGGCTATATTTAAATCCTATATTCTTATTATTTTTCATAAGTCAATGGTGGCATTATCTAATTATTATATTATACATAACAGTGTTTTACAGATTTAAAATTAATTGGATGGAAGGTCAAAGAGAGGCAATGGCAGATAATGATGCTTTTAGGAAAATTCCCAAAGACAAAAGAATTGAAGTTATCAATAGTCTTCTGAAATTAAAAACGAAAGAATTAGAAAAAGTAAAGAAAAACCATCATATAAGTAAATTTGATGAATTAATTATTAGAATTTTTTATCTTAAAGAGTGGAAAAATGCGGCTATCAAAGGATATGAACCTAGTATAATCCGATGGAATTATAGTGTTCCATATACTTTATTATTTGTTTTTTTCCTTTTCTTTGTTTTTATTGGAAAAATCAATGCGCTACCTTCTAATTATTTAATATTAATCATAGCAATACTTATTGTTTTTTATTATTTCCACATGAAATATTATTTTAATTTAGCAATAAATCAAATTGATAAAGTAAAAAAGTATGTTGAAAATTTAAATAAAGTATAGCAATAAAACAAATATACGAGAGCTATTGTATAAATAATTCTTTCCGAGGGACAAAATATGTATTTTCAATTTTCTCTTGACAAATCAGCATAAGTTTATTAAATTGCCTACAATTAAGTGATACGCTAAAAGTAAAATTCTATGATTAAAGAACTTTTATCCAAGCTATTAGGGATTGAGGATGACAAAAATTCTCAAGACACTAAAAACGTTATTGCAAATGTAAATGACACTACAAAATTAATTCCTCCTGCTCCCATTTATCCTGGGCAATTTGATATTTTTGGAAATCAAATAATCAAAGGAAGTCAGCCAATAGAATTGAAGAAATAAGAAATTATTGAGACTAAAAAAGCTGATATATCCAATTCTACTAAGAACAATGGGAGATTAAACCAACATTACATTGGTATCAATAATTATTTTCATTCATTGTATGGATTATAAGGTGTACGCATACGAGTAGTCAGCAGGCGCTCGACGTCTTCTTGCAACAGCAGCAAACAACAATTCCAGCTAATTTTTTTTCTAAAAACACCTATGCCAAGCGCGCCCGATCCCTTGACAGCACTCACCAGAATGAAATTTTATTTTTTGATAAATTATTTATTCCGTATAAGATATTAAGTATGCTAATATGAGTAAACAAAAATTCCAACATAGCGGTAGGCAATCGGCTAAAACCCAAGATTTGCAAGCTGGAGCAGTTGGTTAAAAAAATGATGCCCCCTATTGCACGTATCAAGTTTGGGATTAACTTTGTAGCTGTTTTGAATGCAAGCAGCACAATTTGGTGAAGAACTTCCGTTACATATTTTTATTTACCTTACTTTTTTCAGTAAGCGGACTGTGGGGCGAAGTCACCAGCACCCAAAGTGATGAGTGGCTGCATTTTATTTCCGAAACGAAAGAATATTCGGAGGAATCGGAAGGCTGTAACAAGGGTTATTTTTCTGAAGAAGCAAAAATCCGGCAGACCGGTGCCGGCGGCAGTGGTTTAGAAGAGCCCGACAGTCATGCGATTCAAGCCATGATTGCGCCGCCTGCTGCGCTCCCCTTATTCGATGCTTTTCCTACGGTTTATTTTTCCATACAATCTTATTATTATTCGCTTTTCCAATCACTTTATTTACCTAAATTATTCATTTTATATCATTGCACTAAAGCATTCCTCTCCTGATTTCCAGTTCTAAACAACAGGCAACTTGTTGTTTTTCAATAGAATATGCTTTAACAGCATCTCATATTCTATTGCTGCATCTATTTATTTCCTTTTAAATTTTATTCCCAGGATTGGCAATCGTGTATTATACCAAATTTGCAATAATAAGGTGTCAGTATGACCATTTAAAGAATTGTAAATCAGCAATTCTATAAATATAAATATTCCATTATGCATTAAAATGGTATAAAAATGCTTTGCCTTCCTGCTTATCACTTTAAATAAAAAACATATGTTAAATATTAATAAAACTACTTTACCCAAAGATGGACTGGAAGGACTGAAACAAAACTTCAGCACCGATGCAACGTCTGGTTTTATCGTATTTTTATTGGCTTTGCCGCTGAGTTTGGGCATTGCCAAAGCGAGTGATTTCCCGCCGGTGATGGGTTTGGTTACAGCCATCATTGGTGGCATCGTGGTGAGTTTTTTAGCCGGTTCAAAGTTGACCATCAAAGGCCCGGCGGCGGGTTTGATTGTGATTGTGGCGGGCGCGGTAGCGGATTTTGGCGGTGGCGAAACCGGTTGGCATCTGGCGCTGGGCGCAATGGTAATAGCCGGGGTATTACAAATATTATTAGGGGTATTAAAAATGGGAAAATTCGCCGATTTTTTCCCGTTGTCGGCAATTCACGGAATGTTAGCCGCTATTGGTTTGATTATCATTGCTAAACAAATTCCGGTTTTACTGGATATTAATCCGGCTGTGACCAAAGGTAAAGATCCGTTTGAATTACTGGGTAATATTCCCAATTATATATTACATCTTGACCCCAAAGCTACCGTTATCGGTGTAATAAGTCTGGCAATTATGATGGGCTGGCCTTACATTAAAAATAATTTTATTAAAAAAATTCCGGCACCGCTGGTAGTACTCTTAGTGGCTATTCCCGCAGAATTAATGATGGATTTTCAGCATACCGAGCCGCCCTATGCGCTGGTGCATATTGGCAATTTGCTGGAACACGTGAAATGGAATGTCGATTTTTCGGGCATTTCACAAACCAGTATTTTTATTAAATACGTGATCATGTTTACGCTGGTAGGTACGCTCGAAAGCTTGCTCACGGTGAAAGCCATTGACCTGCTCGATCCTTACAAACGCAAATCGGATACTAATAAAGACCTGATTGCGGTGGGTGTGGGCAATACTTTAACGGCGATGCTGGGCGGTCTCCCTATGATTTCGGAGGTGGCGCGTAGTTCAGCGAACGTGAATAACGGCGCGAAGACCCGCTGGGCAAATTTCTTCCATGGCTTCTTTATTCTGGTTTTTGTGTTGCTGGCAACCCAACTGATTGAATTAATTCCGAATACGGCGCTGGCAGCGATGTTGATTACGGTGGGTATCAAATTAGCCCATCCTAAAGAATTTATCAATACGTTTAAAATTGGTAAAGAGCAACTTGCAATTTTTCTGATCACGATATTTTTTACTTTATTTGAAGATTTGCTGGTGGGTATCGCCGCAGGGATTGTGTTGAAAATGATTTTCCATATCGTGCGGGGCACGCCGATTGCTTCGATGTTCAAAGCGCCCACGCAGGTGTCGTTTGAAGGCAATGAATACCTGGTGGAAATTGACAAAGCGGCTGTTTTTAGTAACTTCCTGGGAATCAAGCAGAAACTCGAGGAAATTCCTGCCGGATTTCACGTCACCATTGATCTGAAAAATACCAAATTGGTGGATCACTCCGTAATGGAAAATTTACATCATTTCCAACATGATTATGAAGCGTCGGGCGGCAAGGTAGAAATCATTGGTTTGGACAATCATAAGCCCGCGTCTAATCATCACCTCGCAGCACGGAAGAAAATGGCTACGGCGTAATAAAATTAAATCACAATGGTCACCATATTACAAAAAGTAAATAACCTGGTAATAAAATGCCATTTGTGGTAACAAATTTAAGCTTTTAAATAAAAAATACAATGAAATCACATCATTTTGACGAGGCGCATGTATTGCACGAGTTGAAACACTATCTGCCCTCGCAAACACCATTGAAGGATTTTATACATCATAATTCGCTGCACGCTTTTCAACATCTGGAATTTTATGAAGCGATTTTTAAAGCGTCTAAAATATTTGGTTATCATGTTACCCTTAGCATGAATGAGTACCGAAAATTATATCAAATTGGGCGCATTAAAGAAGCGATTCTTGATCGGATTATAGCCGAATATGAAGGCGGTAGAAATGTGGCAGCGTGGAAGGAAAAACTCCTCACCGAATCGTTTGACAGTGTAAAGAACCCACGCATCGGCAGGCTTCGCGAACATTGGAAAACCAGTTATCACCTTGATCTGGATAACCTGGTGCAGCCTTTATTATTTCGCATTTTATGCAGTTATTTAGATCAGGGCATTGCGCTGTGGCATTTTCCGTTTGAAGATCAGGGTTTGGTCAACGCCATTCGTTCATTGGAAAGTAATAGTTTTACCAGTTTTTTTAAAACAAAAAGAGCTAAAGCGTTACTCTTTGATCAAGAGCAATGTACGATTGAGAATTTATTAAAAATTGTGGTTGGGAATGAAGCCTATTTCGAGCAATATTTATTCGATCAGCAATTCAGCCATCGAGGCTGGTCGGGTATGGCGGCAACCCTTGAAGCCCAGCCGCACACGATATTATATCCTAAAAAAATTGAATTAAAGGATGTAATAATTCTGGAATTATTATTAGAAATTGATAATCTGGATTATTATTTGGGTAAAAACTGGCAGCCACTGACCACGCATGTTGCCGAGCCACCATTGGATTTATTTGCCATGGTAGAATGGAACGAGCACAATGAATTGCTGGCGCTGTGGCAGGAAGCATTTGAATGGAGTTATTATGATGAAGTAATGTCGGCGGTCAAACATTTACGTAGTAGTAAGACAGATTTATTACATCAGCAAAAACCCAAAAGTTTTCAGAGTATTTTTTGCATTGACGAGCGCGAGTGTTCGATCCGACGACACTTGGAAACCGTTGATACAGAATGTGAAACGCTGGGTTCGCCCGGTTTTTTTGGGGTAGAATTTTTCTTTCAACCGGAAAACGGTAAATTTTACGAAAAACTCTGTCCGGCGCCGGTTACGCCAAAATATTTGATTAAAGAATATAATGTAAAGGATAAGCGTAAGCACGAACCCTTTCACAGCAAAAAATCGCATACATTTTTGGAGGGTTTTCTCATTTCGCTCTCCATGGGGCTTTGGGCAGCGGTGAGATTGATACTCGATATTTTCCGACCCAAGATGAGTCCGGCGATTTCGGATGCTTTTGCCCACATGAATCTCGAAGGGCAACTGACCATCGAAAACAAAAATCCGCAGGATCAGGAAAACGGCTTGCAAATTGGCTTTACGGTGGAGGAAATGGCGGCACGCGTGGAGAGCTTGCTGCGCGGCATTGGCTTGGTGGATCATTTTGCACCGCTGATATATGTTGTAGCGCATGGCTCCAGCAGCGCCAATAATCCGCATCATGGTGCGCACGATTGTGGGGCATGCAGCGGTCGTCCTGGTGCTACAAATGCACGGGTTTTTGCCTTTATGGCGAATCACCCCAAGGTGCGCATGATTTTGAGTACCAACGGATTATATATACCTGACGAAACGCAATTCTTAGGTGCCATGCACGATACGGCGAGCGATGAACTGGCATTTTATGATGAGTCCATTTTATCAACGGCAAATAAAGAGAAGCACCGGATTAATAAAATCGCATTTGAGCATGCGCTGGATCTCAACGCCAAAGAGCGTTCGCGCCGCTTTGCTTCGATCAATACCAAAGCGGAGCTACATAAAGTGCGCAAAGCCATTCGCGAGCGGTCGGTTTCTTTCTTCGAGCCACGACCGGAACTGGGACACGGCACGAATGCGCTTTGCTTCGTGGGGCATCGCCAAATGACGCAGGGATTATTCCTGGATCGCCGCGCTTTTATGAATTCTTATGATTATCGGACCGATCCGGAGGGAAAATTATTATTAAATGTAATGAAACCATTACCGCCAGTATGCGGTGGTATTAACCTGGAATATTATTTCTCGCGCGTGGACAATCAAAAGATGGGCGCAGGGACAAAATTACCGCATAATGTAATGGGCTTGATCGGCGTAGCCAACAGCAGCGACGGCGACCTGCGTCCGGGACTTCCCTTGCAAATGATTGAGGTACATGATCCGATTCGCTTAATGATTATTGTTGAACATTATCCTGATGTTGTATTAAAAACCATTCAAACCTTACCGGAATTATACGACTGGTTTGATAAAAAATGGGTGCATCTCACTGCCATTCATCCCGATACGAATGAATTTTATTATTTTAAAAATGGTGAATTCGTTCATTATCTGCCAATTAAAGATGAAGTAAATCTCACACAGGATATTCATGATTTGATCGAATCGGCGAAAGAAATGGAGACCAATCATATCGTCCATGCCACGCAGGAAAATCTACCGGTACATATCATTCAAGAAAATGTATCCATGCATACCGTTAAGTGACGCATATAAGAGATTTAAAATATGATGTAATACATCATAACAAAATGATTTAAAATGGAACAATTATTGCAATATTTTATATTAATTCCTTTAATCGGCTTTTTACTCGATTCCGTTTTTCAAAATAAAAGAGAAACGGCAATATTCAGTGTAGCCATTGCCACCATTGGCATTTACCTCGCAGGGGCGCTGGCATTCACCATTTTTTGGATAAGTAATGGAATGCCAAAGGTTTTTGTAGAAAGTTTAACTTTATATGAAGCTAAAGAATCTCATTTTACCATTGATTTTTATTTCGATGGGATTACGGCGGTTTACACTTTAGTTGCTTCTACCATATTATTTTTAGTCACCATATTTAGTCGTTATTATTTACACCGGGAAAAAGGATTCAAGCGGTTTTTTAATAATTTATTATTCTTCTTTTTAGGGTTGAACCTGGTACTGTTTGCCGGTAACCTGGAGACTTTATTCATCGGTTGGGAAATTTTAGGCGTTACGTCTTTCTTTTTAATCGCGTTTTATCGGGATCGTTATTTACCGGTTAAAAATGCGCTGAAAGTTGTATCATTATATCGCCTGGGTGACATTGCTTTATTACTAGGCGTGTGGCTGTGCCATCATTATTTTGGCGAAAGCATTAATTTTGCCCGGCTGGCGGATTTACAGGCACATCATATTACAATTATTAAACAAACATCCTTTCAAATTATTATACCCGGCATCTTTTTAATCGTCGCATTAATCAAATCCGCACAATTGCCGTTTTCTTCGTGGCTGCCACGCGCCATGGAAGGTCCCACCACTTCCACTGCTGTATTTTATGGCTCCTTGTCGGTACACATCGGTGTTTTTTTGCTGCTGCGCACTCATCCGTTATGGTCGGATAGTTTTGTTTTTCATTTGATTATTGGCGCTTTTGGTCTGATGACCAGCATTGTAGCGACGCTGATTGCACGAGTGCAGTCCACCATTAAAACCCAAATTGCATATTCTTCCATCGCGCAGATCGGTATCATGTTTGTCGAAGTCGCACTGGGTTTACACACGCTGGCTTTATTTCATTTTGTCGGCAATGCTTTTTTAAGAACGTATCAGTTGTTGGTATCACCATCGGTATTAAGTTATTTAATTCATGATCAATTTTTTAATTTTATTCCGCCACAACATAATATTAGCAATAATTTATGGGGTAAAATCAAATTATCGGTTTACATTTTATCCATCAAAGAATGGAATCTGGATATCCTGATGTATAATATTTTGTGGTTGCCATTAAAGAAAATCGGTAATATGCTCGCTTTTATTAATCCAATTGGCATTGCCACCCTCTTTTTACCGATTTATTCTATTGGATTATATTTTTTATATAATAAGCAAGCTGTTCCTGATTTTATCCTGCGCATTCTACCCGTTTCAATGGCAATATTAGGATTTTTTACTATTTTAAAAGCATTTACCGAACGCAAGCGTGCACAAAATGCCTGGTTTTTAGTGGTTTTAAATCAGTTATTTACTGCTTTATCGATCGGATTTAATGATCAGTTCGATTTTACCCAGATTTATTTATTTTTAAGTGGAATTATTATATCGGCCATCGTCGGTTATTTATGTTTACAAAAACTCACACGCGAGCATCAGTCCACGAGTCTGCATCGTTTTCACGGGCACGCTTACGAGTATCCACGCCTGAGTTTTGTGTTTTTGCTGACTTGTCTAGGTTTGGCAGGCTTTCCCATTACGCCTACCTTTATCGGTGAAGACCTGATCATTGGGCATATTCACGAAAATCAAATATTATTAACCGCACTTACCGCGTTGAATTTGATCCTGAGCGGCTTAACGGTTTATCGCATTTTTGCGCGGGTTTTCTGGGGTCCGCATGACAAAGGATACCATGAAGTCGCTTATCGGTCTTCCTAAATAACTAGAGGTTTTTAATTTTGTCAACTCGACCTGTGCACATACAACATGCGGCACGGGTTGAGTTTTTATTTACTAAAAAATTAAATAATCATGAAACAACACATCACATTATCCATATTTTTATTCATTAGCATTTGTCTATCAGGTCAAAATGCGCGGCAATACACTAATAATAACAACGCCTGGATCATGTATTTCGGTACGCACAAATTTGCGGATAAATGGAGTTTGCATCTGGAGGCGCAATTTCGGCGTCATCAATTAGTAACCAATCCGCAGCAACTCCTGCTCCGGACGGGCATCAATTATCACCTCAATCCGCAGGCAATGCTCACGCTGGGCTATTGTTTTGTGGAAACGTATCCTTACGGCGATTTCCCGGTGAGGGCTACTTTTCCTGAAAATCGCATCTGGGAGCAGTTGCAACTGAAAAATCAAGTTGGGCGTTTTGAATGGATCAGCCGTTTTCGCTTGGAGCAGCGCTGGTCGAACCTGCCGGTACTACAGGAAAATATTTATGAGCCGGGCGATGCCGTTTATACCAATCGCTTTCGTTTGCTCAATCGTTTTTCACTGCCGTTTAAAGGTAAAACCATTGAGGATAAATCCTTATATTTATCCGTTTATGATGAGTTTATGATCAATTTTGGTAAAAATGTCGGCTTAAATATCATGGATCAGAATCGCGCTTATGCTGCCATCGGCTATAAAATACCGAAAGTTGGGCGTCTCGAGCTAGGCTACATGAATCAGCTTATTTTTAAAGGCGATGGAATAAAAGTGGAAAATAACCATACATTACAAGCTGGTTTAAGTTGCGCAATAGATTTTAAAAAATAAAATATTATAATAAATCGGAACTGCTTTAGTCATTATATAAAATATTTTGGCTAAAGCAGTTATTCTACAACTAATAATTATTATAAAATAAACAGCTTAACGATTTTCATATTTTATTATCTTTCGCCATAAAATGCACAGTATGTTAATTGTCACCCTACAAACCCTCTTTCGCCGTGAGTTGGAAAAACTCAAACAAGAAATCAGTCAATATCAGGCGGAACATCATATCTGGAAAATTGATAAAAACATTGCCAATTCAGCCGGTAATTTATGCCTGCATTTAGTGGGTAATTTGAATCATTTTATTGGCAAAATATTGGGTGATACCGATTACGTGCGCGACCGCGAAGCCGAATTTTCGAGCAAAGACATCCCTCAAGCCACCTTGGTGCAGATGATCGAAGATACGATTATTACCGTGGAAAAATCACTGGGTAAATTGAATGCCGAAGCATTACAAAAAACTTACCCGGTAGAAGTATTTGGTTATCAAATGACGACCGAATTCTTTTTGGTGCATCTTGCCATGCATTTGGATTATCATTTGGGACAGATTAATTATCACCGGCGGTTGTTGGATGGAATAGTGGAATGATGGAATAATCGAATAATCCTGAAAATCTTTACATGCTGAGAATCCTGATGCTGACAATTAAATAAATATTATAACTTCAGGTAAATGTCAAAAAAAGTGACTTACAGTCAAAACGGACGAGGCGGCACCATCAAGTATGAAGACGGTGAAACGGTGATCCCATTGGACTGGGAATTCGGCGGGGGGAATTGTGTCGTCATTATTTTTGTCCCGACGGAAATGCAATGGGAGAAAGCCACCGGACTACCACTTTCAGAAAGATCAAATATATTAGAATTTGTAGCGCAGCAAGTTATACACGATCAAGCGCCGAATAGCCGCTACGAAATCTCCGACCCTTGGATTGAAATTTTTTCGAGGTGACCAGTATAAAGATGCGGCATTTATAATATTTTCTAATGTTATTATGTATTTAGCTAAACTTACCAATAATTTATCTCATGAATACGCTTTTTTGGATTTGCTGGGGCATTGATAGTTTTCTTACGTTGATCGCCATTTACTTTTTTCTGAGCGGCATTGCCACTGCGACTAATGGCAGCCGTTATTTTCAGGCCTGGCTTATTTTATTTGTCATCATTGCCATTATAATAGGAGGCAGCTTATGGCTCAAATGGAACGGTTACGCTGGCTGGGGAATTTTATTAGCAGGTATTCCAACTATTATAATATTATTATCATTACCTATGTATTATGCGATGGCAACCGGAAAATGGTGATTTCAACGCTGAATATCTCCAATTATTTAGTGATGTAACCAATGAATCTGGCTATATTATAATATTGACTTATTTTTAGTTTTATTAATTCAGATCTCTCACATTTACAGCTTCTTCTTAGCTGCTGCTCTTACTTTATTCGTTAAAAGACTAACATATGCTGAACTTCCATTTTTTCAAGTCCGTTCCAAAAAGAATTAATTAATAAAACTGATCGCAATGGCTGAAAAAGTGAACAAAAACGCATTGAATCAATCTACCCCCAATCTAAGTGATGACAGCAAAGTGGAACAATTGGGACATTTCCGGGAAGATTCAAAAGACA
Source organism: Saprospiraceae bacterium (assembly GCA_046314415.1). Taxonomy (GTDB): domain Bacteria; phylum Bacteroidota; class Bacteroidia; order Chitinophagales; family Saprospiraceae; genus JADJNW01. The sequence continues at coordinate 15,584 of JBKBWT010000120.1, forward strand.
AGTATCTGAGCACCAACACTGGCGTTCGCATCAATCACACGGATGATTCGCTGAAAGCCGGCGAACGTGGTCCTACCCTGATGGAAGATTTTCATTTTCGCGAAAAAATGACGCATTTCGACCACGAGCGCATACCGGAGCGGGTGGTGCATGCGCGCGGGTCGGCGGCGCATGGTTATTTTCAGGTATATGAATCGATGAAAGAATACACAAAAGCAAAGTTTTTACAGGATCCATCGGTGAAAACGCCCGTTTTTGTTCGGTTTTCTACAGTGGTAGGTTTTCGCGGCTCGGCGGATACCGTGCGCGATGTACGGGGATTTGCCACCAAATTTTATACCGAAGAAGGTAATTTTGATTTAGTAGGTAATAATATGCCGGTCTTTTTTATTATAGATGGCATTAAATTTCCCGATCTGGTGCATTCCATTAAGCCGGAGCCGCATCATGAAATGCCGCAGGCATCGGCAGCACATGATAACTTCTGGGACTTTATTTCATTAATGCCCGAATCCATGCATATGATTATGTGGGTGCTGTCGGATCGGGCGCTGCCGCGCAGTTATGCCATGATGGAAGGTTTTGGGGTACATACCTTCCGGTTTATCAATGAGGAAGGAAAAGCGCGGTTTGTAAAATTCCACTGGAAACCCCTGGCAGGCATGCATTCGCTGACCTGGGATGAAACGCAGAAAATAGCTGGGAAAGACCCGGATTTCAATCGTCGCGACCTCTGGGAATCCATTGAACAAGGCAATTATCCTGAATTTGAACTCGGCGTGCAGATTGTGGAAGAAGAAGATGAATTCAAATTTGATTTTGATTTACTCGATCCGACTAAAATTATTCCGGAAGAACTGGTGCCGGTACAAATTATTGGTAAAATGGTGCTCAACCGCAACCCTGATAACTCCTTTGCGGAGACCGAAC
>JBKBWT010000121.1:0-2793 GCA_046314415.1 Saprospiraceae bacterium
CGAAGATAACATATTGATTGCCAGGCAATAAGTGGGGATTAATAAAAGGATGTAATTTCCGGTATTTAGCAACTAACCCATCTTTATTTACACAGATATAAGCTTTATATAATTGATCATCGGAAGTTTTTTCAAAAAGCCCCGCCAGAATAGTAATATCGAATTCGGCTGCTATTTGTTTCAACTGTTGAGTACTCGCTCCCTCGGGGATCAATTCCGCTAAATCTAACATTTCAGCTTTCGACAAATGCCGTGCAAACGTGTAGCCAGTAATCGAACACTCGTGAAAAGCTACGACCTGCGCCCCTTGCTGGGCTGCTTGTGCTGATAATGTCCGAATGACATCTAAATTGTACGCTTTATCCCCACTTTTATGCTCAAATTGCGCCGTCGCAATGCTCAAATCTTTCATGTATAGCCGATGCTTTCCGCTGCTCCAAAGCAGCAGGCAAAGATACAAAACCTAACCCGCTTTGCCAAAGGAATACTTGGAATTATTGGCATATTCAATCGGATAAAAAGGGTTGTAACAGGTTGAAATCACATTTCTCCACTCCAACTTTCCGGCTAAAATCTTGTTATCATTCCGCCAATTCAATTTTCATTATAAAATTCGAAGGCAACCGCATATAAAATTTTATTCGGAATCATTTTCAAAAATAACAATTTTTGATTATTTTCCACGAACTACATATTTAAAAAAATAAACAATTTAATTCTTCTAAGAAACTAAACACTATCATTTTGGTGCGGGAACCCTAGTGCTTTTAACCTAACTCAAAGGATAAGTTCTAATTATCTTGAAAAAATTTCGTACAGTTTGCTTAATCCGGCAGCCATGAGGTATCCGACCTTCTACCTTTTTTACATACAGATATATTACAATGTAAGGAAAGTTTAAAAAAATTGCATAGCTGATGTTGGTCATTAGTTGACTAACAAGAAAGCATCTAATTTATTTTTGACAGTATACATTTATTTGAAAAACAACACAATAAAAATTATATATATCATCAGTAGTGTCCGGTTAAGAAAATAATTTTTTTTTCGCAAGTGTTTGTTTTTTAATTAGTTATATAGGTTTTTAATCAGAAACGATTTGAACAATTTTACAACTTTTGGCTTCTGTTTTAAATATAACTACTTGAAATTCAATTACTTGAAATTTATTTAGTTACACTTTTTTTTATATAATATTTATAATTTATTCACTTATTAAGTAATTGAAAATCAGTGTTTTGTATATTTTTACAACATGATTATTTTAGTCACTTTTCTATCTTGTTGATTTTCAACGACTTTAAACCGGACACTACTGATATATCATATAAGTTACTAAATTTAAATTTCCTCTTGCACCAAATTATTATTTTCTTTAAATTTATGCCAAATAGTCATTTAACCAAAAATTTAAAAAGTATGAAAAATAAACTTGAATCCCCCCCCCCTACAACACTAAAGAACGAAGTAAACTTACCTGTAAAAACAAGAAAGCAAATCTATACAGAATATGGTATCGGAGATAAGACCTTTGCTCGAAAACTCAAATATCATAATATTGAACTCCCACCAGGCGTGATAACACCTAAATATCAAAAATTGATTTATGAAGCATTGGGTGAACCTCCATATAAAATACAATGAATTGATATAGGAAATGGATGTTTACTAATTATAGATATTTTTGCCGTAAAATGACGAATTTTTGCTATTGCTACAAGAAAGTAGGTCATTTATTTTTGTAAAAGTTTCTGGCCAGAGCATCCTAAAATCATTTCTTAACTTAAATTTTCTTTATCATGAAAAAGATATTACCAAACGCTTTAAAGGCAATTGTTGGTATTTCATTAGCTATAGGAATTATATTTATCATAAATTCTGCTTTTACTAAAATTACTCATACATTGTTTCCAGAATATGATACGGAGATGATGGGTAGTTTACCTGAGCATTTACATCACACTTGTAGTGGAACTTCTGTTCTTGGAGGTACTTGTAGTGGAACTTGCCGTGATGGATGTGATTGTACATGCGACTCGGGTTGGACTTCTTGCACTTGCAGATGTAGTGGCGGAGGTAATTGCGGCGGGGGTAACCAAACTAATATCGACCTTTTGCATCCTCAATTTGAAATTATTACAGTAAATCCTATTCAATATGAGAATTGGAAAGCGATACATGGAATTCTCGTAGCCGATAATTCTCCAAATGCTGAAGCATCATCAAAGGAGTGGATAAATATATACAATATGCTAAAAGAGAAAAAGCCTTTAGATGTGGTAGCCATATCAAAGCAAATTGAAACTTTGTTGAAGTCGCAATCTCAAGAAGTACGTAATAAAGTGAATGAATTAATGATAAAAAATAATTCAAATTTAAGGGTATAAGTAAAATAAGCTAGAAATGGATGCTGAAAATTAATTTTCAGCATCCATTCTTTTTATTTTTTTAGTAATAAACCATAAAATTAAAATGAAACCGTTTTTTACACTTTTTTACATTATTTTATATTTAGGTTCCATGTGTGCTCAGAAGCCCGAGGGTAAAGTAACGTATCAAGTTATTACTAATCTGAATGGTATAGAACTGCCAAGAGAAGGAGTTTTGTATTTCAATAAAGAACAGTCAATATTTTATCATAGTAAAGGACCTTACAAAATAGTAATAAGAGATTACCAAGGCAGGTATATGCTGCCGAATGAAACTATTACGACTACGAATGATAACTCTGGTAAGCAATTGTTAGATGCTTACTTTCAAGACTCTATTGGTCATGTATATTTTAAGGATTTT
>JBKBWT010000121.1:2803-16504 GCA_046314415.1 Saprospiraceae bacterium
GAAAGTCTAAAAAGAATATAGACAAATAGGTAAATTTAAATGCCAAAAAGCGACCACTGATTTTAGAGGACGTATCTATGAGGCATGGTTTACCCAAGAAATAAAGGTAAGCAATGGACCTTGGAAACTACATGGGTTGCCGGGGCTTATTTTAGAAGCATCTGACATCACTGGAGAGGTTAAGTTTCTATTCACTTCTATCACTATACCTACAGATGATGTTATTGAAATAATACCTCCAACAGATGGTAAAAAGGTCACTTTTGAAGAATGGAAAGATGCAGATTATAAAGAGAATGAGAAGATTATGCGCCAGCAAATGTCAAAAGCAGATAGAAATTCAGACACTAAATATTCTATGCCAAAAAGAAATTATATAGAAAAAAGTTATGAGTAGTTTTTTTCGTATCTTTGCTTTTTTTTATGTTTTTTTTGTATTACCCAATTTGTTATTTCCGCAAGATACTACTGTTACTATCACAGGTAAAGTTATAGACGCTTCTACCTCCAAACCTATTGTTTTTGCTACTGTAACCTTGCATGAAAACGAACAGGATACAGCGGCTATTGTAGCATTTACCGAAACGGATGAGCAAGGCTATTTCAGCATTGAGATAGAAGAGATGAATGATTCTTTAAAACTTAGAGTAGGATTGATTGGATATGAAACCATAAAAATTGCGGTTCACTCTATAAAAAGTGACACTTTATTTATTTCATTAAATCAAGAGTCCATATTAATCAAAGAAGTAGTAATAATTGAGAGCGGAAAAATCATTCAAACCACAGATACGATTACTTATATAGCGGACCGTTTTCGAGATTCAACGGAAAATAACTTGGAAGATTTATTAGTCAAACTTCCTGGTGTAGAGGTCAGTAAAGATGGGAAAATAAGTGTCAATGGCAAGGAAATAAAGAAAATTCTGATAGATGGAGATGACATGAGCGGTAAAAATTATCAGATTATGTCCAAAAATCTCACTGCAGATATTATTGATAAAATTCAAGTTATCGACCGTTTCTCTGATAATCCGCTTTTAAAAGGACTTACTAATAATACTGACCAAGTAATAAATATCACAGTTAAACAAGAAAAGCAGAATCAGTTAATACCAGGTGGGCAAGTAGGTATCGGAAACGGTCAGCGGCACAATCACCAATTTCGTTTATTTGGCTTATTCTCACAGACAAAATTACTAACTACGGCTCAACTCAATACGATTGGAGAGGCGAATTATTATGATACAGGGGAGAAAGATGCCAGTATATTTCAAAGAGATGCCCTATTAGATGATAAGAGCTCCCCGGTTATTCCTGCAAATAGTAGTATGAAAAATGCTCCTCCCTATTACCGATTTAACAATGCTGCAATCGCTTCTGTACGCTTTACGATTCATCCTTGGAAAAAGGTCAAAATAACTGCTTGGTCTAATTTTGATAAGGAAACTGCCCGGCTATTTTCAAATACACAGGAAACTTATCGGCTTTTTGATTCCACGCTCTACATTACATCAAACAATGTATTAAGAGATAAACATACTTGGTGGAATGCACACCTAAATTTACAAATAAACCTATCTTCGCGGTCTTCTTTACAAGTCATTTCTAATTTTCTAAAAAAAAATACATTTGTTAATACATTGAATAATATATACCAAGCGGATGTTGCGAATATAACTCTATCGAATGGGCTTACAAACTATATTACTACAACTCAAAATCGATTTAATTATACACTACGCATCAATGAAAAAAGAGCATTTGTATGGAGTTTGGTATTTACAGCACATCAAAAAAAACAGAACTTTGAATGGAGTAGCAATCAACCGCTATCCTTGCCATTCTTCGAAGATACGTCGTATTATATTTTGCAACAATATGCAAAAATCCCGTTGAATACTTTAGCAACAGACGCACAAATGATCTGGTCGGAGGCTTTTGGAGGTAGTTTGAGTCTTAATTTAGGGGGTATTCTGAGAAAAGAGTTGCTGGTATCTGGTTTTGATAACCAGGATTCTATTCAAACCGAGCCAAATGATTGGAGTAACAATTTAAATTACAATCAAAATAATATTTATATTGGTTTTAATTGGAAAAAGCAAATTGGGATATGCCCAGTCAAAAATTATAAGCCCCGTAGGTAGCAATAAGAAAAATGAAAATTACGCAGCTTATTACGTGTTACCATCGGTTGGCATGATTTCAAAAAACAATACTACGGATTTATTAGCTACTTACACATTTAATTATCAACTACCTAAAATAATTGACCTTTACGAAGGATATATTCTATCGGATGTAAGAACTTTTTCGCGTGGCGCGAGCGTATATGTACCTGAAAGTAGTCATTTATTAACCATGAATTGTCGTTTTCAAAATTTTGAAAATTATTATAATGCACCTGCCTATTTTATAAATACCCTTATTAGCCGAGGTACAGGAGGCTATCAATACAGATATGAATTTGAAAACACCAGCCAACTTAATCAAAAGATTAGAAACTTATTTCCTACTAACAATACATTGATAGCTGGCGGTGTAGAGCAATATATTGCTTTCCTCCTTAGTACGATTAAATTTCGACCTACTTTGTCTTGGACAACCTATACGAATAGCTTAAATAATAATGAAAACAGGGAAAATCAGTCTTTTTCATCTACGCTTAATTTCACGATGCGCTCTGGCTTTAAACACTTATTTAATTTTGCATGGGGAATAAGTCCATCCTGGAATACCTTTAGAACACATTCTGCCGGCGCTATCAACACTTTCCGGTACAACCAAATAGGTGGATACCTGGATTTATATTTTAATTTCAAAAAAGAGGTAGAATTTAGAATAGAAAACGAATTCTTTTCTTTCCAAAATCAGCAACAAGCTAGGCAAGGGTATATCTTTGTAAATGCTTACGCTGGTTATTCCATAAAAAAGTGGAACACAAAAATTGGATTAAGAATGAAAAACATAGGTAATTCAGCGGGGCTGGCTAATATCTTTGTCAATGACATTTCCACCATTACGCGTACGCTCAAGCTATTACCCCGATATGTGTTGTTAGAAATTAACTTTAGAGGATAATAAAATCATAAATTATATAAATAACCCACTGGATTATTAAATAAAGGTCTTTCTTATATGATACGTGTAAAAATACTTTATTTACAAATTACCTAATACAACAATAAGCAATCCCCTACATACTTTCTATTCCATTCTTTCCATTACCATTACTCCAACTTTCCAGCTAAAATCTTGTTATCATTCCGCCAATTCAATTTTCATTACAAAAATAAAGCGAAGTATATCATCTTCACGATTATCTTTACAGCCTTATGGAAAAAACAGTTAAACCATACAGTGAGTCGGGTAGCAAAAAGACACAGGTTGCCAATATGTTTGACAACATTGCCCGGCGTTACGATTTTTTGAATCGGCTTTTATCCCTTGGCATTGATAAAATCTGGCGCAAAAAAGCCATCGACCAGCTCAAGAAATTACAACCAAAATACATCCTGGATGTGGCGACCGGCACCGCCGATGTAGCGCTGGAAACCGCGCGCCGCTTGCATCCTGACAAGAGTATCGGTCTGGATATTTCGGCAGAAATGTTGCACTTCGGGCGGGAGAAAGTGGCGAAGCAAGGCTTGGCGGAAGTGATCGAACTCGTGCAGGGCGATTCTGAGAATTTATCTTTTTCGGACAATACGTTTGATGCAATTACCGTTGCTTTTGGAGTACGAAATTTTGAAAATCTGGAGAAGGGTCTGTCGGAAATGAATCGGGTGCTCAAGCCGGGCGGGAAATTGGTGGTACTGGAATTTTCTAAGCCGCGCTTGTTTCCGTTCAAACAGTTGTTTCAGTTTTATTTCCAGAATATTTTGCCGATTATCGGCAGATGGACCTCGCAAGACCCAAGGGCTTATAAATATTTATTTGAGTCCGTACAGGTTTTCCCGGAAGGCGAACAATTCCTGAACATATTACAAAAAACCGGTTACAAATCATCCAAATGCATACCACTAACTCTTGGCGTTTGCTCGATTTATACAGCAGAAAAGTAACTTTCCTGTTTATTCTTGTACTGATTGGTCAATTTGCCTATGCCCAGAAATTTGGTGCGGATAGTTATAACTTCCGCGAATTTGACCAAAAATCTTATTACTTTGGCATTACACTCGGTTATAATACATCTAGTTATAAACCTTTCCGATCTAAGGATTTTATCAACAGCGACAGCATTCTGGGGGTCGAATCGCTTACTGGTCCCGGTTTCAACTTAGGCATTGTCACCAATTTAAAAATCGGTAATTATTTTGACCTGCGCTTTTTGCCTACATTATCTTTTGTGGAGCGCAATCTTCGTTATCAGCGGGACGAGCGGCTACAAACCTTTAGCGACCGTTCGGTGCAGTCGGTTTTTGTTGAAATGCCTTTCCATTTGCGTTACAAATCAGCACCTTATAAAGATATTCGACTCTTTGTAATCGCCGGTGTAAAATATGCTTTTGACGTGGCGAGCGAGTCGCGTGCGCGGCAGGCTGAAACCTTGGTTAAAATTGCACCCAATGATTTCTCCGTAGAAATGGGTGCGGGAATTCAGTTTTTCTTCCCGTATTTTATTTTTTCCCCGGAGTTTAAAGTATCTCAGGGCATCGGTAACATCCTGATTTACAATCCCAATCTCGAAGAATCTACAGTCTTGGAGAAATTACTATCCAGAACATTTACGATTTCCTTACATTTTGAAGGGTAAAATCAAATGTAAAAAGGGTACTACAGCTTGGCAACTGTAACTGCCTCTGGAAAAAACTGTAAAAAACCAGCTTCTAAGGGTTCTAAGTGTATTTGCAGCGTTTCAACAGCATGATCAAAATGGCTGGGTTCGCTCGCGCGCCGCTTCATCCGACTGAACGTAAATTCCAATCCTTCCAGTTTTCCGTACTGTACCAGCCAGTCATCGGCAATCATCAACGGTACCCGGTGCTGTAATATTGGTGGCATGATTGGCAGGTATTTCTCTAAAATTGTATAAACATTTTGGGTAAAGTCTTGCAAATTGCGCTCAGAAAACTGCTCCCAATTTCTTGCTAATAAAAAATCATAATATACATCCAGCAGCACCGGCGCGTATTTGTGATGTCGCTCGTGTAATAAACGGGTACTTTCCCGTACGATGATATGATTGTCCGTAAATGCGTCAATTTTTCGGTGTAATTCCAGCCCCCGCTGAACGCCAACCGGATAGTTTTTATCCTCCGATTTTCTCACAAAATCTCCTATAAAATTGCCAACTAATAATTCTTCATCGTGTTGTGATAAAAAAACATGTGCTAAAAAATTCATATTTCAATTTGCTAATTTGCCAATTTTTTAATGTACCAATAGCCTCTTGCCCAATAAACAAAAAATAGTCTGACATCTAACGTCTGGCATCTGGCATCTTGTTTAAAAAAGTCTATCTTTGCGGCGTTTTTTTGTAATCGTTGAGATGGTTTAGAGAAGTTTAGAAGGTTTCGTACCCAAAAACTTAACCAGCTAAACTCGCTCAACCTTTCAAATTTTCCATTTTTCTAATATTCCAACAAAGACCATGGGACTTAAAGCAGGCATTGTAGGTTTGCCAAATGTAGGAAAATCAACTCTTTTCAACGCACTCACTTCTGCGAAAGCGCTGGCAGCCAATTATCCCTTTGCCACGAAAGAACCGAACCTCGGTATCATCACCGTACCCGATCCACGACTGGATAAACTCGCAGAATTGGTTAATCCACAAAAAGTGATTCCCACGACAGTGGAAATTGTGGACATCGCCGGTTTAATCAAAGGCGCAAGCAAGGGCGAAGGGCTTGGTAATCAATTTCTTGCAAATATTCGAGAAGTAGATGCGATTGTGCATGTGGTGCGCTGTTTTGAGGATGATAACGTCATTCACGTGGATGGTAGCGTTAATCCGGTGCGCGATAAGGAAATCATTGATTTGGAATTGATTTTCAAGGACATGGAAACGCTGGAAAAGCGGGTGGATAAACTCCGCCGCTCCGCCAAAACCGGCAATAAAGAGGATGCCAAAAATCTTGATTTGGTAGAACGCCTGCTCAAGCATTTGGAAAATGAAAAACCCGCCCGCTCGCTGGAATTGCGTGACGACGAAAAACCGTTTTTTGAAGAACTTTTCCTGCTCACGGGCAAGCCCATTCTCTACGTTTGCAATGTGGATGAAGGTTCTTTAGCGAATGGAAATCAACATACAGAAGCTTTTAAACAATTAGTCGCCCCGGAGAATGCCGAAGTTATTCTGATAAGTGCTCAAATTGAATCCGAAATTGCCGAACTTGAAAGTAAGGAAGAGCGCCGTGAATTCATTGAAGCCCTAGGCTTGGACGAGCCGGGCGTGAACAAAGTGATTCGCGGTTGTTATAACTTATTGAATCTTATTACCTACTTTACTGCTGGCGAGAAAGAAGTGCGCGCCTGGACGATTCATCGTGGCGACAAAGCGCCGGCAGCGGCAGGCGTGATTCATACCGATTTTGAAAAGGGATTCATTCGTGCTGAAGTAATTAAATATGAAGACTTTGTCAAATATGGCTCCGAAGCAGCGGTGAAAGAAGCCGGCAAGCTCGGTGTAGAAGGTAAAGAATATGTGGTACACGATGGCGATGTGATGCACTTTAGATTTAATGTGTAATTATTTTTATTTTTGATTTGACGTTTTTCGTTTGTTACCGCTTATTCTTTATGTTGTAAATAAAAACGTCAAATTTTTAAAACGCTTATGAATAAATATTTCATATTATATAAACCCTACGGCCACCTCAGCCAGTTTACCAAAGAAATGCCGGAGCATTTGACATTGGCGGATTTGGGTAAGAAATTTCCAAAAGATGCTTATCCGGTCGGACGTTTGGACAAGGACAGCGAGGGCTTGTTAATTGTAACGAACGATAAAAAACTCAACCACGAATTGTTGAATCCGCAACATCAGCATAAACGTACTTATCTGGTACAAGTGGAAGGTATTCCTACGAAAGAGGCATTGCAGGAATTGCGCAAAGGGGTGGAAATCAAGGTGGAGGGCAAATTGTACAAAACACAACCTGCGCAAATGGTGCGCCTGCTTACGGAAGCGCCCGCAGTGCCCGAACGCAACCCACCCATTCGCTACCGCAAGGAAATTCCTGATAGCTGGCTGGAAATTGAGTTGCACGAAGGCAAAAACCACCAAGTACGGAAAATGTGCGCCAAAGTGGGCTTTCCCGTTTTAAGATTGATTCGTAGTAAAATTGAAAAACTGGAAATGCGCGATTTAGAGCCAGGAAAAGTACAAGAGATAGAGGGTGCGCTATTGTATAAGTTGTTAAAACTAAACGTTTAATCGTTCCAGGGTTCAAGTTGAAAGGTTCAAGAGTGCCGTCGAGCTTACCTTGAACCTTTCAACTGTCAAGCTTTCGAACCTTCTACCTATCGAAGGCTCTTCAACGCTTCTACCGGATTAATCAACTTTCCGGTCTCACCTGTCGCTTTGGTATCCCTGCCGGTTTTATTCAGTATCTCATAAGCTTGCTGGGCAGTCAAATTTGGATTAATACTCTTCATAAGTCCAAGTAAACCAGCCACATAGGGCGTTGCCATGGAAGTACCGTTGAAAGTATTGTATTTATTGTTAGGAATGGTCGAGTAAATGCCCACGCCCGGTGCGGCGACGCCCATTTTAATATCGGTGACATAATTAGAAAAAACGGCACGGTTCAAGTCCCGGTCAATCGCGCTTACGCCAATTACACCCGGCGTATTCACCGGCGAATAATCTTTGGCATTGCGATTGGAGTTGCCCGCAGCAGCGACCACAATTCCTCCGGCTTTGGTGATATAATTTACTGCATCGGTGTAAGCTTTAATTTTAAAGCGATCCGAAAATCCGCCTAAAGACATCGACACCACATCCGCTTTGCGATCACCCGCTTCAATCATCCCTTTAATAATACTCTGCTGCGTGCCGCTACCCATTGCGTTTAATACCTTGATACTTGTCACTTCTACATAGCTATTGTCAGTTGAAAAGGATGCTACACCTACGCCATTATTACTAACGGCGGCGGCAATACCGGCACAGTGCGTACCATGCCCCACCGGGTCGTTATCATATTGAGTTTTAGTAGATTTGAAGTTGGCTTGTAAATCTTCGTGTGCGCCGTCCACCCCGGTATCAAGAATAGCAATCAAAGCTTTACGTTGCGGCTTTATCTTATTGGAAATCAAATGATTATACAACTTATCTACACTCATTGCTTCAAAACCCCATAGTTGCGATAAGCCCGGATCATTGATACCAAATTTGTTATTGACCGGCGGAGCAGGATTGGTAGGTGTCGGTGCTACATTCACCACTTCATTTTCCTCTACCCATTCTACCACGCCAGATTTATATAAAACCTGTTCAATTTTACCAATTTCATTTACTTTATTATTTGGAACATTAACTACATAATAATTATCCAAATTTGTCTGATCCGCATTTTCAGGGTAAAAAGCACGTTCAATGGTCAAGCCATATTGTTGCAATTCGTCTTGCAATGCTGATAACGCCGCTTTTTCTTTTAGTTCAATAAGCAATTCGCCATTTTCATCCAGCGTTAACTGCTTTATAACTTCACTATTAATTCTTTCATTTTTTAAATGAAAAGTCGGTTTAACTTTGGCATTAAAAAACCAAAATAAACCTGCCGCAATCAATAGCGAGCCAACTACAAATACGCCGCGCTTGTGCAAAAAGGCTTTGAATAAAAAACTCACCACGCCCAGCACCATCAGGTCGCGGAAGAGCACCCCAAGCTTAAACGCCACCGTCGCATCAGCAGCAAAAACGCTCAATAAATAAGCAATGATACCAACGCTAAAAACCTTGGAAAGTCCAAAATCTTTGGAATGATAGTCATTGAAATACGTCCAGCCCAGCAACGCCAACACACTGACGGCAAAAGCAATCGGGTAAAAAGAAGCAATGAATTCAAACATGAGTGATAAAATTTGAATTAAGATACGGAAAACCTTTTTTTATTTCAACAACTTTAACTAAAAGCGGTTGATTTTTCGGCAAATCCTTACAAAAATCAGACGAATATTTGTTTGTTCAACCGCAGTTGAGGTTCGCTTGTTACTAAAATGTAACTTACATTACATTTTTTATTCACAGTGAAGGTGTATTTTTGCCAATGGAAAGAAACACTAACATTCCAATAAAAAAAGAAAAATGACGGAACGTACGCAATGCCTTATTATTGGCTCAGGACCAGCAGGTTATACTGCCGCAATTTACGCAGCACGCGCCAATTTAAAACCCATTTTATATACTGGTCAACAGATTGGCGGTCAGCTAACGACGACTTCCGATGTGGAAAATTTTCCCGGCTACCCGGAAGGTATCATGGGTCCGCAGATGATGGAAGATTTTCGGCAGCAAGCGGCGCGTTTTGGCACCGATATTCGCTATGAACGGATTGTAAAAGTGGATTTTTCGGGTCCAAAACATAAAGCCTGGGACGAATCCGGCAAAGAAATTCACGCTGATGCAGTGATTATTGCGACGGGTGCAAGCGCCAAATGGTTGGGCTTAGAATCTGAACAACGCTTATATAATTATGGTGTCTCCGCCTGTGCGGTATGTGATGGCTTTTTCTATCGAGGCAAGGATGTAGCGGTAGTCGGCGGCGGCGACACAGCAGCAGAAGAAGCGGTGTATCTGTCGAAGTTGTGCAAATCCGTGCAGTTGTTAGTACGCCGTGATGAAATGCGGGCTTCTAAAATTATGCAAGAGCGCGTACTAAAAACGCCTAATATTAGCGTACACTGGAATACGGAAACGCTGGAAATTCTGGGAGAAAAAACCGTCGAAGGCGTGCGCATCAAGAATAAAACGACTGGTTCTGAATCCATTCTGCCAGTACAAGGCTTTTTTGTGGCAATTGGTCATAAGCCGAATACCGATATTTTCAAAGGTTGGCTTGATATGGATGAACAGGGATATATCCTGACTACGCCAGGCACTACGCGCACTAATATTCCAGGCGTTTTTGCCAGTGGTGATGCCCAGGATTACACCTATCGGCAGGCAGTAACTGCAGCTGGCACAGGCTGTATGGCAGCATTGGATGCTGAGCGATATCTGGCAGCGATGGAAATTGACGAATTACCAGAAGTCATACCAACCACAGCGGATATGCAATCTGCCTGATTGTAACAACATTCCACGAAACGTCTCAGCGAATTGTACTCGGTGAGACGTTTTTTTATTACCTTTGAACCGCTCAAACCAAAAACTGCCAAAGGTCAATCTTTCAAACGTCAAATATTTCAATCATGTCAACGACAACTGCTACGCGTTTCCGTCCCGGCGTGCTGCACGGCGATGAGGTCACGGAATTATTCAACTATGCCAACGAAAACAACTTTGCTCTCCCAGCGGTCAACGTCACGGGCACTAATACGGTCAACGCGGTTATTGAAACTGCAAAAGACCTGAATTCTCCCGTCATCATTCAGTTTTCCAATGGCGGCTCGGCATTTTTTGCCGGTAAAGGTTTGTCAAATGCCGATCAGAAAGCAGCCATTGCAGGTGGCATTTCCGGCGCTTTGCATGTGCATCGTATGGCAGAAGCGTACGGCGTACCGGTAATTTTACATACCGACCACTGTGCCAAAAATTTACTACCTTGGGTAGAAGGTTTGTTGGATTTCAGCGAAGATTTTTATGCAAAAAATGGCTACCCGCTCTACAGCTCTCACATGCTAGATTTGTCGGAAGAACCTTTGCACGAGAATATTGAAATCTGTGTGGAATTCCTGAAACGCATGGATAAATTGGGCATGACGCTGGAAATCGAACTCGGCGTAACTGGCGGCGAAGAAGATGGCGTGGACAATTCCGACGTGGACAACGCGCTGCTTTACACCCAACCCGAAGACGTGGCTTATGCTTATGAGGAATTGAGCAAAGTGAGCCAGCGATTCACCGTTGCGGCGGCGTTTGGTAATGTACACGGCGTTTACAAACCGGGCAATGTCAAGTTGCAACCGATTATTCTGAAGAATTCGCAGGATTACATCCGCAATAAATTTGGACTGACTGGTAAAACGCCGGTCAATTTTGTCTTCCACGGTGGCTCCGGCTCCTCGCGCGAAGAAATCCGCGAAGCGATTGAGTACGGTGCAATCAAAATGAACATTGACACCGATATGCAATGGGCATTTTGGGATGGGGTGAAGAATTTTTACAAAGCCAAAGAAGGCTACCTGCAAGCACAACTGGGCAATCCCGAAGGTGCGGACAAGCCAAATAAAAAATACTACGACCCGCGCGTGTGGCTGCGCGAAGGCGAGAAAACGATGATTGCACGCTTGAAAGAAGCGTTCGAGGATTTGAATTGTGTGAATAGAAACATGTAATATTTTTAATTAAAGTTTCAGGTTTGAAAGCGAATGTTTTTGAACCTGAAATTTTATTCGTGTAATTTAAATAAATTCAATTTGATTTATCATATCATCTGCCGTTAATACTTGATGAATTAACGTCAAATCATTCACAATATCTCCTATTTTTCTGCCTTGCGGCGCGTAAACTATTCCTGCGTGCATCTGCCCTATTGAGTGAAGCTTTATAAAATCGGTATCTTGGGTAAAAATAACACGCCCCCTCGATTCTGCAAATGCTAAATGTGCTTCATCGGTTGCCCCCATCATTCCTGCTTCCTGACATGTCATTACATCCATTCCTCTGAGCCGCAATCCTTTTACAATTGCTTTACTAACGTGCTCATCCGTATAAAATTTAATTACCCCGTTCACGCAGCTTTAGCTTTAGTTTAGAAGGATTCTCCGCTTGCATTTTTCTAATAAATATTTCATCCTCCCGAATAGCATTTTCTATAATTTCCTGATTGGCATAATAAAAAGCTAGTGCCACGTAAATATCTGCGAGCGTCAAATCATAATCTGTTGCAATTTCTTCCGCGCTGTGTCCCAACCTTTCATGACGAACAACGATATTTTGCACTGTGATGCGATGCCCGGCGATACGCGGTTTACCCCCGGCAATGTTGGGGTCTGTAACAATTCTTTGATCTAATGAAGCTGTCATTGCAATAATTTTTTGATAGTTATCTTGGTTGTTATTCACATAACACTTACTTCAACACCACCGTTTTTAGCTTATCCGCAATTTCATTACGCATTCCATTTAGTTTTTGTTGCACTTTTAAATGATTGATGATCAATTCGGTATCTTCCGAATTATTCAAAGCAGTTAATTCCTGCAAATTGCGTTCACACATTCGGATCACTTTGCGCAACTTGAAACGAAACAAAGCCTGCTCACTGTCTTTATCAAAATTCTGATCGGGATGCTTTTGTGATAAATAAATATCATGTCGCTTTTCCCAATTTTCACTATAATCGAATGGAAATGCCAGTAAATTCACTGCTAATTGGCTGATTGCGTGATCCGTATGTCGTATAAAATATTGCGGTGTAACGGGTAATTTTTCAATTAATAACTGAATGGTTTCTTTAACAATCTTTTGATACAGCTTACTATCAAATTCTTCAATTACATCGTCTATATTCATTATAATATATTCCGCGATTGTTATATGATGTTCTGCATCATAAATTTCCCCACCGGAAGCAATCAAAATACGGGCAATATCTTTTTCCTGAAACTCATCGCTAACAGAAGCTAGCAGTTTGTCATCTAGGGTATCTGAAGTAGCTTTTTTACTCTCATCAGAATCTTCAGGATTTGCAGCTCCGCCTTTTATTTCTATATCCTGTTGTGATTGTGGTGCTAGTTCTTTTTTAGCTATATGAATTTCAAAACGTTGTTTGACAACTTTTTTGACTTCATCATTTAATACTTGTTCGCTAATACCCGTCAATTTTGAGCAATCTCTAATATAAATTTCTCTCTTAGAACGATCAGGAACCTTTCCTAAAATATTAATAATTTCATTTGCCATCTTAACCCTTTTCTGTGGATCAGAACTGGCATTCTGTAATAAAAGCGCTGCTTTGAAATAAACTAAATCTTTAACATTTTGCCTAATATAATCTCGAAATTCTGCTACACTTACCTTTTTCCCAAAAGAATCTGGATCCTCACCCTTAGGTAAAAGAACAATATTAACATTCAATCCTTCTTCTAGTAGCATATCTACACCCCTACCTGCTGCTTTCTCACCCGCAGAATCTCCATCATACAAGAGTATTACATTTAATGTATAACGTTTAACAAGTCGAATCTGGTCAACTGTTAATGATGTTCCAGAGGACGCTACAACGTTCTCAATACCAGCCTGATGCAGCGATATTACATCGGTATAACCTTCCACCAAAATACATTCATCGAGCTGCTGAATGGCTTTTTTGGCAAAATAAGCCCCATATAATGTTTTGCTTTTATTATAAATTTCCGTCTCCGGAGAGTTAATATATTTCGGCGCTTTTACATCTTTTTGTAATATCCGTCCGGCAAATGCCACTACTTTTCCGGCAATATTATGAATGGGAAACATGACCCGATCGCGAAACCAGTCATAGGAAACGGCGATGTCGTCGCCATGGCGCACCAGTCCACATGCCTCGATCTGGTCCTTCGCCACGCCCTTCGACGCGAGATGTTCCTTCAGCGCGTTGCGGCTTTCCGGG
>JBKBWT010000122.1:0-16495 GCA_046314415.1 Saprospiraceae bacterium
CTTCGGCTGCCCGCTGAATTCTTCGAGCGCCTTGGGTCGTAGCGATTTTTCTATCTGTTGTTCTTCCGCGTTTTGCAAATTGCCACTCGCATCTAAAATTGGATTCATACTTTCGTTTGAGGTTTTTTGTTTTTAGTTGGATATTGCTCCGTCCTGCTGCTTCTATCTCTGGCAATTATTACACTTATGCCAACTAAAATAATTCTATGCTATGCCTTTATAAATACAGGCTTGTTTGTCTGGTCTCTGGTCTTTGATTTTTCTTCTTTGTTACTTTCCCATGGGGATCCCTTCGGGGTTGGCATTGCCCCATCACATAGTGATCCCTTCGGGGAAAGTAACCAAAAAGTCTAGTCCGTTAAACTCCCTCCGGTCGAACAGTAACGGACGGCAGCCGCCACGCTAGGTATTTCAAAATAAATTTCTTCGAAAGAACTTAATTTTCTATTTCATTTCCTAACCAAGACTTCAAAGCAAAAGCTAATTCGGCACAGATTTATATAATAAAACCATCATTTTTTGCTTGTACAAGCTGATTCAAACCGTCTGGCATCTGGCTTCTGACTTCTGGCATCCTTTCTATAAAATTTCCTTCCAAAATACCAGCTTCCAACCAGCAAAAAACGAATTAATTACTACATTTGCGTACTTTTTAGCGAAAATTTCGTTTAGCCTCATTGTCTAACCAACATTCTAACAAAATACAACAAAAAAATGAGTGGTACAAAAGTAAAAATTGAAAACGGAAAGTTGTTAGTGCCTAATGATCCCATTATTCCATTTATTGAAGGGGACGGCACGGGTCCCGATATTTGGCGCGCCTCAGTAAGAGTATTTGATGCAGCAGTGGAAAAGGCATACGGCGGCACTCGTAAAATTGAGTGGACGGAAGTATTGGCAGGTGAAAAAGCCTTTAACCAAACGGGGAGCTGGCTACCAGACGAAACCATTGAAAAAATCAACGATTGTCTGATTGCAATAAAGGGTCCATTGACCACGCCGGTGGGCGGCGGTATCCGTTCGTTGAATGTAGCGGTGCGTCAGTTGCTGGATTTGTACGCTTGCGTGCGCCCGGTGCGCTATTTCGACGGGGTGCCCAGCCCGGTGAAGCACCCCGAACAGGTAAACATGGTCATTTATCGGGAGAATACCGAAGATATTTATGCCGGGATCGACTTCAAGGCGGGTACAGATAAGGCGATGAAAACCTTGGAATTTCTGCAAAGCAATTTCCCGGAAGAATTCCGCAAAATCCGCTTTGGTGCAGAGACGATGGCAGAAGTAGGTGTTGGGCTCAAGCCGGTGAGTAAATCTGGCTCCGAGCGCTTGATTCGTTCAGCGTTTGAATACGCCATTGCCCAAAATCGCAAGAGTGTTACCCTTGTACACAAAGGCAATATCATGAAGTACACCGAAGGTGCGTTCATGGAATGGGGTTATGAATTGGCAAAGCGCGAATATGGTGCGGTGGAACTCGACGGTGGTCCCTGGTGTACCTTCAAAAATCCGAAGACCGGTCAGGATATTCTCGTGAAAGACGCCATTGCCGATATTACCCTTCAGCAAGTGTTGACACGTCCGGCGGAATTTGATGTGATTGCTACCTTGAACCTCAATGGTGACTATCTTTCTGACGCGTTGGCGGCGCAAGTGGGTGGTATTGGTATCGCCCCAGGTGCGAATATCAACTATATGACCGGGCATGCGGTATTTGAAGCCACGCATGGTACGGCGCCTAAGTATGCCAATCTGGATAAGGTGAATCCAAGCTCCGTCATCCTGTCGGGTGTAATGATGTTTGAATACATGGGCTGGCAGGAAGTAGCCGATATGATTATCAACGGTATCGAAAAGAGCATTTCCGGCAAGCGCGTGACGTATGACTTCGCACGACTCATGGACGGCGCTACGGAAATCAAGTGTTCGGAATTTGGGGATGAGATTATTAAAAATATGTAATAAAAAATCAGGGTCGCTTTTTGACTTCTGAGTTATGATTTGTTCTGTCTGCCCGACGGCTTGGTTTATTCAAAGAACCCCGTCGGGTTTTTATATTGCGTTAGATCCCTTTCCGCCTGTCAATACGGCTAATCCAACTCATTCAAATCAATTTGTATTTCAATCAGGCTCCTTTTTAATTGTGTCAAATAGCTCTACAATTAAACCGAATGCCTTTACACTCCGCTCTCGTCATTTTACACTCTGACCAAGTCACTTTACATTGCGACCAAATGACTTTACACTCTGCTCTCGTCGTTTTACGCTCAAGTCAAGTAGTTTTAAACTAAGATCAAATGACTCTATACTTCGCTCTCGTCATTTTACAGTCAAACCAAGTGGCTTTATATTACGATCAAATGGCTTTACACTCTGACCAAGTCACTTTACACTCCGACCAAGTCGCTTTACATTAAGACCAAGTCACTTTTATTCTAATATTTTCGAGTTCGTTTAAATTTCACCACTTAGCCCACTGAGTACACTTAGATTTATTGGGTTTGTTTGATCCGGTCAAACACGCAGCGACGTGCAACTTCCTGAAAATGCTTGGTGTGCTTTGTGTGCTCAATGGTGAAAAATAAAATGCTTTTATAATTGTAAACCTACGCTAAGCTTTATTCAAAAACCAGCCTTACCTCATGCGCCTCCACGGGAGATGGCACTTCCAGCCTGGCAATCATTCTTTCCAGCACGGCGGGTGGTACAGGATGGTCGCGGTCGTCGTTTTGCAGCACCAGGCGTTCATACGGCACCTCCAGGTAAATGATTTTCACCTTGGCTTTGTAGGTCAGAAACAGGTCCATCAATTGCCCGCGCATCTGGCGGGTAATATTGGTAGCGTTCCAAATAAACGGTTGTTGCTTTGCCAACAGGCGCTTGGCTTCCTGTTTAATCATTTGAATTACCGTCCCATTGCCGCTCTTGTCCGTTGGATCAATTTTCAACTGCCGTCTTAAATCATCGAGTGAAAGTACCGTCGTTTTCGGATAGTATTTTCGAATGAAAGTGTCTTTCCCCACGCCCGGCAAGCCGGCTATCATTACCACATCTACCCTGGTATCATCAAACGGCTCGTAATCGGGATAACTTTCCTCCTTTTGAAAATAATGAAACCGCGCCAAATCCGAAGGAAACTGGCGTGCCTGTCCCCAGCATTGCTGTTCTTTACAGAATTCTTCAAACAAATCGATCTTGTACAATAAATCCGCTTGATCGGTACAAATCCTTCCCAGCACATCGGCTCTTGCCAGTAAAGCCAAATGCGCGGTATTGACTTCCAGACTCGTTTGTAACAAAGCCTTCTGCGGATTCGGTTTGTCAAACACCCACAAAGGCAAGCCATGATAGCGTACCAACTTGGCAACGGCTTCTTTTACTAAAAACGGCGCGGGAATGTCCTGATACAAAAGGCGTCGGGCAGTGTACTCGCCCTTTTTGGCGTGACCCGGCGAGGCGATGCGTCCGTCCGGCTCGGTGATGGTCGTTGAACGTTTTTCAACATCGTGTAATAAAGCCGCTGCGAATAAAATATACTGATCTTGTTGGCTCAATGCCTGGTATTCTGGTAATTGCAAAAGCGCTTCCAGTACCATTTTGGTGTGAATGGCGACGTCGCCCTCGGCGTGGTAAAGCGCGTCCTGCGGCGTGGCTGCCATGTCCTGCACCCAGTCGAAGGTATTGTAAATGTTGTCCCAGGTGGGGTTGTTTATTATTTGCCACATGATTTTTTTTATTGATAATTGATGATTGATAATGGACAATGGGGTAATATTCATTCATTTCTTATCATTCGTTTTTCAAATTTCAAATCTCATCTTTCAACTTTGCTTCATTTCCCACTTCAGCGGGGCACGTTTCCAATTTCGAGTCCAGTGTTCATCGGTTTTGACGTGGTCTTTGCGCACGTATTTAAACACATTTTCAGCAAAAGCCTCCACGGAAAAGCCCTCCACGTTGCGGGTGACAATGCCTTCCATGGCGGAGGCTTTGCCGGTGTGGACGTCGATGGACTGAAAAGCGCTTTCCTGTTGCACCAGCTGTAGAATATCCACTTCAAAATCAGCTTTTAAGGTCGGTTCTACCAATTTTATTTCCGGCACGGTCAGAAAGTCCAATGCCGCAGCGTAGAATTTGACTTCCTCCCACGACAACCAGCGGTCCTCCTCCCGAATGGCAAAAACGTAGAAATGCTGTTCTAAATCCAAATATTGGATCGAATGAATGGCGTACAAATTTTCGCCAAACACCTCCAGGTTTCCTAAATCCTTGTTTATCATTTGCCAGCGCTCGCGCAGATAAGCCGCCCAGAGGTGCACCGTAGGCGCGGCGTGTGAACGCGCAAAGACACCATACTGATTGAGGCAGGTGTTCTCGCCATCCAGTTTTTCGGTGTGTACGACCTTTTGCAGATTGGACAACTGTTCCCAATAGGCATAATTAATCCGGTCGTCACTCGTCGTGCCGGGCGAAAAAGGGAAATGGTAAGTCCGCCCGTATTTATGCGACTGACTCATATTCATTGCTTTTTGGCTATAAAATAATTGCAATTGCTACCGTGGTAGCAGCTTTATCAGGTAGGTATGTTAGTAAAGCATTACATGGCTGGCGAATTGAAAAGTGAACTTGTTGCTTTTACAAAAGCCGATTGCAATAAGTTCCAGTCTTATTATCCTTTTATTATGAACAAGTAAATTTTTATACATAAAATGAGCCTTTACCAGGCGTTAAACTGCCTTTGGTAAGAATACATCTCGCGTTAAACAAAAACCAAGCAAAAGCTTTATACTTAACAATAAATTTACCTTAAGTTTACATTAATTTAACATAATGTCGTTTGAACAATTCTTACTGCGGCTTGGCGTAGCAGTCATTGCCGGTGCGCTGATTGGTTTGGAGCGTGAGATTAAAAACAAAGATGCGGGTATGCGTACCCATGCGTTGGTATCGCTGGGGGCAGCGGCTTACATTGTCGTATCGCTGGCATTGCTGGAGAAAAACGGTACTGCCGGAGATGCCACACGGGTAGCCGGTCAGGTAGCCACTGGTATTGGCTTTCTGGGCGCAGGTGTCATTTTGAAAAACAACGGAAGTGTGTATGGTTTGACCACTGCTGCAACCATCTGGTGTTGCTCCGCGATTGGCACCTTGGCTGGGTCGGGGCTGATTATAGAATCATTTATTGGCGTTGCTTTTGTGTTATTCATCACCTGGGTCATGCATTATGCCGAGCGATTCTTCAGAAAAGAGTTGAAGGATTAGTGTTAGCATAGAATTATTATTCTTACATCTTGACATTTGCCAAAAATATATTATCTTTACCAAAGAAAGCCCAATTAATAGTTGGGCATTCCAAACTATAAACAAATAAATTCGCACACATTACTCGCCTGTTAGAAGAAGGATGCTCTATTTATTCATGGAGAAAACCTTCGCTATGTTATCACTGATCTTTTCCGTTCGTTCCTGGGTGTTTGAGCAGGTGAATGCACAGCTACAACCTGTTGAGCAAGCGTTTGCAGGTCTTTCCGACCCTCAAAATGTCTTGTCTTTTTTACAAACCCCTGAATTCAGGCTATTAACGATAGCAGTAGCTATTGTTGCACTGTTAACAATATCCATACATATTTGGGCATGGATAAAAATGCTCCTTGATAGGGAAGAACCTTCGCCCCTCCATACCGTCGATAAACGAATGCATACACCACCTTCACAAAACTATGTACCTAAAGCCTTCATTTGGCAAAGCAGCCGGATAGGGCTTGTACCGGAATTTGGCTTAATAGACCACCAACCGGACGAACCGGAGCCCAGTCGTGGTGTATCCACACCGACACGCGGTGGTGATTTATCTTAATCACGCTGCCGCCTGATGCAGTTCGCTTGTCATCAGGCGGTTCCTCCTCAATTCACATCATGAGATGCTGCAGGTAAGCAACATTTATGATATTGTAATAACTAACAATAAATTTGTGGCTTCTTTTTTTAAATTTTTATCGCCTGTCTTTACAAGTGTTTTCAGGAAAAAATAGTCTTGGCTGAACATGTCAGCCTTTCTTTCCGTTTAGGAGGAATAAAGCTACAAAGCTTTGAAAACCTCTGAATATAATGGCTTATTAGTATTAATAAGCATTTGAGTAGCAACAATCGTTCAAAATATTAGGCATTTTCAGCACTGTTTACGCAGCAAACCAAGCCTTTTTAATTTAACACAGTAAACATATAACATCTATAACCTCAAATTCAATACGGCATTTATAATGCAAGTATTGTAATAATATCCCATTATCAATATAACATTTTCAGCAACTTATTACACCAACCCGTGAACCCGCAATAAATAATATCATGGTACGCCTTATTGGACAGCCATTCTGATTAATTTATATAATATTCCCGGACATAGCATATAAAGCACGGAATTACCCCGTCCATATAAAGTATTTTTAAAATCAAATGAAAAACATTATACATGAGCAGCAAACGATGTCTGATCACCGGAGGTGCTGGTTTTATTGGAGCGCACCTTGCCAATGAACTTTTAAGCGCGGGTTATGAAGTTCGGGTAATGGATAGCCTTGAAGAGCAGGTACATGGCGATTTATATAGCGCCCCCGAATATCTTTCCAAAGAGGTAGAGCTGATTATCGGCGACGTACGCGATCGGCGCATTTTACATCGTGCTTTGCGTGATGTGGACGTGGTTTATCATCTGGCTGCCCGCGTAGGCGTAGGACAAAGTATGTATGAAATCAAAGATTATACCGATGTAAATAATGTGGGCACCGCTACTTTAATGGAGGAGTTAATGGAAAATCCGGTTGAGAAACTGATTGTAGCTTCCAGCATGAGTATTTATGGAGAAGGAATGTACCGCGATGCTGCCGGCTTTAATTATGACCAGGCAAGCAGAAAAGTTGAACATTTAAAAAATGGTGAATGGGAATTATATAATGATAATGGTGCATATCTGCAACCCATTCCAACACCAGAAAATAAAACACCCGCGCTGGCTTCGGTGTACGCCCTGAATAAGTACGATCAGGAGCGCTTGTGTTTAATTGCGGGCAAAGCTTATGATATTCCTACCGTAGCATTGCGTTTTTTCAATGTTTACGGACCGTATCAGGCTTTGTCGAATCCATACACCGGCGTGCTGGCTATTTTTGCTTCGCGTTTTTTGAACAATAAAGCCCCGTTGATTTTTGAAGATGGCTTACAAAAACGTGATTTTGTTAATGTAAAAGATGTTGCGCGTGCCTGCCGCCTGGCTATGGAAGTAGCTGCTGCCCAAGATGAGGTATTTAATATCGGCAGTGGTGAAGATTACACCATCCTGGAAATTACCCGACAATTACAACAAACATTATGCAAAGAAATGATCGAACCGCAAGTTACTGGTAAATACCGTGTAGGCGACATTCGCCATTGCTATGCCGACATCAGCAAAGCCCGGCAAATATTAGGCTACCAGCCGCAGATTGCCCTGGCTGAAGGTTTGGAAGAGCTCGCCGCCTGGCTCGAAGGGCAGATCGCCATTGACCTGGTGGATAAAGCCAGCTCGGAGTTAGCTGCACGTGGGCTGACGATATAATAAATAATGAAGAATTATTAATAAAAGAATTAAAAAGCAAAATAAAGCACAAATTATAATCATATAACGATATTATTAATTCCATTAATTCCATTAATTCCATTAATTCCATTAATTCCATTAATTCCATTAATTCCATTAATTCCATTAATTACTTCATTCTTTCATTATTTAATTATTTCATTACATCCACTCTTTCCCTTAAAACTGTATAAATGAAACGTAAAACAAAACAAGCACAAAGCATCCAAGATACCGTACCCTGTTTCCCCGTCGGTGATTATGAATTTGCCGAACAGCAAAAGGTACTGATTACCGGTGGGGCAGGCTTCGTAGGTACCAATTTGGCGCATCAATTATTGTGCGAAGGGCACCAGGTTATAATCTTTGATAATTTATCTCGGCAGGGCGTTTTAAATAATTTGCTTTGGTTGCAAAAAATGCATCCACATAATTTGCAGATTATGATAGCTGATATACGTAATACACATCAAGTACAACAAGCCGTAGAAGGCGTGGACGCCATTTTTCACCTGGCAGCGCAAGTAGCCGTCACCACCAGTTTTGCTACACCGGAAGAAGATTTTGCTATTAATATTCAAGGAACATTTAATTTACTAAATGCGGCACGTAAACAAACTAAACCACCTGCGTTTTTATTTACTTCTACAAATAAAGTTTATGGCGGTTTACAACATCTGACCTTTCATCCGAATGGCACGCGTTACCTTCCCAACGAAGATTTTATAAAAAAAACCGGCATTGATGAATCGTCGTTGCTCGATTTTCATAGCCCTTACGGTTGCTCCAAGGGCGCAGCCGATCAGTATGTCAAAGATTTTGCCCGTTCTTTCGGCATTCCTACGGTGGTATTTCGCATGAGTTGCATTTACGGTCCGCACCAATGCGGCACCGAAGATCAGGGCTGGGTAGCGCATTTCCTCATCAGCGCCTTGCAGGGCAAACCTATTCATATTTACGGCGACGGCAAACAAGTGCGGGATATTTTATATGTAACCGATTTAGTAAATGCTTTTCAACTCGCGTGGCGAAACATTCACCAACTCGCGGGCGAAGCCTATAATATTGGCGGCGGACCACAAAATTCCGTGAGTTTATTGGAGTTAATTACCTTATTGGAACACTATTTACCTCAAAAAGTACAAGTTTCCTTCGATAACTGGCGACCCGGCGACCAGCGTTATTACGTATCTAATATTAAAAAATTTGAACAAGCCACCGGATGGCAACCCCGCGTCTCTGCAAATAAAGGCATCCAATTATTATTACAATGGTTAGAACAACATTATCTACAACGTAATACAACAGCTCTAACCAATAATCAATTTTTACGACAAACTACTTGAAATCAGCACATTATGAACAAACCCGTTAATTATATAACATCACCCAAAAAAGTAAATAACGCATCAGCAGATGTAATAACGGCAGTAATCACCGCTCCGGGACAAGTGGAGTGGCAATCAACGACACCCCCTACCCTGGCGCCCGATGAAGTGCTGGTGCGGCTAGAAGGATGTGGCGTATGCGCTTCATCCCTACCAAAATGGGAAGGACGGGAATGGTTTACCTATCCGCAGGAGCCAGGTGATCCTGGGCACGAAGGCTGGGGTATCGTTACAAAAGTCGGCGAATCCGTCGAGCATATTCAGCCTGGCGACCGGGTAGCCATACTTTCCTATCATGCTTTTGCGAATTATGATAAAACGCAGGCAAAAAATGTAATAAAATTACCCAATTATTTAGTAAACAAACCCTTTCCTGGTGAGCCATTGGGCTGCGCGATGAATATTCTGGACAGAAGTGATATCCAACCCGGGCAAACGGTCGCGATTATCGGCATTGGTTTTTTGGGTGCACTTTTGATCGAACTAGCTAAAAATCAAGGCGCTACGGTGATTGCTTTATCTCAACGCAGTTCCTCGCTCGAGCTTGCCTGGCAGCAAGGCGCGGATTATGTCCTTCCCCTGGATGATCATTATAAAATTATTGAACAGGTAAAAAACATTACGAACGGTAATTTTTGTGACCGTGTGATTGAAGCTACGGGCAAAGAGTGGCCCCTGAATCTGGCAGGCGAGTTGACCGCCGTGCGTGGAAAGCTCATCATTGCTGGGTTTCATCAGGATGGCATGCGGCAAGTGAATGTGCAATTGTGGAATTGGCGCGGCTTGGATATTATTAACGCCCACGAGCGCGATGCAAAACATTATATAAATGGCATAAAAAATGTAATTGCAGCGGTAGGGCAAGGCACATTACATTACGAACATTTACTAACGCATTCATTTCCATTACATCAGCTACCGGAAGCGCTGAATTTATTGAAGTCTCGCCCCGATGGTTTTGTAAAAGCTTATGTAACGATGCAATAAATTTAATGATAATTTTTTAATATTATGCAAATAGCACCTATTACAAATAAATATCATAATGCTGCAAATATTACATCCCCGAAACTAGGTTTTGCCGGGGTAGGTTGGATCGGTCGCAGCCGCCTGGAAGCCATCGCCCAGCATACGAATGCAACGATTGCTGCGGTGTTTGATCCGGCAGAAAGTGCTATCAATCAATCCAAAACGCATTATGAAAATATTCAAACTGCCACTTCATTCGAGCATTTATTAACGCTGGATTTGGATGGCATCGTGATTGCTACACCGAGCGCCTTGCACGAGCAACAAACTTTACAAGCACTAGAAAAAGGATTGCCCGTTTTTTGTCAAAAACCCTTGGCGCGCACTGCCGAAGCCACCCGCCGATTGGTAGAAAAAGCCCGCGAAAAAAATGTATTACTAGGCGTAGATTTTTCTTACCGCGATGCGCTGGCATTACAAAAAGTAAATGAATTAATCAAACATGATACAATTGGTGAAATGTTTCATGCCAATTTGATTTTTCACAATGCCTATGGTCCTGACAAATCGTGGTATTATGATCCGGCGCTTTCGGGAGGCGGTTGTGTAATGGATTTGGGCATTCATTTAGTAGATATGCTATTTTACTTATTCCCTGATTTAAAAATCAAGCATATTCGCAGCCATCTTTACAATAAAGGTAAATTAATTTGTAATACGCAATCCAATATTGAAGACTTTGCTACTGTACAAATCGGATTTGAAAATGACGGTTCGGCGCAGCTTACTTGTTCGTGGAATGTTTCCGCCGGACAGGACGCGGTGATCGAAGCTACTTTTTTCGGCACCAAAGGTGGCATTTGTTTTAAAAATGTAAATGGTTCTTTTTATGATTTTCAAACCGAATTATATCATGGAACGAGTAAAAACATCATAATTGCACCACCGGATGAGTGGATGGGAAGAACCGCAGCCCTTTGGGCGATGCAACTCGCTGATAATCCGTCGTTTGATGAAAGTGCGCTCACATATATTAAAGTCGCTGAAACACTAGATCGGATTTATAATATTGCTGAAAACAAAATACATGAATCCTAAATTACCACGAACAATTTTAATGACGGCGGATACCCTCGGCGGTGTGTGGACGTACGCACTGGAATTGGCTCAAGGCTTGCAATCATTTGATATTCAGGTACATTTAGCCACAATGGGGCGGCATTTATCGCCCAGTTAACACGAAGAAATTAAAAATACTAGCAATATTATACTTCATGAAAGCGCTTATAAACTGGAATGGATGGACGAACCCTGGGAAGATATTAACAAAGCCGGTAAATGGCTGCAACATTTAGCAAATAAAATAAAACCCGATATCATTCACTTTAATCATTATGCACACGCACAATTGCAGTGGGAAGCCCCGGTAGTAGTAGTTGCGCACTCCTGCGTTTACACCTGGTGGCAGGCAGTACATGGCACACCTCCCCCACCCCAGTGGAAAGCTTATCATGATTTAGTAAATAACAATATAAAAGCGGCAAACTGGGTAGTAAGTGTTTCCGAAACTTTTTTAAAACAATTTCAACAGTATTATAGCAATGATTATAAATCCAGCATTATTCACAATGGTATTACATTTTTAGCAGAAAAACATTTACCAAAACAAGAATTCATTTTTGCGATGGGGCGCATCTGGGATGAAGCAAAAAATCTGGCAATACTAGACCAGGTAGCCCCACACATTCCCTGGAAGATCGAGGTAGCAGGCGATACGTTTCACCCGGTTTTACAATGTAATCAGACCTTAAACTGTGTGGAACACCTGGGTTTATTGGATCGGGCGGCCGTGCTGCAAAAACTGGCACAAGCAAGCATTTTTATAGCACCTACTAAATATGAGCCTTTTGGACTCGCTCCTTTGGAGGCAGCGGCACAGGGTTGTGCCCTGGTGCTGGCAGACCTGCCTTCGCAGCGGGAAATCTGGGGCGATGCCGCTTTTTATTTTAATCCTTATGATACAACATCATTAATTAATATTATAAATCAACTCATTGAAAATGAGCCATTAAGAAAGGAATACGCACAAAAAGCATTCGCAAAATCTAAATATTATACAAGTGCCACAATGGCTGATAAATATGTAAAAATTTATAAATATTTACTGGCGCAAAAAAAACATTCACCAGGAGCAAAAGAAATGCTTAATGTATGAAAATTTATTTATTTTATCATTCCATTATATCCGGCTGGAATCACGGGAATGCCCATTTTTTAAGGGGTATCACGCGGGAATTATTACAACGCGGACATGATGTAAAGGTTTTTGAACCCCGTGACAATTGGAGTTTGAGCAATTTAAAACAAGACGTTGGCGACGAGGTAGCGGCTAACTTTTTTAATGTATTTCCTGATTTTCAAAATATTGTATATTTTTATGATCCTCATGTATTTCAACCACAAACCTATTTACAAGACGCCGAATTGGTCATCGTACATGAATGGAATGAGCCTCATTTAGTAAAAACGATGGGTGATTATCGTAAAATTAAAGATTTTATATTATTATTCCATGATACGCATCACCGTTCAGTGACCGCGCCGGAGGAAATGCGGCGTTATGATTTGACCCATTATGATGGTGTATTGGCGTTTGGCAATGTAATAAGAGACCTTTATTTACAAAACCAATGGGCAAAAAGCGCCTGGACCTGGCATGAAGCAGCCGATACGGCTTTATTTAAACCTACTAAAGAAAAAGTAAAGAAAAAGGGCGATCTGGTATGGATCGGTAATTGGGGCGACGAGGAGCGTAGCGAAGAATTACATAAATTTTTAATAGAGCCGATTAAAGAATTAAAGTTAAATGCCACCTTTTACGGCGTGCGTTACCCGGAAAAAGCCTTAAAGGCATTAAAAAAAGCGAATATTATTTACGGCGGTTTTTTACCAAATTATAAAGTACCGGAAATTTTTCATCAGTATCAGGTCACCGTGCACGTGCCGCGCCGTCCTTACGTACAAGCCTTGCCGGGCATTCCCACCATTCGCCCCTTTGAAGCCATGGCTTGTGGCATACCACTCATTTGTTCGCCCTGGGAAGACACCGAGGGATTATTTACATCCGGAAAAGATTATTTAGTGGCACATAATAAAAAAGACATGAAAAAGCACTTAAAAAAGCTGCTAAATAAGTCAGAAAAAGCGGAAAAACTAGCAAAATCTGGCTGGAAAACCATTAAAAAAAGGCATACCTGCAAACATCGGGTGGACGAACTGATGGAAATTATTACTACATTACAAGGAAAATCCACTGATCTTACACTTAAAAGTAACAATACTCCTTCCAATAAAACTAAATGAATGCTATGAAAAAATATAAAATTGCTTTTTATGGATCAAGTTTAGTCTCTGCTTATTGGAATGGCGCGGCAACTTATTACAGAGGCATCATAAAATATTTACATCAATTGGGTCACGAAGTTACTTTTTATGAACCCGATGCCTACGAACGCCAGCAGCATCGCGACATGCAAGACCCCGACTGGGCGAAGGATGTGGTGTATGCTGCAACTGAAGCGGCAGCTTTACAGGCACTGGAAGCGGGTGCGCGTGAAGCCGATATTTTAATCAAAGCCAGTGGTGTCGGGGTGTTTGATGAATTATTGGAACGTGAGATACTGAACGCGCGTCAGCCACATCAACTCCTTATCTTCTGGGATGTGGATGCCCCGGCTACGCTGCAACGTTTGCAAGAGCATCCACAGGATGCCTTTCATGCTATTTTACCTAAATATGATATGGTATTAACGTACGGTGGCGGCGATCCGGTAGTACATAAATATAAAACCGCAGGCGCTAAATATTGCATTCCGGTATATAATGCTTTAGACCCGGAAACGCATCATCCTGTAAAGCCGAATGTAAAATTTGCGGGTACATTAAGTTTTTTAGGAAATAGATTGTCCGATCGCGAACATCGCGTGGAGGAATTCTTTTTAAAACCAGCGGCATTATTACCGCAGCAATCTTTTTTGCTAGGCGGCAGTGGCTGGCATGATAAGCCGATGTCAGAAAATGTAAAATACCTGGGGCATATTTACACGCATGAGCATAATGCTTTTAATTGTACGCCCCTCGCGGTGCTCAACATTAGTCGCGACAGTATGGCAGAAAATGGTTTTTCCCCGGCGACCCGTGTGTTTGAAGCAGCAGGCGCGAGCGCTTGTCTGATTACAGATGCCTGGGAAGGGATTGAATTGTTTTTAGAACCCGAGAAAGAGGTGCTGGTAGCGCATAACGGCACAGAAGTAGCAGAAATACTGGCTTCTTTAACGCCTCAGCGGGCTGAAAACATCGGTAGAGCAGCCTTGCGGCGCATCACTGGTGAACATACCTACGCCCATCGCGCCACCCAGGTGGAAGCGATTTTTCATGAAATGATGGGTACGCATCAAAAATCGACCATGAAAGATATTATATTATAAAATTACTTAGTAAAATAATTCAAATAATACATCTTTATAACTCTGATAAACAGGCACTTATTAAAATATGATTTAGCAAATCAATTTCCGAAAAGGTTTATTATTTATTAATTTATTGCATGTAATAATGCTTAGATTATTTACGACTTTTACAAGTTTTGCGTTACAAAATACAACCATGGATACGAAATATAATATTGTTATTATCGGTTTGACACTCTCTTCATCCTGGGGAAATGGACACGCGACGACCTATCGGGGGCTCGTGCGGGAGTTGACACGACAGGGACACCGCGTGTTATTTCTGGAACAAGACATGCCCTGGTACGCAAATCATAGAGATTTACCAAATCCTCATTTCTATGATTTTCAGTTGTATAGCGCCCCGGAAGATTTAAAAACCCGATTCAAAGAGGAAATGAAAAGCGCCGATTTGGTAATCGTGGGTTCGTATGTGCAGCAGGGTGTAAAGGTTGGCACCTGGGTAAATAATGTAGCGGAAGGCATAACCGCTTTTTATGATATTGATACACCGGTCACCATGCGTAAGTTGGGGAATAATGATTACGAATATTTACATCCCGACTTAATACCGCGTTATGATATTTACTTATCATTTACTGGTGGTCCGATGCTGGATTTTATAGAAACCCATTACAAATCACCAATGGCACGCGCATTGTACTGTTCGGTTGATCCGAATATTTACTACCCGGAAGACTTGGAGAAAAAATATGATTTGGGTTATTTAGGTACGTATAGCGAAGATCGGCAGCCCGCTCTGAAAAAGCTGATGCTGGACGCCGCGAAACGGTGGCAGGAAGGGCGCTTTGTAATCGCCGGTCCGAATTATCCTGATAGCATTGATTTTCCAGCAAATGTGCAGCACATTGAGCATTTGCCACCGGCTCAGCACCGTTATTTTTACAACGCTCAACGTTTTACTCTGAATATTACCCGTGCGGATATGATTGCTGCCGGTTATTCACCGAGTGTAAGATTATTTGAAGCCGCTGCTTGTGGCATACCTATTATTAGTGATTTTTGGGAGGGTTTGGATACTTTATTTACTTTTAATGAAGAAATATTAATTGCTAAATCAAAAGAAGATACCCTAAAGTATTTGACTACGATCTCCGAAACTGAGCGCCGCAACCTTGGTGAAAGAGCCCGGCAAAAAGTGCTGCAAGCGCACACTGCCGCCCATCGTGCCTACGAACTGATCGCTTATTTGGAAGAAGTGACGCAAGCTACGGTGAAAAAGAATGATCGGATTTGATCTATTTTACATCCTATTTTAAATCTTACGTTTTTTATTACAAATTGTACCTGCAAATATTATATATTCATTCGCCGTAGGCCTGTGGCACTAACACCGGCACCTTTTCAGGGTGTACTTTTACGGTAACTTTTTTCACTTCTCCGACCACCTCGCCGTCGATCTGCAATGGCTGCGCACGAGCCAGCACAACCTCGATTTCAGCGGTGCTCAGGATTCTGATATGGCGGGAATTATCGAGCTTTCCGGTAAAAAACAGCCAGGTCAAGTGCGGTATTTCCCAACGCGGGTAAGGCTTGAAGATACAGGCTTCAAATTGTCCGTCATCTATTTTACCTTGTGGATTAATTAATGCGCCGGTGCCATATTTAGTCGCATTGGCGAAAGTAATCATTTCAATGCTTTGCTTCAGTTGCCGATTGGGCGTCTGAATCAACGTACGCACGCCCTCTTTTTGCCAAATGGTTTTTAGAAATCCCCAAAGGTAGGTGAGCTTACCGCGTCCGGGCGCTTCATCAAATTGTTGTATCAACTTTGCATTAAACCCGACATCGGCTAAATGAAAACACAGGTGTTCTTTATTTACTTCCAGCACATCCATATCGATAATTTTTCCTTCCAGCAGCACTTGCACACTTCCAGCTACGTCTTTGGGAATCAGTAATTCCGTTGCCATTCCATTGGCAGAGCCTAAGGGGATAATCCCCAGCGGTACCATTTTGCCGAGTAGCGCCCCTCCTACCAGATTAATCGTGCCATC